>CAZSPF010000099.1:0-1589 GCA_964608695.1 uncultured Fimbriimonadales bacterium | reverse complement strand
AGTCTTTTTCAACTCCGAAAATTTCTGCCGCACTTAAGGTTAAGGCTCTCAACGCATTTTCTCTACTTAATCCATATGCACAAGACATCCCGACACGAAACGGAAGGTTCATTGCTCCGGGTCCATCTTCTGATTGAAATGCAAATTTTACGCCGGCTTTCTGCAAGTAATAGGGGATAACGTATGGTGTGTCATAGGGGTCGTGCCCACTGATAGGCGAATTGCCCCCTAAAGTGCTTCTTCCGGCAGGTGTAAGTAAAACCGGTATATTGCTTTTTGCAATCATTTCCGCTTCTTTCCAAGCATCTCCCGCACCGGCGAGAACGGCTTTCAAATTAAACTTCTTTGCAAATTCAATTGCAGAGCGAATGGACTCTGCATTTCTTACTTCTAAAATGACGAGCGCTCTTCCAGAAATATACGGACGCATCGCCTCAAGTTTCACGTCAACCGGCTCATCTGCTGATTCCATTCGTTTTTGGTGATAGTCTTTTGCTTTTTCGAAAAACTCAGTAAGGGTTCTTAATCTCCCGGTTAATTGTCTTGCTTGTTCGCTTTGCGGATCGGGTTCTTGTTCCTGATGTGAAAGATATTCATCGTGAATTTCACCTTCATGGTCACAACCTGTACATATTTCATCTCCTCTAAAGGGGGGGGTGAAAGATGAAGGGAAATTCACTTGCAATGCAGCAGGTGACTTCACTTGCATAATCTCTCTTGTCCAGCCGTCTAAATTCATTAAAGCGGATTGACCTAATACTAATCCTGAGCCGCGAGGCCTTGTGAGAGCTGTTGTTACTCCGTTGAAACGTGTCGTTTCAATCATTGCGGACTCAACTTGTACGGCTGTTAACGCATGAATATCGGGATTCAGTTCGCCTGCTTCGGTTGTATCGGATGCAACAGGAACTTGGCCGAACTCCAATAATCCTATTTGTGTGCCGGCATCTATGAATCCTGGAAAAACGTGTTTACCTTTTCCGTCAAACACAATCGCATCTGCGGGTATAGGAATCCCGACTCCTACCGCTGAGATTCTTCCATCTGAAATAATAATTGTTCCATTTTCGATTACAGGACCTGAAACTGTGTGGATTGTTGCGTTTGTGATAGCATACTTGTTTCCGTGCTTAATAATGGGGGGGGACGGTTTGTATTCAAACGCATCTAATTTTGTTTTTTTCGTACTGATGTTATCTACTTTGTGTGCATCATGCCTTTGAAAATATACTTCACCTTCGATTAAGGTGATTTGAGGCTTTGCATATACGCTTAATGGATGTCCATCCCAAATAACTAAGTCTGCATCTTTTCCAACTTCAATGCTTCCCACACGATGGTCAATGCCAAGTTGTTTTGCAGGATTAATAGTTATCATGGCAAGTGCTTGCTCTTCGGTCATTCCTCCAAATCGCATCACTTTTGAGGCGTCTATATTAATTGCGGTTGTACCGCCGGTTCCGTCTGTGTTAATGGAAGTGACCACACCTGCCATAGTGCAAATCGCAGCGTTATATGGGATGCTGTCGTAGCCTTCCAGCTTGAACGCCCAGTTATCTACAAACAATGAAACACCCACGCCCATTTCT
>CAZSPF010000098.1:0-1615 GCA_964608695.1 uncultured Fimbriimonadales bacterium | reverse complement strand
TTTCCCGAGATAATTGGAAGCCCATTCGCTGGCTTTCTTAATGGTAAGTAATTCCTCTTTGTTTTCTGTATCAAACAATGATAACTTGTTTTCGCTCATATTGACCATTCTTTATTAACTAATAACAATCAAAAATATACTATTTTACACACACTTTCATCGCCTCTTCATGCGCCTTAATCGTTTTATCCAAATCTTCTTTTGTATGTGCGGTTGAGATAAATAAAGCTTCAAATTGTGCCGGTGCAAGGTAAATACCGCGCTTTAACATTTCGTGAAAGTATTTTCCGTACAATGCAGTATCCGATTTAACTGCGCTCTTAAAATCGTTTACAGATTCTTCTGTGAAGAACATACACATCATTGAGCCAACACGATTCATTGAATAGTTCTTTCCGATTGCTTTCAGGTTATCTTTAAATCCGTTTTCAAGATACATCGAGCTTTTTTCAAGTTGCACATAAATTTCAGGATGTTCTTTTATGTAACTCAATGCTGCATAACCCGCAGCCATTGCAAGTGGATTCCCGCTTAATGTTCCTGCCTGATAAACAGGTCCGGCAGGTGCTACCATTTGCATAATTTCTTTTTTGCCACCAAATGCGCCAACAGGTAAACCCCCGCCAATAATTTTTCCGAATGTTGTTAAGTCGGGTTTTATTCCAAGTATTTCCTGAGCGCCACCGGCAGCAACACGGAAACCCGTCATTACTTCATCAAAAATCAGAACGATGTTTTCTTCATTGCAGAGATTTCTTAATTCAACAAGAAAAGATTCATCTGCTTTTACAACTCCCATATTGCCGGCAATCGGTTCAATGATAATTGCGGCAACATTATTCTTGTTTGCATAAACAAGTTTCTTAACTGATTCGATGTCATTGTAATCTGCGAGTAAAGTATCAGCAGCATTTCCTTTTGTAACTCCGGGTGAAGTGGGAACACCAAGTGTAAGCGCACCGCTTCCTGCTTTAATCAGAAAGTAATCTGCGTGTCCGTGATAGCATCCTTCAAACTTGATAAACTTTTCTTTGTTGGTGTAACCTCTTGCAGCACGGATTGCGGACATTGTTGCTTCTGTTCCGCTGTTGACCATTCGTACCATTTCAACTGATGGAACAAGTTCTGTAATCAGCTGAGCCATTTTAACTTCAAGCGCTGTCGGTGCACCAAAGCTGGTTCCTTTTTCAAATGCTTCGGTTAATGCCTGTTTGATGAATGGTGGATTATGTCCGAATAAATGTGGTCCCCAGCTTCCGATGTAATCTATGTATTCGTTGCCATCCACATCGTAAAATTTTGAACCGTTTCCTCTTTCGATAAAGATTGGATCACCACCAACTGATTTGAATGCACGAACTGGAGAGTTTACACCACCCGGAATAAATCTTTTTGCTTTTTCGAATAACTGTTTGCTTTTTGTTGTGTTCATAATAATTAGGTTTTTAGTTAAAAAAATTTCTTAGTGTAACTTAGTGTTCTTCGTACCTTAGTGGTTAAGTGATTTTACCACTGAGACACTAAGAACACAGAGAAACACTTAGCGAAAAATTAATTGATAATCTTTTTGTTTGCCTGCCTGCCAATAGTTTTCAGGTATCACTTTCCAGTTACC
>CAZSPF010000097.1:0-1642 GCA_964608695.1 uncultured Fimbriimonadales bacterium | reverse complement strand
TCGATGAAATTGCCGGTTTCCTCGAAAAAGAAGCAACGGTCATAGTCACCATCCCAGGCCACACCAAAATCAAACTTTTCGGCTCGCATCCTTTCTTCTGTAAACTTCCTGCTTTCAGGAAGGATAGGATTGGGGACGCCGTTAGGGAAACTTCCATCCGGTTCGAAATTCATTTCAGTGATTCGCAATGGAAGTTGTCCCGATAACTTCTGAACTGCCAACCCTGCACAGCCATTTCCCGCATCACATAACAATTTTAACGGCTTAAGTTCATTCGGAGAAACGATGTTCAACAAATGCTTAACGAAGTCGTCATAAACATCTTTTTGTATGTATCTTCCTTCACCACTTCTTTCGAACTTTTTTTCACGAACTCGTTTCTCTACATCAAATAAGCCTGTGTCTCCGCTTATAGGCTTGCTATCTTCGCGCACAAATTTCATTCCGTTATATTGGGGGGGGTTGTGACTTGCAGTAATCATAACTCCTGCACCATATTCATAAAATGCAGTTGCAAAATAAATCATCTCCGTTCCACATAATCCTATATCGGTAACATCAACCCCCGCATCCACAAAACCTTTCGCTAATGCTTGTGAAATACTTGGGCTGCTTAGTCTTGCATCGTAACCTATAACTGCGTTTTTGGTATTGAGTTCGTCAGATAATGCACGTCCAATCTCATACGCGATATCCTCGTTAAGTTCATCCGGAACAATTCCGCGCACATCGTATGCTTTAAAACAAGAAATCCTTTCGCTCATTGTGTATGTTCTTACCTTATTCCTTGAACGTGTGTCACTCCAGCATAGTCCCGTTAACAAGGAGTTTAAACTTACATCCTAACAACTCCGCACTTTTTCTGCACATCACCATTCGCGATAAAAAGATCTCGAAATATTCCATTACTGATGCTATTTCATGAGAAACCTCTAAAGTAAGCTCAATCTCATTTTGATCAGCACGAACTTCGACTCTGCTTCTCTGGACTGCATAATTCACTCTGTCATGAATATCGTAGGTTTCGATTATCGGATTTTGAACTCTGCTAAAATGCACATCGCTTTTATCAGCGATTATCAGTGCGGCAGATATCTGGCTTACCGGTAAACCAGCCATCTCTTCATGGTTTCCAATCGCACCCATAATGGGAACAATCTCTTCGGGAGACATGCCCATGTCATGCAAGATGTTTTCTACCATGACTGCACCTATCATAGGATGATTTATGCGATTTACAACGTTGCCTATGTCGTGCAAATATGCTGCAATCGCACCGAGTTCTGCATCGCGCTCATTCGCCCCTAATGAATTCAAGATGTATCTTGTGATACTGCCCACGATGTTTGCATGTCGGTGACCATGCTCGGTATAGCCCATTGCATTCAATAAATCATTTGCACCTTGAATGTATTCATGAACACGAGGGTTAGATTTTACATCTTTGAGTGTAATTAATTTTGACTCTTTTACTGGTGTGCTCACTTGCTACTCCTTGTTTTTCTCTCTGTATTCTTCTCCGAAGTGAATATTCCAGAGGGAAACAGTTTTGTCAAAACCTGCGGCACATAGCTGGCTGCCGTCTTTCGAAAATGCTTCGGCATACATGCGATACTCGCCCGCGATGACCGGCGAACCGTTG
>CAZSPF010000096.1:692-1657 GCA_964608695.1 uncultured Fimbriimonadales bacterium | reverse complement strand
AAGATGGCGTTCTAATTCAGTTTATCGACAGAAGTATTGATGGGTATAGTGCGCCAGTGTCGCCGACAAAAATAATTAAGCCTGTTGAGTACGGAAAAACTGAAAATCAAGTCAGAGAAGTCCTTCGAACGGTTGGACTACATATTCCTACAAGTTTTACCTTATATTCAGCAATAAAGCATTCTGGATTAGTAGTTGTAAATCTGGCGAATCGGTCCGACGGATTTCCGAACGTTCGCAGTATTTACCAAGTGTCAATAACTGATGATGGAAAACTTCAGAGTTATGTTGATAATAGCGCTTCTGCGACTATAACTAGCAATATTCGTCCTTATGTGAACTGCAAAGACATCCGTGGTGAGGCAATGGTGAAGGCGAAAGAAGCACTAAGACAAACGCTAGGTGCTAGTGCCGTTAACTGGGAACTATCCTATTTTAGCTGCAAAACAGAGTACGATTTTCCCAATTCAATGTGGCTAGAAGAAGCATTTCATACCCCTGACTTTTCTAAGCCAATCCCGGTCAAACTTATGCACAAAGTACGTTTTGTTTTAGATTCAATCGCTGAAACTCAAAAAAATGGAGAGTTCCTTCCAGCGATAAACACCTTGGAAGTTTGGTTTTCGGCTGAAACAGGTCAACTCGTTGGAGGAGAGTTCGGGTATGTATTAGAAATGTCCAAAGATCATCGAGAGGACTTTCGGATCTCCCCCGAAAATTAGCGTTCCAGCTTGACTTCCCACGCCCACTCCGACATTCTGAGATCGTGTTTCCATAACGCTAAGCCCCCCTGCCTGACTGATGCCTTCCTGACGGTGTCCACGCCGTATTCCGAGCGAGACCACTCGGTAACATGGTTCGTGCGGCGTCATTTTATCATAGTATTTCTTCCAGCGGAGAGAATTTCGCGCGGTGAAGCCCTTTTCGCGGCAAAATTCGACGATGGACTTGCCCGAGGTCTCTTG
>CAZSPF010000096.1:346-610 GCA_964608695.1 uncultured Fimbriimonadales bacterium | reverse complement strand
AAGACGAACATTCCGCGTGGCCCAAATTCACCGGGGCAGGTCACCAGGAGTAATCTTCTTGCCAGTCGGTTCAAACGGCGAAATGAACCCGAGTCGAAACCAACCGTATGTGTTAGCTCATGAGCTTCACCATATGCTTGCGGACAATTCCTACGACCACGAGCAAAATGACATCACGAGTGTTGCGGCCGTGAATGGAGATTACGGGAATATTCCCTTCGAATATGGAGCGAACCATGCTCGCTGCTTTACGGGAGTTGCTTC
>CAZSPF010000096.1:0-315 GCA_964608695.1 uncultured Fimbriimonadales bacterium | reverse complement strand
ATCAATTCCAACGCCTGCACCGGGATGTCCCGGAGGATGTACGCACCCATGAAATTCTACACAGTTATCCTTTGCATCACAATTTTGGGTGTTGCTCAATGGAGCTATGCGAATCCTTCGCGTACATCAAAAAGCAGAATCGAGCAGCGCAATCCTCAGACTCTTTATGACCATTTTTCGAACATCGCAGCTATTGAAATTTGTCGAGATGTTGCGCCATTGGCAAGAAAAAAGTTCTCTCAGGAGGTGATTCAAGAAAAGATTGAAGAACTCCTTGAGCATAAGAAAGAAGACGAAGAAGGGTATAAAGTAGCC
>CAZSPF010000095.1:1346-1744 GCA_964608695.1 uncultured Fimbriimonadales bacterium | reverse complement strand
AGGGCAGTTAGTTCATTGAACATCTTGACAACACATTTCCCCACATCCTCGCTGTTATGCATGGCCATGGTCTGCGCCCTAACTCTTTCTAAAGCAGCTTCAATCTGAGCTTCACGCCCCTGAGCTTCGGCTTTTTGCAGGTCGAGGAAGCGGGTGTAGGTTTGTTCAAATACTTTTCCAAACCGTTTGAATATATCATGTGCCTCCGGTACAGGTTCATAAGTGATAAACAACAGACTCACCTTTTTTTTTTTGACAAAATGGTCGTATTGTTGGGTAGGAAATTGAAATCCGTCTGTCAACAACTTCCCAAATTGGGCGGGGGCAAATGTCATTAGTTGTTTATAGGTCTCTTTAATCGTGTCCCCATCTTCTAAGCCCACATAAAAATCATCTCC
>CAZSPF010000095.1:0-1327 GCA_964608695.1 uncultured Fimbriimonadales bacterium | reverse complement strand
CCCTGATCTTCATGAAAACAGGATATTGAGTCAAATCCACTATATATGGCTCTATAAAACCTCCATCAGGTGTAGTTAACCAATCCTGATAAGAGTTATCTCCATCAAGCCAAACGTTGAATCCTGTTGTCCATGTTTTTATTCCCAAATCCTTGATTTGTTGAAACAATAAGGTAGCGACATCTTTCAATTCATCGCTTCGGTGCATACCCATAGTGCGGCTTCTTACCCTTTCCAGCGCCGCCTCAATCTGTGCTTCCCATGTTTGAGCTTCTGCTTTTTGCAGATCAAGGAAACGGATATAAGCCTGTTCGAAAACTTTTCCGGTCCGTCTGAGTATGCCGATGTCCGCCTCTGTATATTGTCTTCCATCCCAACTGTCTGCAAACAGGACTGAGTAATCGTTGGGGAAAAAACAAACGATGTGTTCATCCATCCTCCGGAGAGTTTCCCGCGCACTTTGTGGGATTTGGACCAGATCGTTATTGGAAAATAAATATTCAAAAAAAAGATCCTTTTGTCCCTTCGTGTAAAACTTATTGACGAGTTCTTTCTTTTCTGTCATTGCTCTCCAACCGTCCCTCACAAAATTCTCCGTCTGCATAATGGTTTCATCGTGTGGCACTGCTACCAACTGCGGATCCTGGATTGCATTACCTACCCAGTATTGAAGACCTCCGGATTTCTGGTTAAACAATGCAATGCCAACTGTTCCAAGCAAAACACCAAGTTCATTCAATCTTTCAAAGCATACAGCAATTACATCTCTCAACTCGTTGGACCGATGCATGGCCAGCGAACGGCTTCTGATCTTTTCCAAAGCAGCTTCTATTTGTGCTTCCCTTGCCTGAGCTTCGGCTCTTTGGAGGTCAAGGAATCTTCGGTACGTTTGAATAAAAACTGCTGCAAAACGACTGAATACCTTTTCAGATTCGTCCGAAAATGGAGCTGGTGAAAATGCAAAAAGACACCCGTCCGGAAAAAAGAAATCATAATGGATGATTTTTTTGGGTAATTTTTCAAAATCTACCCGAATGGAATAATCCGGAGAATCGTTTACTGCCTTAAAGTACCTGATTAAATCATCTCCTTCCAGTAAATAGGTATATGTTGGTTTATTTGCTTCCCATGCCTCCTGAATACCTGTTAACATTGGATGCATTCCCATATCTAAAATGCCCTTATCAAGGAAGATATTCCCTGTTGAAGAATTGATTGATCCTGTCCAAACTTCCGAGACTCTGGATTGATTCATTATCGCAATACCTGATCGTATGGAATTATTTACCCCAAGTTTTAGTAATTCCTCAAAAAGAGTGATTACTGT
>CAZSPF010000094.1:998-1762 GCA_964608695.1 uncultured Fimbriimonadales bacterium | reverse complement strand
ATATGTCAAAATGTCGCCATCTTTGGTTGGAGTTTTATCCATTTCCCAAAGATACAAGTTTGTTCCTCGGACTTTATCTCCGTGAGCATGGCCACGAAAGACCAATTCAACGCCATTTACAAACTTTATCTTGTGTTTCATTTTCTCAAAATCCCTGCATTGCCTACAATACGCTCAATTGCTTTAGCCACATATTCATTATCTTCTGCCTCTCGAATGTCTAATGAACCCACGAAGAACCTTTCTTCATTAAAGTTATAAACCCAAATACTTCCATGGCGATCAAGTATCAATGTGATAAGAGACTTCTTGCCTTTTTGTCCTTTGATTTCACGGATGATCTCCCTGACTTCGTTGGGACTGGTTGCCTGAGTAACTTCTTGCCAATCTTTTGGTTCAAGCCGATAGCCCTGCTTGATTGCATTAGCGATAGGAGCAAGAGAACCAACCGGCATTTTCTCTAGTTGTGGCTTGACGTCTTTGGGTACGTAGTTGCCAAGCATATCAGCAATGGCAAGATAACGTTCGACGGTGTGACGATGCTTGCCGATTTCTTTGTAAATGTAGTCGGTAAAATCTTCGTCGATCTCGAACTTCCACCAATTCTTTCGTAGTTCATACAGTATTTTAGCCAACGCGAGTCCAGACAGCTGAGTTGCGCCAATCAAGAACTTGCATAGTCTGATCGCTTTATCCGGTGATTTTTCCATTACGCTTTCAGCAATCACGGCATCAACTCTGCGCATGAACTCTTCCTGTACAAC
>CAZSPF010000094.1:726-951 GCA_964608695.1 uncultured Fimbriimonadales bacterium | reverse complement strand
AGATGACATCGTGTTATTTGCCTCCAAATAAGATAATACCAATAAAATCAATAATAAACGAAAAGATAATCAGCAAAGCAAGCTTTTTCATTTTTCTCTCGCCTTTTTGCATGCGTGATAAATGTATTCAATTTCTAACATTGTTTGACTATCAACCTTTCCATGTTTTAAGATAAGCCAAATTTGTTCTATTGCGTTGCGTAAGATGTTCAGGTGCAATTCGGT
>CAZSPF010000094.1:0-695 GCA_964608695.1 uncultured Fimbriimonadales bacterium | reverse complement strand
ATTTTTCTTCCACAGCCTCTTTGAACTTTTTCAAATAAAATCTTGTTTCTCCAATTGCGCCATGAAACACGACAGTGGGGTTAAATCCAGCGATGATAATGGGGGCGCTCAACATAATTGATGTTACTCTAAGTCCAGACACATCGGATACGTTCTTTCCAGTAAAGTATTTTACCGTGTCACTGCCTAAAAGTAAGACAACTCGTTTATTCTTTGCTTCTTTCAGGACTGCTTCAACTCCCATTTTGAAACAATCGTCCATCTTATTTGGAGGTTTGTGCGTCGAAAAGAATACAAATCTAAACCAAGATATGCCAACTCTTGGCGTAAGACTGTACCAATCCTACCGACAAGTGGAATACCTTGTTCTATTTCTTCTATTTCGGGTTGTTCTCCGACAATAAGAACATCAGAGTGCTTATTACCGGCAGGACTTACTAAATCCAAACCACAGAAAGGGCAATTAAATTCGTTATTCCAGTTATCCATCATGTTTTCTCGTTTTATTATTGACAATTGCTCCGACAGCTTCGAACGTTTTTGCGGTGTTGGTTTTCATTTATTTGCCCAGCTTTCTCCGATAGATACTTCAGCCGGGAATGGTAATTGTCCGTTTGTCATGTTACATGCTACTGTTTCCATTTGTTCTTTAACGAACTTTGATATATCTTGTACCAATTCTTCCGGTACATCAC
>CAZSPF010000093.1:0-1963 GCA_964608695.1 uncultured Fimbriimonadales bacterium | reverse complement strand
CAAAAGCAGGGTTGGGCATTGTCCGTGTTTTCAACGAACCGCGGCACTTTCCGAGGAGTTGCGTCATTGTGTCATTACGAGAAGAACGAAAACGGTGAAGGAGTAGTTAAGAGCCATGCAGGTTTGACGCTTTCTTTCAGTACCGGTACCGGACAAGCGTATCCGGGCGGCTTGTTAGGCTCGATTGCATTCATCAGGCAAACGTTTTACGATGCAGAACATTTCATCACCTATCCTGACGAACTAAAAAAACACATAGAAAATGAAAACACTTTAGAGACTGTCAAGAAAAATTATTCCGCCATCGCGAAAGCGATTCACAGAGAATATCCGGTTATTTTCTTGGCAGATACGGAAGTGGAAATCATCCGTGCAATCAGAATTGCAGAAGAGTTCAAACTTGGCATTATCATCACTGGAGGACGAGAGGCTTATAAGGTAATAGATTTATTAACACAGAAAAACATTCCTGTCATTCTAAATCCTTTACTTCCCAACGCACCGAATAGGGGGGCGGAAGAAGAGGTGCAGACGGCGATTCGATTCCGGACGCTTTACGTGAAGAACAGTATGCGCAATGGCTCGAACGATCACAAAACGCAAAACTATTAAGTGAGAGCGGATTGTTGTTTGCAATCGGTGGTTTCGACTCTCCCGAAAATACATTGAACAATATTAGACATTTAATTCAGCAAGGATTACCAAAGCAAAAGGCACTACAAGCGATAACCATCAACTCAGCAAAAATGTTTGGAATCGAACAGGAATTTGGAACAATTGATGAAGGAAAAATTGCTAACCTTCTCATTACAGATGGCGACATCTTCGATGAAAAAACAAAGGTTGTTAAAACGATTATAAAAGGCAAAGTGGTTTATGAAGTTAACAACGAAAAAGGAGGTTTAAAATGAGAGCCATCAATTTTTTCCTTGCATTGCTGATAAGTTCTGTCGCATTGCTTGCACAAGATTTACCGATTGAATTAGAAAAGCACCGAAAACCAACCTTCATCACCAACGGAAATTGTTTAATCAAAAATGCGCGAATTCTTACAGTAACAAAAGGAGTTATTGAAAACGGAGACATTCTCGTTGTGCGAGGAAAAATAATTGAAATTGGGCAAAACATAACCCCCCCGTTTGAGATGACCACAATAGATACAGCAGGAATGGTAGTGATGCCGGGAATTGTTGATGCGCATTTACATCGCGGTTCGAATTCCACAAACGAAGGCACCGACGCCATAACCGCAGAAGTACGCATTGAAGATGTTCTCAACTCAAGCTTGAAAAACGTATGGCAAGCTCTGGCGAGTGGACAGACCTCCGGATTGATACTGCATGGCAGCGCAAATCCGGTGGGCGGCCAAAGCGTTGTTGTGAAGTTAAAATATGGAAAACCAGTTCACGAAATGCCCGTGCCCGATGCACCGAGAATGATTAAGTTTGCACTGGGGGAGAATGTTACAAGACGTGAAACGCG
Source organism: uncultured Fimbriimonadales bacterium (assembly GCA_964608695.1). Classification (GTDB taxonomy): domain Bacteria; phylum Armatimonadota; class Fimbriimonadia; order Fimbriimonadales; family ATM1; genus CAZSPF01. Next base: position 481 of record CAZSPF010000093.1, on the reverse strand, counting down.
TTTTCCCAATACACGAATGGGGGTGGAAGCGGTATATCGTCGTGCTTTCAATGAGGCACGAAAATATATGGATGAATGGGCGAAATACGAACAAGGCACAAACGGTAACGGCAATTCAATTCCCCCCAGAAAAGACTTACGCCTTGAAACTCTTGCAGATATTTTGAGAGGGGATATATGGGTTCATTGCCATTCTTACCGCGCTGACGAGATGTTAATGATGGCACGATTGAGTAAAGAGTTTGGATTTAAAATTGGTGCACTCACGCACGGCGTAGAAGCCTACAAAATTGCACCAGAACTTGCAGAAATGGGCGTGCTTACGCCGATGCGCCTTGCCGGCTGGACGCGAGCGACGGTCGCTGACATTAAGGAAGCCCTGCAACTGGTGCCCAAGCTCAAACACATAAACATCTCCATTTCTACTTCTGACCAAATGATTCAGGGGAAATTCGGCGGCAAAAAAAGCCGGAAAGACATT
>CAZSPF010000092.1:1011-2041 GCA_964608695.1 uncultured Fimbriimonadales bacterium | reverse complement strand
AGGTGAACCGAAAGAAAAGAAACCACGCGAACCAAGACCGGAGCCGATAGGAAAGATAAAGATACGACTTCGCAGCGGCAAAGAGCTTGAGATTCAGCACATGATAGCGACAAGTTTCTGGAGTGCCGACGGCAAGCCGATGTCAGTTGCGGAATTCATTGATAACTTGAACGGCGAACTCCCCGAGTTCTTCAAAAGTGAAGAAGAACTTCGCAAAATTTGGTCTGACCCCATAACGCGCAAAACATTCTTGGAGAAGCTATCGGAGAAAGGGTACGGCAAAGAAAATCTTGAGAATTTGCAAAAGATACTCGATGCCGAGCAGTGCGACTTGCTCGATGTGCTAAGTCATATTTCATTTTCATCACGAAAGATAACGAGAGTCGAGCGTGTTGAGAAAACAAATGACAGTATCTTTAAGGGGTATGATAAAATCCATAGCGATTTCTTGCAGTTTGTGATAACCAAATATAAGGAAAACGGAGTCTTTGAACTCGACCAGGAGAAACTCCCTGACCTCCTGAAACTCAAGTACCACGAGATTGCTGATGCGCAAAAAGCACTTGGCGATATACATGCAATTCGCGGTATGTTCTTTGACCTTCAAAAAAATCTCTATTCAAGCGCAGCATAGCCGAAAAAAATTATTTTAAAATAGTTTTGATTTGCACCTTGTAAAAGGCAGAATTATTTCGTATATTTATGGAATAACCAATGGGCACCTATGCCGTCCTGTGCGGTAGCCGTAATTTTTACCTTCACCTCTACACGTACATAAAAAAGTTCATATAAATCAATGATTGCCGGAGCAATATATATATATAATACAAATATATATTCATGCATTATGCAACATTTTCCACAACAGCACGTATAATTATTCGCTTTATGTGCCTTTCAAATCAAACATTATAAGGAGATGTCTGTGGTGTATCCATTCCTTGAAAGTGATGAGTGTCAGGTGTTACCTTTGGCAATCCCCTTTTCCAATAAATCCTACACTCGGCGTTGGTGTGCACACGTAAGTACT
>CAZSPF010000092.1:0-996 GCA_964608695.1 uncultured Fimbriimonadales bacterium | reverse complement strand
AATAAGGAGTTATGGGGGGAAATGCACAGGTTAATCGTGAGGACACCATTGATCAAGAGAGCGCTGACGGATAAAAAAATAGTCGGAATGAAAAGAATTTTTAAAATAATGTGAATAAATCGGAACTTGGGGTAATGGAGCGGCGTTATACACTCCCCTTGCAAAAAGGGGCGTTCATTTTGAGCGTAAAAACACAAGTTTATTGACAATTGACGCGGTGTGAAAGTCTATCGGAGCGGCAGTAAGCGTAAAGCCCAACCACCTCGCATAGACCCGCAAAAGAAAGATCCAAGAAAATCGAAATATTGTGGAAGTATGCAGCAATGCATACATCACAAAAATAATCGAGCTTAGGATGTCATAGAGGGTTCGCAAGAACCCGACGTGATGTCCTCTGTATGGCAAATTGTGTATTTTGTTGCCATGAAATACACAAATACCAAACACTGCACTGATGCACTTAGGCGGTACAGTCACGCACGTGACTGCACGACCCAAGCACTGTATCATGAAGGTTTTTGGTGAAGTTACAAAGAGCGTACGGGGGATGCCTAGGCACTGGAAGGCGATGAAGGACGTGGTTACCTGCGATAAGCCTCGGGGAGTCGGAAGCAGACTTTGATCCGGGGATTTCCGAATGAGACAACTCACTAAGGGTAATGCCTTAGTATCATACACTGAATCCATAGGTGTATGAGGCAAACCCGCTGAACTGAAACATCTAAGTAGGCGGAGGAAGAGAAAACAATAGTGATTCCCCAAGTAGTGGCGAGCGAAACGGGAAGAGCCCAAACCGTTTGGTCATAGACCGGCGGGGTTGTAGGACCTGCATAAGGATCGTATCATCATAGCAGAACTGCCTGGAACGGCAGACCATAGAGGGCGAACGTCCCGTATGCGAAATGGTGATGCGGACAAGCGGGTATCCTGAGTACGACGGAGTAAGTGAAAGTCTGTCGGAACCCGCGAGAACCATCTCGTAAGGCTAAATACTCT
>CAZSPF010000091.1:0-2042 GCA_964608695.1 uncultured Fimbriimonadales bacterium | reverse complement strand
CGACTTCCAGTTTTTTAATATCTCCGGCTAGTTTTTCTACCTTTTGGCTCCAGATTTTTTTCTCGAATGCGCTCATCTCAAACATGCTCGTTTGGGTAGTAAGCACCGCCAGTTCGCCATTAAGTTTATACAGCTTTTTTACCTTGGGGTCATTGCGGGAGATTTCACTGCGGAAGTCGCTTTTGATGTTGGCAATCAGTCGCTCCATTTCCCGTTTTTGTTCCTTGCTTTCGGCATTGCGGTAGGTTGCCACTGCTGCACGATACCCATCTATAGTCCATCTACTCTTCTTCAATGCCTGGCTCAGGTCCGCATCAATGGCAAACCGGCTCACCAGGGAGTTACCACATTTGATGTTGATGTCAATATTTGGAAGCGTTTCCAATTCCCGATTCCATAGCCCACGATTTAAATCGTGGGTTTTGTAATAAGCATTTTTCAAAAGCTCAATCCATAAACGCAAACGGCAAATTTTTACAGAATTTGAATTGATGTCCACACCGAAAAGGCAGTTTTCAATAATGGTTTGCTTTTCGTGGAAAAGTGTTTCCTGTACCCGCTGGCTTTCTTTATTGTGGGGGTTGTACTCATAGAGTTCGCCATCTTCGTCTGTTATAATCAATTCATCATTTACCACTTCCAATTCATATCGATGTAACGATTTTCCCTCCCGGTCTTCCAAAATCTTCAAATCATTTTTCACCGCAATTATTTCATTCAGCGCACTTACCAAAAAATGCCCTGAACCAACAGCGGGGTCACATATTTTTAGTGGATTGATAATTTCGTTGGCTTTCTTCCTCGAAATCTTTTGTGGAATCAAATCAAAGATATCCTCAATCCTGCTAATCCCATAATCAGGAAATTCATGGTCAAATTTCTGCACAACGGCTTTGCGAATGGTTTCACGGCACATATACATGGTGATGAAACCCGGAGTAAAAAACGAACCGTCTTTATAGCCATTGATTTTCTCGAATATTAAACCAAGAACCGAAGCGTTAATCAGCGTTTTGTTGTCTTCCTGTATATCCTCTGAACCTTCGCTGCTAAAGTCGTAGGCTTCCAGAAAAGCAAACAGATAGGAGAGGGTGGTCAGTTGACCGGTTCGTTTTTTACCATGTTCATCTTTAAGCACCGTGCCACTGTACAGCGGGATAGGCTTATCATCCCGTAGGTTGCTAATGAAAAGTGTGTTGTGTTCAATGTCCGTAGGCTCAAACAAGGAACTGTTGAGGTAGGGGACATATTCAAACTGTTGCTTTACGTCAGCGTTTCTTTCATCGTGTTTTTTAGCCAATACCTGAAAAAACAAGGTGTTGAGGTCGTCGTAACTTTGGATTTTGTCAAAGTTCAAGAAAGCATATCGCCGGTCACCCCGATGATAGCTGATCAGTTGAGCTTCCAGTAGTTTGAGGAACAAGATCCGGTTGATCCAAGTGATACTTAGTTCCAGGGCTACATTATACAAGCGTTCCTGAAGGGTTTTCCCAAAGTGTGAAGGATTTTCCAGCCTGCTGATTTTGTCGAGGCTATCCAGTTGGATGATTGCATCCTCTATGAGTGAGCCGGAGTTGCGGTGATTTTCTGCATTGCGTTCTATCAGTTTCTTGCCACCTTCTTTGGTTTCTATCAGTCCGATGATGTGAAGGAGTTCACTGTAAAACCTTTTATCAAGGCTGTTGCTGTCATTGGCAAAAGGCAGTTTGAGTAAATGCTCCGGAGATAGTAATTTGAAAAGTGCAATCAGCAAATTGTCATCTGTCTTATCTGAATTTCGTAGGGGCTTTTGGTAGTCTTGCAGGTTGAAATATGTAAACTCAATTTCCCCTTCAATGCCATCAATAAACGGCTCTGCAATATGCTTGTAGAAAAAATCGGTTTTGGTGTCTGCCAAACGTCCGCCTTCAAAATCATTGAATTGTTTTGTGAGGTTTTTGTTTTGAGCAAAAAGTCTGTCGAATAGGGTAGCGTCAAAAATGAACCACTCGTTGATGTTGGTCGCCACCAAATGTTTTACTTCAAGGTTTTTGAGTGTAATT
>CAZSPF010000090.1:1897-2150 GCA_964608695.1 uncultured Fimbriimonadales bacterium | reverse complement strand
GGTAGCACCTACAACTTCGAGATGGCTAAACTCTTCGGTAGCAATGTCCATCAGCATGTCGTATTTTTCGGGAACCGATTTTCGACAGCCGAAGGCCTGCACAAAATATTGCATGGCTGATTTAAGTTCACCGTTAGGACCTCCAAACTGTTCAAGGAGTAGTTTTGCAAAACGCACATCGGGGTTCGAAACTCGTGCGTTGAACTGTAGTTCTTTTACGTGATGAAACATAAATTATTAAGTTTTAGTTACT
>CAZSPF010000090.1:0-1881 GCA_964608695.1 uncultured Fimbriimonadales bacterium | reverse complement strand
GGAGTGGTCAAGATGCGCACGTAAGTCTGGTAGAGCGACGGTTGCCCAATTTTTAATATCTGTATCATTAGCTTCTATGGATGCTTTTTCGTAAACTTCGATGGCATCTTTGTGTCTGCGTACCATCATATCGGCATACGCTTTATCAAAATCATCACCTGATTTTTCATTCAATTTTTTGTAAGCATCTTGCGCATCATCAGTTGCCGAACTTGGAATGGTTATCAACTTTCTTCTGGCAAGCGCAGTTAAATCATCTTGTGATTTAGTGTGGGCATCTTCCATCGATTTTCCCAATTGCCTTATATGCGCCGTTCTTCCGAGTTGCTGAGCCAATTTTCCTAACTCCACTTCCTCCAGGTTAATTTCGGCTGCGTTGACAAGGAATTGTGCATCGTTTTCCTGCTTGTTGTTAGCAAATTGTGCATCGTTGTGCTTTTCGGCAACATCTTTTGTGTCCCTTGGCTTTTGGTTATTGCTACAGGAGGCAAAAAGTAAGATAGCGGTAACAAAAGTTACCTGAAGCAATGCTTCTTTAATGATGAGTGTCTGTTTCATTAGGTTTATGTTTAAAGGTTTAATAAATTTTTATCGTTCAGTTTATTAAAAGAGGCTGTGCAAAAAAGTCTCTTTTTAACCGCAAAGAACACAAAGTATGCGCAAAGTTCGCCATGTTAAAATTTTGTCATACAAACTCTTGGCGAGCTTAGCGAAATTCCTTAGCGGAACTCCGCGGTTAATGGATTTGTTTTTGAGACAGCCTCTCTTTTATGCAATTGAATACTAAGCATGGATTTCTTCGCCATGGTTGACACGCCAATTATCTTCAAAGAATTTAGCATCATCGTCGCTGCGAGGGTGAACTCCCATAACAATTTGTCCGTCTTTGATTCCCGATTCATATAACCTGGCACGTTCTTCAGGAATACCGGAACCTACGAGTGCGCCGATTATGCCACCTGTAAGACCGCCAGCACCTGCGCCAACTAAACCTGCGGCTATGGGTCCGGCTATAATTATACCAAGACCGGGTATAACCAAACTGGTACCGATGGCAGCAATAACCCCCACAATGGCACCAACAGTGCCGCCAATAGCAGAACCTTTACCAGCACCTTCAGCCGCTTTAGTTCCTATTTCGGTATCTTTGACATCACCTGAAAAATGCTTTTTTCGCGTTTCGTCGGACATTATCAAATTGATATCGTCTTTGGAGTAACCTCTTTCTTGCAAGGAATTGAAAGCGTGCTCTGTGCTCTCACGGTCACGAAACATTCCTGTTAACATGCCTCGGTCAGTGGGCATGTTTTCATCTGGTTGATTTTGTTTTGCAGTCATTTTATTTTTTATTTAAAATTGATAATTCAATGTCGTTTAGTTTAGAAAAGTCACTTCGACCAAATTGCTTCGATATTTCGACAAGACTTCGGTGTGAGTAGAAGTGTTGCGGGAACGATATTGCAAATAGCATCCAGTATCCTAAACTAAACGACATTGTTATTGATAATTAATATTGTGATGTAGTTCCGTCGGATTAATAATTCTGTTTCGCAGTGCTATCTGGAACGAGATACATGGTTCTATCTTTATTTGTTTTCTCAGCTACCATGTTACCTGCGGCATCTATACGTTGTCCTTCTTTCAACTTCAAAATGGTTCCATCTTTTTTAACGTAGGTTCCATTGCTCTGTATTTTTGTTCCGTTACGCATGGTTACGTCACGGTCTAAGGGTGTCGTTTGTCCGTTTTTTACCATCATCATTTTTCCGTTTTGCATCACTACTTCCTCCGGATTTGATTTGTCAGTGGATTTGTTTTGCACGTTTTGATTTTGGTTGTTGTTGTTCGGATTTGGGCTCACGCCATCCTTCGTTTTGGTGC
>CAZSPF010000089.1:0-2187 GCA_964608695.1 uncultured Fimbriimonadales bacterium | reverse complement strand
CGGAAGAAAAATCCAGCGAGGGCTTGTCCCTTGACGAGGCGGCAGCGCACGGCAGGCTGGCAACGATAGAAATCGCTCCACACACGGGCAGACTACAGGGACAAATATCGGCAAGATTGACCACGCAAACCGATCATGGGCTGCTGGTGAACAATCTTGTGCTACAACGGATAAGGGGATCAACAGACTGGTGTACAGAGCGAAAGCGATAACAAGTGGGGCTGGTGATGAGGCGAAAACAGCACTGCTACACCCTTGAGCAGCGGATAGACCTTGTATCGACTTTCGCAGCCAATGCTTATCAGCAGGCGTGAGGACAGTGGATCACAGCGTTGGGAACACAACACCCATCCCATAACCTGCCCGCCAAGCAAGCCATTTCCTTCTGCACCATTCTCGCAAGGCAGTCATTTGGTTGGCTGTTTCTTAGAGGGTTGTGTTTTGTTCCGCGACAAAGCGATGTGGATTTGTAAACTACACGGAATTATCTGCTGAACTAGATCACTATAGTTCCTGATTTACCCACATGGGAGATTCACACCTTGGCATAGTAAAATAGTAAGGTGAAATTGCCAAGAAAAGGACTTCATAAGATGCAACTTCAATCATCGACCGATACCTTGAAAAAATGGGTAGCGTCAGATTTTCTTTCTAACGAGACAAAAGCAAATTTAGCTAAGGCGAAGGTGCTACTTGTCCCGCAACGCGGTTACTTGGGCGAAACTGGTTGGTTTTTTCCCAGTGGGACTGAAGTTTTGTTGAGCTATTTCCGGGCTAACAATCAAGGAGGCTCAATTGATATTTGTATCGAAGATTCAAACTACAGAGAAGTTGATCTACGCTCTGATACAATTTGGTTACCTGAGTTTGTACTTGTAGCTCTCGTTGCTCCAACTTTTGTAGGCTTATTGGTCGAGTATCTAAAACATAGGCTTGGTTCAAAATTTGACTCTTCAACGGTCAAGACAACCATTACGATTACAGATGAGGATAAGGGACGGTCAGTAAAACTTTCTTATAACGGAAAAGCTTCAGAATTTGACAAGATTGTGGGTGAGACATTAAGGCTGGTGAATGATTCAGAGTCGTTCGATATATTGGAAAAGACTATAGATGTTGAATATGAGGAGCGCATTGAACGGTTGAAGAATCGACAATAATTTGGAGCCTTCATGATAGATTTTTCACGAATAGATGATGCTCTTTCAAATGTACCCACAAGGACATCGGAGCATTCTGAACGTCTCAAAGAAGAACTTGCTGAACTAAAGCGAGAAGCTGTAAGAAAAAATGATCAGGTTACAGCTAAGAAGATATGGTGCTATGAAATTATTCTTCAGATACAAGATCAATATGTTCATGCATTCGAGCAGATGACGGAAAAGTATTTTTACTCAGCATGGTGTATTCTCGAGCGAGTAGAGATCAACCTTTTATTTCTGGAGCGGCACTTTAATATTTTCTCGGATATTGGAAGCCGATTTAGGTTGCCTTTCATTTTGCAACATACTCAACAATTTCAGAGCCTGTTCCCATACACAATATTTGGTAGCCCAGGTTTCTTAATCGAAGAAAAAGTTTGCACTATTTGCCGCCAAGTCATATCGATCAGGAATCCGTGTGGTCATATTGTTGGAGAAATATACGATGGGGAAATGTGTGGACGTGAAATAACAAAAGTTCATATGCTCGAAATCTCAGTCACTCCAAATCCAAAACAGAAGTATACCGTTCTTTTTCTTGATGGAGCAGATCAATACAACTATTTTCACATAAACTATGTAGTTACAGGACTCAAACATCCATTCGCCGACTGGAAACTGGAATGGGCTTATATAGAGGAACCTATCGAAGTATATAAAGATACAGGCAGGAATGACCCATGTCCTTGTGGATCAGGAAAGAAGTTCAAAAAATGTTGTATCAGAAAAAAAGTCATCAAATTAAAGCATTTGAACGTTATTTTTTCGGAACCTCCCCCACCCACGCTCTCTTCTTTTGAGAAAAATGGTTTTGTGGCAGGGAGAGGGGAGGTATTCCGTCCAGAGAACGACTCAATTACAGACAATCGTGACCCCACATGAATGAAGATTAGCTACATACAACAAGTGTCGCGAATATGCTTGGGGAGTTGTAAGCCCCCCGAAAGTTGAGCCAAGCAAAAGTAGAGTTTTCCAGTAAAGTAAG
>CAZSPF010000088.1:0-2239 GCA_964608695.1 uncultured Fimbriimonadales bacterium | reverse complement strand
GAATGCGGCGCAAGCGCCAAAATCAAAACAATATAAAAATATCTTCTCATAAAGTCATTGCCCTCAGTTTTTTATGAATTCTTCTGTTCTGCCTCCTCCACGTCTTAATTTCAACCCTATCGGATTTTTCAGAAATCAGGTTAAAATAACTTGACATTCCCGCTCCGATATTCTGCAACTCTTTCACCTCTGCTATTACGGACTGTAAACTGCTTTTTCCCAAAATATTTCTTGTTCCCTATCTGTTTCAAAAAGTCTTTCTTAATGTTATTGGAAACAGCAGTCCATGAGTCATCGACATAACAAAATAAACTCCCATCTTCAACAGCCATCACATATTTTATTCCCAAAAGTTCTTCATTAAATGCAGGGGTGGATGAAGAAGATTGTTGTTCCATTTTCGTCTTAAGCCTTTTTAATTTCTCATTCATGTCTGACAATATTTCCTTAGACTTATTGGTGTCGGGCATATTAGAAACGATCCTTACAGCTTCCTCAAGTTCTTTAAGGCCATCTTTATCATCTTCTTTGATTAATAATAATGCTAAACCCATGTTCCAATGTCCTCTGTAGTTATTAGGATTTATGGTAATTGCTTTCTTGTAAGAATCTATAGCCTTATCATGCTGTTTCATTTTCCCATAACATGTACCCAAATCTACTAACATTTCATCAGAGGTGGGATTAATCTGAAGAGCCTTTTGATAGGCTTCTATTGCTTCATGATATTTTCCAGCGTTCTTTAGGGAATTTCCTGATTCTATTAGTGCCTGTAATTTTTCCTTGTTATCTGCCTGAGCCGATGATATTGATGCCTCATCTTGAGGTGTTTGAATATTTTTCGTTTCTTGCCTCTCATTCGTGATCGCTTTCTCTGTGATCGCAATACAACCCTCACCCAGATACTTCTGTTTGATATTGCTGAGCAATTGTAGCCGAGAATCAGTTTTAGCTTTCTTATCTAATCTGCCTGTTTCGCACGCAAAAAGAGCAATAGTTGCTATCTTCAAACTGCCTCCTGATAATTGGAACGCAGCCTTACCGGCAATTTCACAATTATCTTCACTATTCTTGTACCCAAATGAATATGATTCCAATGCAATTTTCTTTTCGGTTTGTGCTATAACGTCGTTAGAGTTATCAATATCTTGCTCGCATTGCTTCAAGGCTTTCTCCCTCTCCTCTTTTTGCCGATTGAGTTCAATATTACGCTTTCTTGTTTCCTCAGGCGTAATAATGTACATAACACCAATAACAAAAGCACCTCCCACAAGAAGAAACAAAACGAACTTTAAAGTGTCATTCATGACTAACCCTCAACTTTCTTCATTAAATTTTCCCTCACAAAAGGTATTATTTATGATTCTTTTCATCTGCTTAACTCACAACTCGTTCCACACACGTTTACTGCTAAGAACTGATAAAGTATTCGTTTTTTAACAATTCACTTATAAGATCAGCACTTGCCATACCATTGACAAGAACCGTTCCATTACGTGCAAACCTGATTTCTAAGCGGTTGGGTATGCTTATAATTTCTGATTTCAGATTTTGATAACGCGGTGTAAGGAAGTGATACCTCTTGTTTAAAGAACCGACCCATGGTCTTGAAAAATCTGCGAGTTCGCTACGATATGGCCCGTCTATAAGAAGGTCTGTAACTGAAAGCAACTCGTGCCATTCCTTCACGGCTGAATTTTGAATCTCCTCTAAGACATAGCCTGTGAAAGTTACAACTGACAACCCTGCATTTTGCATCAAACGTCCTAAGACGGCTAATGGCTTTGCTTGTGCAAAGGGCTCGCCGCCAAGAAAGGTTACGCCCTCAATGGCTGGGCCGCTCAAGATGCGCTGCGCGATTTCTTCTATGGCTATTTTGTGCCCGACTTCTGTATCCCATGTTTGCGGAACTGCACACCCAGAACAACGAATCGGACAACCTTGTACCCAAAGACATGCCCGACTGCCAGGCCCTTCAGCCTTCGTTATTGGCAAAAATCGATGGATACTCAGAAGCATGTTAGAAATCCATTACACGCCCTGCTGATCCATTAGGTTGTTGTGTATTTTGAATAGGAGATGTAAAGGCAAGTGGTTTGATACGTTCAACATGATGAGATTTTAAACCCAGCATTTCTCCAAAATGTTCTACAGACCTAAAACCATCCTGTCTCTGCAGCGAGATTGCCTTTTTTGCAAGAATAGGTCCGACACCCGGCAGAGCGGCAAGTTGTGCTTC
>CAZSPF010000087.1:0-2264 GCA_964608695.1 uncultured Fimbriimonadales bacterium | reverse complement strand
TTTTCCTTTAAAGTACTATAACAGATTAGACTTATTGTCTGTATGGAACCAGTATGAAGCTAACGGAGACACTCTATCTGAGAGGAAAATCAGCTGTCAGGCTGGAACGCAAGTATGCGCCATTACTCATAATGGTGATGTATATGGCTGTGATTTAATGGTAGGCATTGAGGAGCTTATTGCTGGAAATATAAGAAAAAACACCCTTGAGCAAATTTGGCAATCATCTCAGGTGTTTAAGAAGCTTAGAGAGATTGAATTTAGTGATTTGCAAGGTAAATGCAAAAACTGTGGTTTCTCTTGGTGTGGTGCAGGATGCAGATCAGCAGCCTTTCACATGTCAGGACATATTAAGGGTTCGGACGAAAGCTGCTTTTATACTAAAGAATAATCACTCGAGAATTTTCTGCAACCGGAAAATTTCCTGCTAATGCGTTATAGCACTATAATATTTAATAGATGTTCAGTAAAATAATTTTTATTGGGCATTGATGCCAACTAATTGGATATGCATGGCATTTTGTTGAAGCAAAGTGGATCGAACATTGAAAAATAAAGATGGTGCAATTGATAGGAATAGTTTTCCAATGGAGAAGATCAAAGCAAAGCAAACCCTACATATATGGAGTATGTTTCCGGTTGATTAAGCGGCAGATGTCTGATACTCTATATAATCGAGGGTTTCGGCTATGGCTTTTGCGTGCTGTAACATGCAGACTAAGGCAGTCCTCACAAAGAAGTTTTTAGTGCCCCTAAAAGAAGGAGCTTTTAAATCGTTATTGAGAACCACATCTCCAATAACCGATTCAATGCGTGCTCTTCTTGAAAAGATGTCCTTCCAGAGCTGTGACCCTCTAGGGACTTGAGTAAACCAGCGGATGTCATCTTCGATGTGAGTATAAACTGTCTTGCCATAGCCGGAATTACAGCAAGGATTTTCACATTTCAGCTTTTTTGCCAATTTCTTTGATGCTTTAATTGGGCATCTCCATTTGTATCTTCTGTTTTTCTTATCAATTCCCCAGTAATAGTAGTAATGGCCTGCCGGGCATATTGGCAGCCCATAAGCATTTTCTTTAGTGGGAGTCAGAGAATTTCTCGGGTTTATCGCAATGATAGGCTTGCCTCCCAATAAACAAATCCACCAGTAAATATACCAGGCATCATAGCCAGAATCTAATATAACATAGTTAAAATCGATTTTCATATTGTGATAAAGGTACATCAAAAGATGAGGAAACACCTTTGAGTCATGGACATCGGCACCTGTTGCAAAGAAAGTGAGCGGCAGGCACTTTGATGGATTATCCACCATTGGAGTTACTGCAAAATGGAGTCCATAACCAAGTAGGTACTTGTCAAGGTTGTGATCGAAGCCCTTAGTAGCTTCGGCATCAGTAGACATTGAGCATTTAAAAGGTTTGATGCGATTTTGGGAGCATCGACAGTCCTTATCAGGTACGTACTTTTGCTTACAGAAAGATTTAACCTTGCAGCCATCAAAGATGACTTTATCATGAGGGTCAATAATACCTAATTCAACAGACTTATTAACGAAAACAAGTTCAAATATTTTCTTAAGCAGAAGGCCTTGAGAGAATACATTGTCAATGTCGGTGTCGTTGCCAAACAGCATGGAAATAAACCATGAGAAATAGGCCTTTGAAGGAGTCTTACCGGGTTCAAAACCTGACAAGTAAGCATAACGTGGTGTTTCTCTAAGTTCTTTAACCCACTTATTGATAGAAGTAAAGCCTGCTGAATACATCACGAGCAGCGACCTTAAGGCATCTTGAGGACGGTAATCTGCTATACGTCCCCAGGGATTTGGAGAATAAAAATGTGAACACAAGTCATAGACGCAGGAAAGATCAATTTTAGAAACAATTTTAGCAATACGGTCAGTTTTATTAACATGCTGAAAAAGAATTAAAGTATAGGCCAAATGGCTTTGATTTGGTGGAAGCAAGTGACCTCATCCCCTTTCTAATCCACTATTTTAGCAGGTTTGGGGGCATTGAGGTGAAGTTACTTGTTTCCAGTTGAAATAAATCAAGTAAAATCAATGGGTTCAGCTTTGCTGAACACCGACTAGTAAAATTATTATGAGGTGATCATATGAGCGAAAAGGATAAGAAGGAAACCCAGAGTGTGGGGGAATTCACCCATATAAACGATAAGGGCTATGCCAGAATGGTGGATGTGTCCGAAAAGGAAGAGAGTGTAAGAGAGGGAGACAGAGAGAGAGAGACACACACACACAC
>CAZSPF010000086.1:0-2607 GCA_964608695.1 uncultured Fimbriimonadales bacterium | reverse complement strand
TCACCTCCGTCGCTCGAGCGGTACAGAGAGTACTCTTCGAGTGTGCCGCCCAAGCCAAATCCACACTAGTGGACTCTTCAGGAATTGTGGAGCCAAAGATAGCGTTTGATCTGGCTGACCGGGTAGCAAAAATGCACGATATTGACATTGCCGAGCCGCTAAGGGATATGCTAAAAACAATGGGAAAGGAGCTAGCCGCCCTTGAAATCTCAAAAAACATAGCACTTGGCAAGTATCTCCCTGATGACACGCCACTTGAAAAACGCCTTGATAACGCAGTACGTGTTGGGCTTGCCATAGTGACCGAAGGAGTTACAATAGCTCCTCTTCAGGGAATTAGCAGTGTTACTATAAAGAAAAACAGAGACGGAACAGACTACCTTTCAGTATCGATCGCAGGTCCAATGCGTTCTGCTGGGGGTACAGAATCTGCCGTAACGATGCTTATAGCGGATCATGTAAGGCAGACGGTAGGCCTGCAAAGATATCAAGCAAACTCGTTTGATGACGAAACAGGTCGGTTTGTTGAGGAACTACGCATCTACGAGCGCGACGTAGGCAGCTTCCAATACCACGTACATGACGAGGACATAATCACGGTCATTTCTAATCTGCCGGTAGAACTAGACGGCGTTGATACCGATCCAAATGAGGTCGTAAATCACAAAAACATGGCAAGAATCAAAACCGACCGGGTTCGTGGCGGAGCACTGAGAGTTCTAAATGACGGCCTCATAGGCCGGGCAAAAAAACTACTCAAACGCATAGAGTTGTACAAGCTTGATGGATGGGAATGGCTGAGCCTAATTAAGGGAGGCGTACAGAAGGGAGACGGGGAGGATTCGGCAGCAAAAAGGCTCAAAGAGGTAATCACTGGCAGATCAGTACTTTCACTGCCCAACAAAATAGGTGGCTTTAGACTCAGATATGGACGGGCATGTAATACCGGATTTGCATCAGTTGGGATCCATCCGATCGTTGCAGAGATTCTAAACCACACAATAGCAGTTGGAACTCAAATAAAGATCGACATTCCCGGAAAGGGCGCAACCGTGGCATTTGTTGACACACTTGAGACTCCTACAGTACGACTCAAGGGGGGCGAAGTTGTAAAAGTTAGGGACGTGGAACATGGAATCAAAATCAAGGATCAGATCGAAAAGGTGCTTTTCCTTGGAGACATTCTTATCTCGTTTGGCGACTTTCTTGAGAACAATGCGCAATTAATTCCGTCTGGCTACGTCGAAGAGTTTTGGACAGAGGAGCTAAAACAAAGGATACTCAAATACGAGCCTGACTCGGAACTGAACGAGTTTTTACACAGGACACCGAGCTTTGAAGAAGCACTAGAACTCTCATTGAATTTTAAAATCCCCCTTCATCCTCAATACCTGTTCTACTGGGAACAAATCACAATAGACGAGCTAAAAGAGATTGCCAAGCCACTCAAAATAGAAGACAACACCATACGATATGCAAATAAGTGCAAGCCAATCTTGGAAAAAATCGGAGTCCCACACCAAGTCCTTGATACCGACCTGATAATTCGAGACCTTGAGGCTGAGATCTTTTATCAGCTGTTATTTGCAAACCCGCTAGAGTACGCCCAAACCGTGCCTGAAACAATATCTAAATCGTCTGGGATAACAATCAGACCCAAATTCTCAACTTCTATCGGTGTGAGAATCGGGCGACCAGAAAAGGCTGCCCCAAGGCTGATGAAGCCACCAGTTCACCTACTGTTTCCAACCGGTGATAAGGGAGGCATAACACGAGACATCGTCAAAGCATGCTCGTCTCCTAGTTTTTACTGCAACATATACAACAGAATGTGCAAAAATTGTACCGAGCCGTCAATTAGCATAATGTGTCAAAAATGTGGAAATCGAACTGCGGTGGAGCTGATATGCCCCATTTGTAGATCTCTGTTGGAAGAGCCGTTCTGCCAAAAATGCAAGAAAAAGGCACCTACACATTCCTTCAAACCATTCCCTCTGAAAGAAAAGCTCTTCCTCGCACAACAAAAAACAGGAATCCGTGTACAGGAACCGTTCAAGGGAGTGATGGAATTAATAGGCCAGGACAGAATAGCCGAGCCGCTAGAGAAGGGACTCATAAGGCAATCACTTGGTCTTACTGTATTCAAGGACGGAACTGTCAGGTTCGATGCAACAAACTCACCACTTACTCACTTTAGGCCTCGTTGGATAGGTACTTCTGTGGAAAAACTACACCAACTTGGATACCAATACGACATCAATGGTGCCCCACTTACGAATCAGGATCAAATTGTGGAGATAAAAATGCAGGATGTAATCATTCCACACGAGAGCGGCAAATACTTGGTACACGCATGCAAGTATATTGACCTTGAGCTGGAAAAGCTGTATGGCGTAGCTCCATTTTACAATGTAAGAAACACTGACGAACTTGTAGGACACCTGATAATTGGCCTTGCACCGCATACTTCGGTTGGCATAGTTGGAAGAATAATTGGCTACACTGAAACGCACGTCTGTTTTGGTACTCCGAACTGGCATTCGGCAAAACGCAGGGACGCAGACGGCGATGCAGACTCGATAATGCTGCTACTTGACGCACTTCTGA
>CAZSPF010000085.1:0-2662 GCA_964608695.1 uncultured Fimbriimonadales bacterium | reverse complement strand
GTCATCCGCAATTTCCTGTTGGCTTCCTGTTGTAATGTTGAAGTGATAAAAGGGGGAGATGGATTTCGTGTTGCCGGTTTTATATCCAGTTTTTCTATTGTCCAAGGTCTTGCTTCTTTCGCCAAACTCGCGATTTCGTTTGCTTCTTTTTCGCCAAGTAATTTTCTTGCTTTGTCTTTTAAACTCCCTGTTTTGGGGTCGAAGCTTGTGCCATCCGCAAGCTTCAATGCTCCAATGCGAGCAAGTTTCGCTTTGAACTTGCCATCTCCGGAATCAAGCAACGCCGAAACATCCCAATATTCCGCTGATCGGAATGCCATACGTTCCCTCTCTCTGTCCACACAAAACTTGACAGCAACACTTTGAACTCTGCCAGCACTCAAGCCTTTCGCTACTTTTCGCCAGAGAACAGGTGAAATCACATACCCATAAAGCCTGTCCAACACTCTTCTTGCCTCTTGAGCCTTAACGAGGTTCTCATCGATATCTCTTGGCTTTTGCAAGGCTTCTTGTATGGCTTCTGGAGTGACTTCGTGAAACACAATCCTGCCCACAGGGATATCCTTTGCTGGCTTTAAAACCTCGACAATGTGCCAACTGATGCTCTCGCCCTCTCTGTCCTCGTCTGTGGCTAAATAGAGCGTTTTTGCGTCTTTTAAGGCATCTTTTAGGCGAGCTACGTACTTTTTCTTCTTACTCGAGACTACATAAAGCGGCTCGTAACCATTGTCAACATCCACTCCTAACCTCGCCCAAGCCTGCCTTTTAACCCTTTCGGGGATCTCTTTGGCATTCTCTGGGAGGTCTCGGATATGCCCAAAACTGGCTTCTACTCGATAATCTTCACCTAAAAAACGCTTAATAGTCTCCGCTTTAGCCGGAGACTCCACAACGACAAGGTTCTTTCCTTTGGGTTTACTCATGTTCAAACAGGATTTTCAGACGCATAGGCTACCGCATAAGGTTTTATTTCGTATTACTGTTCGTCAGATAATTTCGGGATTTTGTTCCAAAATACATAGAGAAATGAGACTTCGAAGCTTTATTTTATCCTTGCTACTCCTTTGCTTTTGCTTAGGCTTATCAAAAGGGTTTGCCTCAACGGAATTTATGGGGTTATACCTTCAGGGCCAGCGGATTGGTGTTATAAGTATAACAACGACCAAAGACGGTGACCTTAAGAAAACAGTGTCCGAAACGAGAATAGCCACGATGCTCTTAGGGGCAGAAAACCGCATCTACATACGGCAAGTTTCATGGACTGATTCAAAAGGAAAAATCGTTAAACAAGAATTTTTTCAAGACAGTGCAGGAAGAGCTACAAGTGTTACTGCTAAGTTCACTGAGAAGGAGGTCAAGATAGAACGGGAAGCAAATGGCTCGCGTAGCGCTTCGCAATTAACAGTTCCTGAGGATGCCCTCATCCTCGAAGATCCTACATTTGGTTTGCTAGGCAAAGGTACACCGGAAAGTGGTTCGAAGTTGACTTACTACGTTTTTGATCCTCAGTTAATGAATTTGGTAAAAAACGAAGCAGAGTTTAAAGGCAAGACAAGCATTAAAATTGACGACAAGACTTATGAGGCAAACTGGTTACAAGTAAGAGACCCTCGTGTTACATCTGATATTTACATGAATGATAAGGGCGAGTTAATTATTGTGAAATCCTTTCTCGGAATGGAGATTCGACCTTTAACAAGAGAAGAAGCGTTAGGAGATACAGGTTATGTGCCTTCTATTGATATGGCAATTGCCACAAGTATTCGACCAGACAAAAAAATAGAAGATCAAAGAAACGTTTCTCGCTTAGAATTAATTTTACGCGGCAAAGAACTTCCGCGGTTACAAAGTAGTAGCCACCAAACAATTACACGACAAGATGACGGCAGTTATAAAGTTGTTATTCATCCCTCTTTTGGAAACCCTGAAAAATCAAAGACGATTGACGAAGTTAAAAAACAACAACCCGAATTCCTTAAAGAGAGTTTATATTTGGATTTCTCAAATAAAGCCATTCAAGATTTAGCGAAGAGCATCGTAAAAGAAGAATCTAATGCGCTTATTGCTGCTAAAAGAATTAGTAAACATGTACACAAAATCATGCGTCCTAATGCTGGAATAGGGATTTTAAGAGATTCGACTGAAATCTTAAAAACCAAAGAAGGTGTTTGCAGAGATTACGCGATACTTTCCGCATCTTTGATGAGGGCTGCAGGTATACCCACGAAACTCGTGACCGGTGTTGTTTATTGGGAAGAGGCTTTTTATTATCATGCATGGGTTGAAGTATGGATGGGCTCGGAGTGGATTGCATTAGATCCCACGGAAGGCAGTGATAACATTTCCGCAACTTATATAAAGTTTAGTGAAGGAAATCCAGAAGATGCATTTCTCATTTTCACACTTGACAGTATCAATATCGAAGTCATAAAAGTTGAACACAAACAAAAATAGATAAATAAAACATGAATTTCAGAAAACTTTTAAAGCGAGCATTTGCAATTCTTGGGATGATTCTCGGGGGGGTAATTGGTGCACAGAAGATGCCCGGATGGCTCGCAATGATATTCGAAAGGTTTATCGTCTGGTCTACCGGCAATGAACCTGAAGATGCAGCAATGTTAGCATATGAATCGATATTTGTGAGTGTTGCTTGCTTTGT
>CAZSPF010000084.1:1384-2725 GCA_964608695.1 uncultured Fimbriimonadales bacterium | reverse complement strand
TGTCAAGGAGCAGCCGGGTATGTCCCAAGCCGTCTATGATATAATACCTGTTGTTCGTCGGGTTTTGCAAGTCGTGGCGGGCGATGGGACCGAGCAAGCCCTATTCCTAAATATCTTAACTTCCTATGCTTAATTATTTAATAACACTTCTACTTGAACATCATGTTCGGCAAAAAACAGTATTTTGTCTGGCGTAGTTTTCAAGTTAGCATCATAAAACTCAGCTTTGGAATCGGTTCCATTGAGGGCAATCCCTTCAAGTGGACGACTTCCAACACCAAAGATAGGAGACCAGTACCCTTGATTTGGGTTTGGTTTGACAATTTTGCCCTGGTTTTGATAAACTAAATGATGGATGCTCGCCGCCTTTTCATCGGTGTAGAATACATATACCTTTTCGCCTGACTGATAGACACGACCGTTTTTCACTTCTTTCCCATTCACGCTCACTTTCGCACGCCAGATGCGTAAATACCATTCCCAATGGACGACATCCAAATAATAAATGGAAACCAAGATCGTGATCAGAGATAACACCACCACGATTTTGCGCTTTTTCTTTATACTCATGGTTATTCAAGAAAATTCAGCCGGAACTCTCTGAAGACAGCAGGCAGCTTACCTCTCTGATTTTTTTCCAGTGTACCTATTTTGGCAGCATGACTCCCGGCATATATTAGAACACCAGAACCACACCACAAAGTTGAATGACCGGACTCTCCCGCATTCAGGTTAGCAAATGCTACTATATCACCGACTTTGGGGCTGGAAGTTACAGGAAGATTCAGTATGTTGACGGAGGGATTACCTAACCAGTTTGCTGACGCAGGATACTTCGTGCCAAAAGGATTGCGTCCCCAATTGGGAACCCCATGCAACTGATTTGCACTGCTGATATACCCTACACCTGCACCTGTTGCATATGCCTCGGCTACAAACAGGTTGCACTTATTGCTGTAAGATGCAATGCGCCCTAAGGCAGTTGTCATTGGGGAGGCTGCTCCCCAAGAACTGTTCCCTAACTGATCAAGTGCCCAAAACATGGCTCTAAGAGACGCCGGGTCTTTTGAA
Organism: uncultured Fimbriimonadales bacterium; assembly: GCA_964608695.1. Lineage (GTDB taxonomy): Bacteria > Armatimonadota > Fimbriimonadia > Fimbriimonadales > ATM1 > CAZSPF01. Next base: position 1,654 of record CAZSPF010000084.1, on the reverse strand, counting down.
CCTGGCGGAACGGACTCTATGACTGCTTCAATATCTCGAACGGAGGCATTGATCATGCTTAGAGGAACGTCTCCCCGATACCGGTACAGCTTTCGAATCAGCTTCCGTTCCGCATCGGTGATCGGGCGCAATCCCGACGGATCGCCGAGTTGGATGGGATCGTTGGCTACATAGACATACAGATTAGGATGTCCGCCCGCCACGCCGATCGGATCCCTCTGCAGCCATCTCGCCGTTCGCGGGTCGTACTCTCTTGCGCCTACGTGATAG
>CAZSPF010000084.1:782-1272 GCA_964608695.1 uncultured Fimbriimonadales bacterium | reverse complement strand
CATGCGTCATACACATAGGTATCGGTGATATTGCCCTGATTGTCAAGGAGCAGTCTCGTGTGACCAAGACCGTCTATGATATAATACCTGCTTTCACTTGGCGTCATTCTAACCTCTTGTATGATCACATTCCAGGTGTAGTAACAGCCTATTCACTCATCCGACAAGTCGGAACCTATAGTACCCCCGTCCGCCGAATCTTGTTCTTTTCGCATGTACAGAGAAGCTGTTCTACAGGCTAAGTGAAAGCTGATAGGAACACCCCAAAACACGGCATAAATGCCGATTTTCCGGTTTAGGAAGATATTGTCGAGATCTTCCATTATTGAAAACGCAGTAACCAGATTGATAAACACAAGGATAACAACAACAGCAGCTTTTGCACCTTTTATCCTATTGACATTCACAAAAATTCCGGTAATAAGTGAAGACACAATTACTGTATACAAAAATTGCTTGATGTTGCCGTAAATCACGTCATTAACAAAGA
>CAZSPF010000084.1:0-767 GCA_964608695.1 uncultured Fimbriimonadales bacterium | reverse complement strand
ATAAACAAAGCTAAAAGCTCGAATGGCCACTGAAACCACGGCAACAAAAATATTGACGCATCATCCATGTTCCTGTCTATGAATCCCCAGGTTCCGAGTAAGCCGCAGAAACAAAGCACATAAACTAAGCTGCTTCCAAAAAACGCGTAGAGACTTCTTGTCATCCCTAAGGTCCCCATAATGAAGAAGGAATTGGCACACTAAATGGAGTACGATGCATCAGTCCACCTACAGACGGACCCGTTTGCGATGCAGAAAGCGGATTGTGAAGAATTACAGGAAAAATTTTGTAGCTACTCTTTCCTTTGTCACCTTGGAAAATATAAGCTTCGCAGGCAGGAAATATAGAATGGTCTCCACTGAACCTACGCAAGTTTCCATCCGGTCCGAATTCCAAGGTCAAGTCATGACCCAATGCCGGAGCAACATTTCCATAAAAGGGATTACTGGCTGCGAGTCCTAACCGAACTTCCCATCCTCCGCTCGATAGTTTCTTTGCCTTAGTAGTGCCAAATCTTCTGGGAGATGCTCGTTTTTCAGAAACGACTGAACCGTCAGCTCTCAATTTTTTAGTCGACCCTACTTGCGATCTTCTTTCGACGATCGGTTCCCCGCCGGCTCCTTTTGTGATAATCAGTTGATGTTGAAGCCGATAACCACCCTTTGTAGGGCTAAAATCTCGATTATCACCAGAGAAACAATCTCCGAAGGCAAAGACTTTTTTTTTTTTTTTGAATTGAGTTACCACCAAACGAATAGACCCGTGC
>CAZSPF010000083.1:1948-2737 GCA_964608695.1 uncultured Fimbriimonadales bacterium | reverse complement strand
ACGAGCTGGAGGAGATGCGGGTGAAATCCACCGACATGGAAGCTTCGCCCCGCCTGTCGCCGCCGCTGGCGCTGGCGCATCAGCTCGCGAAGCGCTGGCTGGCCGGGGCGTGACGGCTCCGGTGGGGTGGCTGGCGGGGGCGTGAACTGCAAGAATCTTGTTAATAATCTATACTTTCCAACATACATATGCATGCCGCGCAGGCGGTTCAAATAAATTAGCCTCCACACCTTAAAAACTATAAATTTGCCTCAAAATTAAAACGAGGGGCTACAACGTGCGCATCAAAAACTTTAAAGCCAGAAAAGTTCATAAACGTCAAAACTTTGATATTAAATTCTTCAAGGACATAAGCTTCCTAATTGGCATCAATGGGAGCGGTAAAACTACGGTTGTCCGCGCAATCCACTCCCTCATCTCTCCGAATCTTTCTGCTCTAGCGTTTTTAGAATTTGGCGATATGAGCCTCAGCTTAGAAGTTGAGAAGGCGACAATCACAATTAATGCCAAACAGGATGAAAGTGGGCTTTTCCTTAGCACCAGCAAAGACAAAGAATTCCTTTTCATTCCAAAATTCGAAATGCCCCCTAATGAGCCACCTTACAAATTTTCCGAATTGTTCATGGAGTACTACCGCACGCAAGCATCAGTTCACTTAGATCATGATGTAATGAAGAGAATTCGCGCGTTACCCACTCCAATGTATCTTGGCATAGAACGCCGCGCATTGGATGAAAAGGACACCCCAAGCCGGATAAAATACATCCGCAGTTTTCGACGTAATATTTT
>CAZSPF010000083.1:0-1933 GCA_964608695.1 uncultured Fimbriimonadales bacterium | reverse complement strand
TGGTGCCTTGCTTGCGAGCCTCGATGAGGCGTCCGAACTTGCTGCTGTAAAACTTCGTCATTTCCAAGAGCAAGAAGATAAACTGAAAGATAAACTTAGAAATAAACTTCTCTTAGGAAATTTCGAATATGCAAACGCGCTAGAAGCACCAACAATAAAAATGCCCACTCGAGCAGAGAGGGAGGCAATTGGAAAACAGGAAGGAAATATCCGAGCAATCCTTGTTAAGCTTGGATTGCCTGAAGAAGAAATATCTAAAAACGTTGATCAGTTCTTTAGAAAAATTAATGAACTCCTAAAAAAGCTTCCAGAGAGTATGCCTAAAGACCCACGGCAAATACCCCAGGAGGTGGCAGACATTATACTCACTTGGCATTTCAATCAGTGGCAATACAAAAAGGCCGTGCGATTAATTTCCATTGTGAATGAATTCGTCGACGAGACGAACAAGCTATACTCATCAATCCGCAGATTCTTAGCCTCTGTAAATAACTTTTTCGAAGATAGCGGGAAGCGCATCGAAATTAATCGCTTTGGAATGCAAGTTATTCACCAAGATGGATTAACATCTGATTTATCTTCGCTCTCTTCGGGCGAGCAACAACTAATCGTTTTGCTGACTCATTTAGCATTCAATGATAGTGCAGCCTTGGCAAACATTTTGATTATCGATGAGCCAGAACTTTCGCTGCATATTGCATGGCAGGAAAAGTTCGCGGATGCATTGCTATCTGCCAACCCGCAAACTCAATTCATTTTAGCCACACATAGTCCATCGATAATTCTTGATCGATCGAATAAATGCATAGAACTGCCATCGGTATAGTGAAATGCTACAATATTCCGCTCGCGCTCTCCCCGCGATTATACGGCTATTTCGCCGGTTTAATGACATAAACATCTTTGTTGAAGATGAGACCTACACCAACATGTATCGCATCTATGTACAACGCATGCTGGGCACTCATGCAAAAGTGAAGAAGATCTTCCCACTTGGAGGCAAAACAAATGTAATCAGAAAATCTCAAGATCTAGCCTTCGTTGAAAGCCACAAACCCTGTTTATTCATTATAGATGGAGACCTTGATCTTTCTTGCGGCAACCCCATCCCCAAGGGGAATAATCTTCATCGACTTTCTGTTTATTGTGCGGAGAACCTGTTAATTTGCAAACAAGCAGCAATCGAGATTTGCTTTGAGAGCTCAGCAGACGAATCCAAAGAAGCGATAGAAAAGAAGATACAATTTGAAAACTGGAGTAAGACTGCAATTGATACTCTCGGTCCGTTGTTTGTTGAATATGCAATAGCGTATCACTGCAATATACAAGGCATTACCACAGCAAGATATGGAATCTCTCAGTTGTTACGCGGCGAAGAATTGGGATCACCTCAAGTAAATCAACGAATCTCAGATCGAATAAATTTCGTTCGAAGCGAAATTATAAACCAAGTAGGGACCAAGAAATATCGGGAGGCGCTCAGGCATATCAAATCCGTTGTAGCCAAAAGCAAAACCCCGTTACATTTAATATCAGCAAAAACGTATTTATTGCCGGCACTACATAGACACTTGCGCAAGCATACCGATTTTCGAGACGCAGAATCCGCACTGCGTACCAGAATGGCCAAGCATGCGAATCTTTCAAATGATCAACGACTCTGTAGTAAACTGTTAAAGGCTTGCGCTGAGTGATTCCGTTCTTAATGGCTCCAACGCACGTACCTGCTAGTAGCAGACCTTGATCTGCCCTCTATGCCGGTTACGACAAAACCAGAATATGGCTGCCCTACAACTCTATGTTTTATGGGGTTGAAGATGCGCGCGAATCCAGACAGCGAAATCGTCTTCGCTCAGGCTGCCTTCGGCCAGACGCAGCATGATGCCGACATGCTCGGCGCCTTCGGCGACGTGGTCCCCGCCGTTGAGCCGCG
>CAZSPF010000082.1:1695-2797 GCA_964608695.1 uncultured Fimbriimonadales bacterium | reverse complement strand
TCGCAAAGGGAGATGCTGCGGGGGGAAGTGTATCGTCCTAAAAAAAGTTGACAGGTTTAGAGAATAAATCCTGATATAGGTTTACAGGAGTTGCTTAATCCTGTAACTGGTTGACAATTGTAGTTCTTTTCTTGTAATAGTTCTTCCATAATCTTTTGGGTTGTTGCTGTTGTTGATGGATTTGTTCCGGTGTTAGCATATTGCAACTTAGATGCAGTCGGTGGTTGTTATACAAGTATACTGCTTGGTTTAATAGTTTCATAGCGTGTTGTTTGTTTGGTATAGTTTGCAGCAAAAGATATTCGTGTTTAATGATGCCGTTGATTCGTTCTGCAATGGCATTCTCTAAAGGGTCTCCGTTTTCGGTCATGCTGATTTGTATCTGATAGTGTTGCAATAAGTTTACGTAATCGTGGCAGCAATACTGAATGCCACGGTCAGAGTGATGGATAAGTCTGTTCAATGGTTCGGTGGTAGCCTGTAAAGCCATTTGCAGCGCTTGCAGTGCATTGACCGATTCTAAATTATCTGATAGGTCATAGCCAACAATTTTGCGCGAGTAGGCATCGGTAATGAGCGATACATAAACAAAACCTTCTTGTGTTTTGAGGTAAGTAATATCGCTGACCCAAAGTTGATTAGGAGCAGTTGGAATAAAATCGCTAATCAGGTTTCTGTATTTGCGGAACGGATGTTTAGACCAGGTAGTGATTACTTTTCTACGTCTTCTGCGTATCAACAATCCGTTTTCGCGCAGCAAATGGAATAAAGCATCTCTGCCGATACGAATGCCCTGCTCCTGCATTTGTTGCTGTATAACAGCATACAACTTACGACCGCCTATAGCCGGATGGACAGACCGGACTTCCGCAATCAGTTGAAGCACTATGGTATCTTCTCTTTGTTGTAATGCCGAAGAATGATAGTGCTTATAATACGCTTGTCTTGTGATACCAAACAACCAACACAACCGCGACAAGCTCTTGCGCGGATGTGCCTCTTTTACTTCTTGGATTGTTTGGCAGAGGATTTTTTTCGGATACTGATTTTGAGCTCCCGTTCGGCTATGTCTATCATACGAGAATAGCCTTCTGCCTTTAAT
>CAZSPF010000082.1:0-1642 GCA_964608695.1 uncultured Fimbriimonadales bacterium | reverse complement strand
GCTTGCTTCTTCTTGCTTCATGTGCTCAAAGCAAACCGGTATTTGTTTGGCATTCGACACGCCAAATTTACGCATCCAGTTCAAAACTCCGCTTTTGCTTCGCAACCCATATTTCCTGCGCGCTTGTTCCTTCGTTATCTCGCCTTTTAAAACTTCTTCTACCACTTGCAGCTTAAAGACCCGGCTGTAGTGGCTCTTTGGTTCTTTCATAGTTGACTTTTTATTGTCAACCTATTTCAGGACAAGACAGAGGGGTAAGGAAGTCAGCTTTGACTTCAAAATTTCCGTCATTGACGAAATCAACAACGGCCAAATTTCTGCCAATCATGCTTCTAAGAAGCACAACATCTCGCGCAGCACCATTGACTACTGGAGGAAAAAACTATCTAACTTCCATTCCAAATCAAAAGCAATGAGCAAAGACGAAGAACTCAAAAAACTCCGCGAGGAAAACGCGATGCTGAAGTTCATCAAAGACTTCCAGCAGGACATGATTATCGAGTTTGAAAAAGAAACTGGTATGGAACTCTCAAAAAAGTTTTTACCCGAACACTTGGCAAACGAGATACAGCGAAAGAAGAAAAAACTTTTAAAGTAAAGTGGCTGTATCAGGTGTTCGGGATTACCAAGCAAGCTTATTACAAGCGAATTAAAGCGGCTAAAGTGAAAGAAGAAAAGAACGAAGTGGTCTTACAGAAAGTGGCTGAAATCAGGCAGAAGATGCCGCGAACCGGCACGCGCAAGCTCTGTGAGCATCTGCGACCGATTTTGCCACGCTATGATATCAAGATGGGCAGAGATGCCTTGTTTAACTTACTGCGAAGGAATGGGCTTCTTATTCGCAAAACCAAGCGGTTTTACATCACTACCGACTCCAAGCATTTCTTCTACGCTTCACCCAATCGCATTAAAGACATTGAAATCAAACACGCTGAACAGGTTTTTGTCAGCGACATTACTTACATCAAAACCGATGAGGCACACGCCTACCTCGCTGTGGTTACTGATGCTTATTCCAAGAAAATTATGGGATGGAGTTTAGAAGATAACATGAAGGTTACGATGGTAAAAGACGCGCTCACGATGGCGCACCGCAACAAAAGTCACAAGAACGAAAGCATTATCCATCACAGCGACAGAGGGCTGCAATACTGCTGTCCGGATTACACCGAATTTGCAGCTAAGAAAGGGTTTGTGATGAGCACTACCCAGAAGTATGACCCTTACGAGAACGCTATTGCAGAGCGCATCAACGGCATTCTCAAATACGAATTTGGTTTACGCAAAACATTACCTACAGTAGAAATTGCCAAGAAGATGATGAAACAAGCCGTGGAGATTTACAACAACGAGCGGCTGCACTGGAGCTTAGATTTACAAACACCCGAAACCGTTCACACCCATTACAACAAACAAAAATACAAGAGCTATGAGAAACAAGCCGCCTGATTAATTAAATTTGAAGTGTTCATGTGAGGATGGAAACGGGCGCTGCTGAGGAGCAACCCGGATAGTGCCGAAATCATGAACCACGAAAAATGAAGCGGGGGCTTCGCCCCCGCTCATCTTCAACGCTTCATTTTTTGTGTAAGAAAAAACTCAGAAAACCTTTTCCATTTTCTAACAAAAAATGGTCAACCTA
>CAZSPF010000081.1:0-2819 GCA_964608695.1 uncultured Fimbriimonadales bacterium | reverse complement strand
GATGAGCTGACTGCGAATGATTACAACCTGAACATCCGCCGCTACGTGGACAACTCGCCCGAACAGGTGATTGAAGACGTGCGCGCCCATCTGGTGGGCGGCGTGCCGAAGCGCGAAGTGGCCCGCTTTACCGACCAACTTGCCGGCTTTGGGCTAAGCCCCGAAGTGGTGTTCATGGAGCGCGATGCAGATTACTACGATTTCAAGCCGGAGATCCAGAACAAAGCGGATATCCGCCCGTTGATCGAGAACCACCCGAATGTCAAGAACCGCCAGGCGGAGCTGGAAGCGCGTCTGGAGAGCTGGTGGAACGATGCAGCCAAAGCGATAGAGAATTTCCCGGGACAGAATCATCTGTCAGAATTCCGACGGCATTTTCAAAACACCCTGCTGCAGGCGTTGCTGCCAGTGGGTGTACTGGATGAATTCCAGATCGCCGGCATCTTCGTCAACTGGTGGGAAGCGGTGCGCTACGATTTCAAGACCATCGTCGCCGCCGGCTGGAGCGCGAACCTGATCCCGGATGAGTACATTCTGAACGCCTTTTTCCAGAAAGAACAGGCGGAAATTGAGCATATCCAAGATGAAATAGCTCAATTTGATGATGAAATAGAAGAGATCATTAGCCAACTAGAAATTGAGCCAGAAGTAGATGAGGAAGGCAAGGAGAAACCCCTCAAAGTTTCTTATGTCCTTGAATGGTTGAAGAACGAAGTAGATTCTGTGTCTTCACTTGATCCCAATGAAACAAAACGATTAACAACAATAATGCAAGATCTAAAGAATAAGGAACAGGTTCACAAGAAGAAGAAATCTGAATTGGGAAAACTTACTGCCAGACTATTTGGAAAAATCAATAAAGAAACGGGTGACATTATCGTGCCCGGATTAATACATACCAAACGGCACACGTTATCCGAATCAAAGGCTAAACAGTTGGTTCTTTCGAAACTGTCTAATATGGTTTTTTCCGAACTATATAGATATTTTAAAAATAATCAGAAAATGGTCATTGGAGTCTTTGAAAATATATGGGAGAAATACTCATTGCCACTTAAAATAATTGAGAAAGAAAAGCAGCCGTTGGAAAAGCAAATAGATGATTATTTAATACACTTAGGATATCTCAGTCAAGCAAACAATGAGTAAAAGGGAAATGGATATGAGTGACTGGGAAACTATTGACTTAGGGAGATATGTAACACTTGAGAGTGGAGCAAGGCCAAAAGGAGGTGTTACTTTTGATTCAGGGGATATTCCGAGTTTGGGTGGAGAAAACGTTTTATTATCTGGTGGGATACAATATGAACCTGTCAAGAGAGTATCGAGTAATTATTACCACCAAATGACAAAGGGGATTCTTCAGAATAAAGACGTCTTGATAAACAAAGATGGGGCAAATACAGGAAAAGTTGGTTTATACCTATCATCTCATTATCCAAAAGCTTGTATCAATGAACATCTATTTATCCTAAGAGCAAATCCTGAAAAACTCATTCAAGAGTATTTTTACTACTTGATATTATCAAATGTTGGTCAAAAGAAAATCAAGGAGAAAATATCTGGTTCTGCCCAGCCTGGATTAGGTAGAACATTCCTCAACGGATTTTTTACTCAAGTACCAAGATCACTTGCCGAGCAGCGCAAAATTGCCGAGGTTCTCACCACGGTGGACGATGCCATCGAGCAGACCGAAGCGCTCATCCGCAAATACCAGCGCATCAAGCAGGGTCTCATGCAGGATTTGCTTCTGCCCAGAAAAGCATGGCCTGTAATGCCATTAGGAATTGCCTGTAAAAAAGGCGGGGGCTCAATCCAAACCGGCCCTTTTGGTAGTCAGCTTCATTCAGGGGATTATAAAGACGAGGGTGTTCCGATCATTACCGTAGAACATTTAGGGGATAACGAGATTATTCATTCCAATCTCCCATTAGTTGGAGAAGAAGATTATCTACGATTATCCAAATATAAACTCATTACTGGCGATCTAGTTTTCAGTCGTGTCGGCGCAATTGATCGATGTGCTTATGTGTCAGAAAATGAAAATGGTTGGTTATTTTCTGGTCGCTGTTTAAGGGTACGCCCCGGAAAATTGTTCGATCAAAAATTTCTTTCTTATTTGTTAAATCATTATTCTTCAAGGCAATGGATATTAAATAATTCCGTTGGTTCGACCATGCGATGCTTGAACACAACGATTCTTTCAGAATTACCCATTATTTTGCCATCTCTAGATGAACAGAAAGATATTGGGGATAAACTCACCTCAATTGATGATCAAATACAAATAATCAGGCGGGAATACGAAAAATTGAAAAAGATCAAACAAGGTCTCATGCAAGACCTGCTCACCGGCAAAGTGCGCGTCAACGCGCTGTTGGAACAATAATTACGAAGGGGAAGACAATGCCCAAAGAAATCGCCATCCAGATTCAGGGAAAAGAACGCACCGTCAGCGAGCTGCTCAAAGCCAAGAAGTACTCGATCGACTATTACCAGCGCGAATACCGCTGGGAAACCAAGCACATCACCGAGCTGATCGAAGACCTCGCCAACAAGTTCTTCTCCTATTACGATAAAAAACACACCCTGCCGCAGGTGGGCAACTACGGCAATTACTTCCTCGGTTCCATCGTCATCAGCCACAAAGAAGGCGAAAACTTCATTGTGGACGGGCAGCAGCGCCTGACCTCACTGACCTTGCTGCTGATCTACCTGAATAATCTGCAAAAGGCTCATCCCAAACCGGTGGATGTCAAAGACATGGTCTTCTCTGAAGTGTATGGAGAGAAGTCTTTCAATATTGATATCGACGAGCG
>CAZSPF010000080.1:0-2919 GCA_964608695.1 uncultured Fimbriimonadales bacterium | reverse complement strand
GAAAGTCATAGATGATGAATTCCTGCATTCGCAGGAACGACGAGCAGAGCGTACTTCTAATCTCTTAGGAATGAAAAATTAGAAGGGATCATGAGTGAGTTTTAAAAAGCACGAATAAATTCATGCACTCCCAAAGAAATCATCTCAGTAATAATGTTTATGCGGCAAGGTGAGAGCGGAGTTGTGAGATTCCAGGATAATCAGGCGCTATTTCTTCGAGAGTTTGTAGAGTTTTTTTTGCATTAGCCATATCCCTTATTGAAACATACGCTCGTGTTAATTGAAAGTGAGCATCTGCATAATTCGGGTTAATTCTAATGGCTTCTTGAAGTTCTATAATTGCCTGTTCGATTTTGCCCACGCTTATCAAACATGCCGCATATTTGCATCGTAGATCTGCGTAATGAGGTGAAATGCTTAGTGCGCGCAAATATTCTTGTGCAGCTTCGTCATAGTTTCCTTTTTTATATGCTGAATCGCCGAGCGTGGCATGAAAGTATGTATCCTCCTCATCTTTGCTGGTAACTGTATCAAACAATGATGCCGCCATATCGAAATCACCGTTTTCGTGTCTGTCGAGTGCAAGGTGATAACGGTCATTTGCTAATGAGGTGTCTAATGAAACAGCGTATTTGATTTGTTCTAAACCGTTATCGTATTTACCTTGCTCGTATAAGAGAATACCTTTTAATAAGGCGGCTTTTGCGTAATGACTGTTGATAGTGAGTGCCTGCTCTACTGATTCCAACGCTAACTTTGTTTGCCCTGTTTTTTTCAATGCGCATGCAAGCCTGTAATGCAAATCCGGATATTCGGGATACGACTCCAATGCTTTTTTCAAACAATCGATAGTTTTTTGATATCCACCATTTCGGAGCGATGACTGGCTGAGTTGGATATAACTTTCACTAAGATAAAACTTAGCAAGGCGTTGTGTGGGGAGGTCATCGCTTTGTTTTAAGCAGTCCGTAAAACATTCAACTGCTTCCTCGTAGTTACCCGCGTCGAATGCATTTACGCCGTCGTTGTAACGGCTATTCCTTAAAACAAACCACTCGTATAGCCCCATATAACACTCCCTATTGATTAGTTATCGGGGAGAAAAGGAGTGTTTTTTAGAGGTTTAAAGAGGGAGCGCCGAAGCCGCTACGACGCCCCCTCGTGCCCATCCGAAGTAAAAAAGGCTTTTTGACGACCTTATCAGCAAGTCATCTACCATGCCTACGGACGGATGAGAAGGAGGAAAGGGCGCTCAAAAGTTAAAAGTTTAAGGTCAAGCCATCGTATCCCACGAGTATGTTGTGAAGTTTAAAGAAGTTCTCAAGTTCTTCATGAGTGGCATCCCCATCATGGGCATGATGCGAGGTAACAATGAGCGAGTTGTTGTTTATGCAGTTAAGTTCTCGAAGTTTAGATACGAATCTTATGACTTCCTCGCAACCAAGATGACCCCAGTATTCTGTTGGAGAGAAGCCGTTTGTGCACTCCACCACCACGCAATCGAAGTGTTTTCCATTTATGAAATCCCAAGTGTGTGGCTCGTAAAAGCCTGTGTCTACCGCATATAGAAGCGTTCTTTGATTTTCGATGATAAAGTTTAAGCTGTCTTCATCGAGTTTGTGATGTGCATGTATGGGGGTTATGTGATAATTTTGAATCGAGAAACTTTCGAAACTTTTAATGAGATGTTTTTGTAGGTGCTCTACTTCATCAAATGATCCTTGAAATCCTTTGATGATAGTTTCGTTTCCGTAAACTGCTGGTCGTTCTTCTTCCAAAGATACGAATGGCGGGAAGAAATACATGAGTTCTTTTGGTGCGTAATGGTCTGCATGTGAATGAGTGTATAAAATTGCCACCCAATCTTTAGGGTTCACGTCGTGGATACAGCATTGCGCAAACGTGTCGGGACCAAAATCTATTCTTAAGATGTTGTCGACAACCGCCGATGCACGCGTGCGGATATTTTTGCCTTTATGCTTTCTAGCATACTCTGAAACCCGTGAATTTGCAAAGAACGAAGGAACGCCATCTGCCCCCCCTGTCCCTGTAAGTTTTATCTGCATTTTACTTAAAATCACTTAGTGACCAAAACACAAGTCCGCTGAGGAGTTTTGGATAATAATAGGTTGATTTTTGCGGCATTTTTTCTCCACTTTCCGCGATTTTTCTCATGTCGCTCACACTTGGGGGATTGGTGAGTATTGCCGCTGGCCTTTCACCTGATTCCACTTTATTAACGGCTTCTTCCGCACTTCGCGTAAACTCCAATATGTCCGGCGATGCGATTTCGAATACTCGTTTTAGAATAACTTCGTGGAGAATTGTGACATCGAGTTCTTTTAGCGAATCACTCATTTCTTCTTTTATTAAGTTCAATGCTTCGTCTGCATCCGTCATAAGTGCAAGATAACCCGTTTCAGGTGGAAGTATGATTCCAAAAATTCTATTTTTAGGGTTGTTGATGTGTCGTACTTCCTCGATGAGTTCATTATTACCCATTTGCTTTACATGGAAAAATGTTCGCAGCCTGTTTGCGATTTCAGTTTGAGGGATTTCACATTTTGTAATTATTCTGTGAGTGGGTAGAATGATTAAACCAGGATCTCGCATTCCGGAAAGTGCAATCATCATGTAATCTTCTGGAATTTCTCCCGATACGTTTTTCATTTGATTACGGTAGTTGAGAGCAGTTTCGTACCGATGATGACCATCTGCAATCCATATTTTTTCGTTTTGCATCGCTTGGGCGATTTCAGAGTTAGCGTTTTCGTCGGTGCATCGGTACAAGTCATGAATGACACCGTCCGGCGTTCGCACACTTCTTAAATGTTCAAACTTAGCATTTTCGATTGCTTTTTCAACCGCCCCTGGTTCACCGACAGAGAGCCCGTAGATACATTCTAAGCGCTCTTCCGA
>CAZSPF010000079.1:334-3243 GCA_964608695.1 uncultured Fimbriimonadales bacterium | reverse complement strand
GGCGGTTCTTTCGCCGGAGCCGTGAAACCAGCAGACCAGCAGGTCGCCATTGGGACATTCCACAATGCTTGAGCCATGATTATGCCAGCCTTCTAATGGGAAAATGATTTGCGATTCGAATAGGGGCGGTGGTTCCACTGCCGCCATCATAAAGATTGGAAACATAAGGTCTTCTTTCGGGATGGGGGCGGGTTTTCCTGCGTGGTAAAGCTCACAATCATTATGGAGAAGAATTCTTCTGCGATAAATTTACCATTAAACATAGATGTTAGCATAACGATTACTATGACACAGTAGCGTAGGAAATCTTTGATGATAGGTTTACCGAGGGAGATTATCTGCTTGAAAACTTTCTGCCGATGGTCAACTCACCTCACGCAGGACTTTGTGGTTATACCGGCAGCGATTTTGACGGATGATTGGTGAGAGTGTTTTCTACGAAGTTCAACTATTTCTACGAATCAATTTGAAACGCGAAATGGTTGCAATTCCGATCTCATCGGGGATATCATGATCGGTGAATTCAACCAGTCCAATGGTTCCATCAGCCAGTGCTTTCGCTGCCAAGATACGTCTTTTTAATGAGGGGAAATCTTGCTTCACCAAACTAACCATTTGCGTCACCTGAATTCGCCCCAGCAATTCCGAATCAGCCTCACTTTTCGCCTCGATAGGGATGATATATAGCGTGCCAAAACGGTCTGTGCCTGTGTAAACAGCATCTACTTCTACTTCGCCTTTATGCTTCACAAAACTGCGATAGTGGTTTTGTATGTGATAACAGGTTAATCCTGTAAAGAGGTCTATCAAGCGATTATAGAGCAACTTTGTCAACAGCGATTGCTCATCCCTCCTCAGAAGCCCCTCCACTGCCTCGGGAATCGCATTAAATATCTCGATAGGTGTAAAATCGTTGAGGTTGATTTCAAAATGAGGTGAAACAGAGAGCAGGCGGAATGCATACTTCCCGCGTCCTGCAGAATCTAATGCCCAATGTCCCTTTTTGCGAATGGAGTTCGGCAGAGGCTTGCATGAACGATAAGAATAAATTAAATCGGGTGTGTTTCGAATCGTGATGCTGAGCTTTGCGCATACTTCAGCGATTTCATCCTTGTCAAAAACAAAATAATCAATACCTTCTCGATAATGTCTGCGAAAAATTTCAAGAATTACAGCATCATAGTCGGTTTCAGCAAGTTGTTTGGGCAATCTATTTCTCCTCATTGGTTTCTTAGAAGCAGTACGTTTTCCGCGATATCAAGTCGCGTAGTTGTAGAGCGTCGCGTTCTCCACAATTCAATGCCTTCCACACAATACCCTGCTTTTTTAGCGATATCTGCAAGTAACTCAGCAGTTTTTATTGGGATACGGAAATAAGACATTTGGTCGCCTACCACATAAGCCAATCTCGCGTCGGGATGCAAGTAAGGCTTTAGACTTGCCAAGTGGCGATACATACCTCCGAAGTAGAGTCTTGTGACACGATGATACAATTTTTCAAAACCTGAAGTTTTACCAAGTTCGATTCGACGTGCTTCAATCTCATCTGCTACTTTATTGACTGAAGCAACATCCTGAATATACTGATCGTCATCATCTTGAACAAACACATTGCGCGTATTGCTTCTAAGTAACCTTTGCTTTACACATCGTAAGTCTTTTTTGTTATTTACAAGCCCTAAAAGCACGCTCTCTAAGCGGGTGCTTCGCGTATAATCTTTTTCGTTAGGGTAAGGAGGCGATGTGATGACAACTTTAACAAGTGGACATGTTTTAAGAACGTTTAGTTTCCGCGCATCATCTAAAAAGGCAGCTGCAGTAGGATAGGGGTATGAAAGTGAACTTTGCAGTTCGCGTAAATCTTGGAGCATGCGTTGAGCAGTGGTATAAAACGCGCCTAACACATCCGCGTCTTCTTTGGGAGCCGTTCGATAGACCTCGGGACCAAATCCCAAATTACCTGCAGTAGATACTATGACATTGGCCAATGCAATCTGAAAAAAATGATACGCTTCTTGATGAACAGTCGCAGTCTCAATCGCGAAGCGAATTGCCAGCACTCGTCTTAAAGGAAGAGGGCTGATAAAACCAGATGGGATAATCGCTTTGGCTTCATCCGTTAAGATTTTCTCTTGTTCTTGTAAAGAGACATATTTTGTTAAGCCTGCATAAGGGAGTGTAGCTTTCTCAAACAACACCTGCTGATCGCCTGAAACAGCGGTTATGGGCAAGTTTTGTAGATTAAACACATCTTCAACAAGGCAAGTGATCGTTTCCAAAGATCGTTTTAATGCCTCTGTGTCTATAGTCCAGTTTAGCTTTGTTTGTGTCGCCAGTGCGCCTATGGGGTTTGCATCGATACCAGCGACGGAAAATCCTTGTAAACGCGCTTCTACAGGAGTGGTAGCAGTTCCTGAAAACGGATCGAGGACAAAGTCTGTTTCTGGATCAGCTTTCAGAACTTCTAAATAATGTCGTACTAAGTGAGGTGGATAACCCAGCACGAAACGATACCAACCATGGATGGCTTGATCATCCTTTTGGAGCCTATTCTTCTGCACGCTATTCATATAAGGTTCGCGCAATTCGTTGAGCATATGAGTCATACAGAATTCCGTGAAAATGTTTTATTTCCTGCTCAAACGCAAAGCAATCGTTTTTCTTCAAACCTCGTGGCGGGGCTGGAACGAATTGAGCCATAAGCCTTGACAGACCGCGTCGCCTCGCAAGCCTTCACCAATCTGATTGAACACCTCCCGCGCGCACCGGAACTCTTCTTTCCGACGGTTGGGGAGTTCCAGACGCACATACCATTGCAAAAGTTCTTCGGGATAGTCGTTGTAAAAGGGAACGGTTTCGCCCTGATCGTTGACCGCGAATTTTGCGATGACATACACATTCTCGATTCG
>CAZSPF010000079.1:0-225 GCA_964608695.1 uncultured Fimbriimonadales bacterium | reverse complement strand
TTGAATCGTTGCGCTGTCGTCCGTCCCTATAAACCTGGTTGCGCCGCCACCGCACACCACCAGAGTCGCAATCAATCCAAGAACGATCAAGATTCCGCCCATGACCAAGAATACTCCCATCCACTTTTGCGGTCGTTCCAACATGAGACAGCCTCCTTATGACGAAGAGCTCATTTCTGTTTTCGCTGATTGTTTAGCTTGCCACGCTTTGACCAAACGGTTCGG
>CAZSPF010000078.1:0-3418 GCA_964608695.1 uncultured Fimbriimonadales bacterium | reverse complement strand
GGCCGGAGTTAAGGAAGAATCTTCCTCCGGGAATGCCCGGTGATGAATCCATCATCTCCTTAAAGCGTCGCACTTGGAGAGAAAGAGTTCCAGATTAATTAAGGAACTCACTCGAAAGAAAAGAGGCTTTTTGCAAAAAGAGCCTCTTTTTCTGTTATGATGTTTACATGACAAGTTTATTAGCATTTGTATTGCTTTGTGGGCTCGGTGCAAATGATGTATACCTTGAAAGAGCGCGTGAATTGCACGCGAAATATCCATTAATTGACGGGCACAATGACCTTCCGTGGAGAATGCGCAATTTGGACAGAATTAATCCGATGTCATTAGATATCTCAAAAAGATTAGATAGCGGGCAAACAGATATTCCCAGATTACGCGAAGGTGGTGTAGGTGCACAGTTTTGGTCGGTTTATATTCCCGTTTCTCTGCAAGGCGAACAGGCTGTTCAAACCACAAAGGAACAGATTTATTTAGTTTATCGCCTAGCAAGGACATATCCTGATGATTTTGAAATTGCATGGACGGCAAACGATGTGGAAAGAATTTTCGCCAAAGGGAAAATTGCTTCGCTCATAGGCATGGAGGGGGGGCACTCCATAAACTCTTCGATTGAAACTTTACGTGAAATGTACCGTCTTGGTGCACGATATATGACACTAACTCACAGCTCGAATACGCCTTGGGCTGATTCCGCAACAGATGAATCTCAACACAACGGTTTAACAGAATTTGGCAAAGAAATTGTGAGAGAAATGAACAGGTTGGGCATGTTGGTAGATTTAAGTCATGTTTCCGCAAAAACCATGCATGATACACTTGACATTGCAGAAGCCCCTGTTATTTTTTCACACTCCGGGGCAATGGCAGTTTGCGATCATGTACGCAATGTGCCTGACGATATTTTGTTGCGATTAAAAAAGAACGGGGGAGTCGTCATGGTGGTGATATTCCGCCCATATAATTCCCAAAAATATAAAGATTGGTCTGAAGAAAGAAGGAAGTATCAACAAGAACTGTCAGCAAAAGGAATGGCTCAAAATGAAATCCAGCAGGCATTGAAGAACTGGGAAAAAGAGAAACCTGCACCTGATGCAACATTATCTGATGTCGCAGACCACATTGACCACATTAAAAAAATTTCCGGTATTGACCACATCGGGATAGGCAGTGATTTCGATGGGGGGGTGGAGTAACAGGCTTAGAAGATGTTTCAAAATTTCCTTACCTAACAGCAGAACTGCTTCGCAGAGGTTATTCTGAAAACGAAATTGCAAAAATTCTGGGGCTAAATGTGTTAAGAGTTATGCGATCCGCTGAACAATTTGCTGAAAAACACAAAATGAGAAAGGCAGGATAATTTCCTCATGTCGCGTGAGTGTATTTTTCAACATGCACATCCCACGTTACAACCATTCCTTCACTTATCATTTCATCAATAGATTTTAAAAATTCACTTATTCTTTCAGGCTTATCCACTATTTGAATTACGACAGGTAAATCTTCAGATAATCTTAAGATGGACGCAGTATGTATTCGACTATTCGCACCGAAACCCATTAACCCGCGTGCAACTGTTGCACCTGCCAAACCTTCTTCACGTGCCTTGTGCACAATGGCTTTATATAACGGAACACCGTGCCATGAATCAGATTCGCCGATAAAAATAGCAAGTGCTTTTCCGCTTCCTTCAATTTTCATATTATCCTCCTACAAAAGACCTCGAAATAATCAAACCTACATACACAGCAAATAAGCATAAACTGACACTTATGAATATATTTGCAAGCGCAAGTAAGTACGATTTTTCTTGAAGCAAGTTTAGTGTCTCATAAGAAAAAGTTGAAAAAGTGGTGTATCCCCCAAGCAGCCCAAAAACAAGGAACTTTCTCCAATCGGAAGATACATCCGTACTGATAATAATTCCCATGATTACCCCTATTGCTAATGAACCGCTGATGTTTACTATCATCGTCCCCCATGGAAAGTAAGAAGATAACCTCTCAGAAACAAACCCACTGAGCCAATAACGAAGATTGGCACCAATACCTCCCCCTATGAAAAGCAATATGATGGTCTTTAACGGTTGCATGGAATTGAAGTTACTCTCTAATTATGCCGCAACAGTTTCTCAATAGAATTGAACCACATAAAGAATGAGGTATATTCTTGCCCTCTTCCTCTTTGTTCACCTTTAACAAGGTGTACCAGAGATGACCAAAAGGAGGAACAATGGAACAAAATAATCTAAGAGAATACGAGGCTATATACATATTGCCAGGTGCACTCGATAAAGCCGCGATAGACTCCAATTTGGAGAAACATAAGAAGTTTATCGAGGAGCGTGGTGGCAAGGTTGACAAAGCGGAACTTTGGGAAAAGCGAAAACTCGCCTACAACATAAAAGGGCATCAGGAAGGAAATTACTGCCTGATTCAATTTTCAGCGCCACCCAACATTCCTGCTGAACTGAGCAGAATCTTTCGTATCAGTGATGAAGTCATCAGAGCACGTATCTTTCTGAGGGAGTGGTAAAAAATGGCAGCGATTAACAGAGTAGTGCTCACCGGAAGGCTAACAAGAGACCCGGAGTTAAGAACAACACCCACCGGAAAACAAGTCGTGAACTTTTCCATCGCAGTGCAAAAAAGGGTGAAACCCCAAGGAGATGAACCGGACGCTCATTTCATTAGATGCGTAGCATGGGGAACTTCGGCGGAGTTTCTCTCGAACTATGCAACCAAAGGAAGGCTTGTCGCAATTGATGGTCGGCTGGATCAAAGAAGATACAAAGGCAGTGACGGCGTAGACAGAGATGTCGTCGAAGTTGTTGCCGAAAGCGTTTCTTTGCTCGACAGGCCGAGAGATCAACAAGATACATCTACAGATAACCACGCAGATGAGCCCTTCCCCGAAGAGATTCCATCCGGTGATTACGACCCCTTTGCAGAAGAGTAAAAAGTTATGCCTGAAAGACTGGACGACCTGAACTTCGTCCGGAAACATGACCCATCTAAGATGTGGGATTTAACAACAGGATTCCCGCATCAATGTCGTGAGGCGTTAGAAATAGCATCAAAAACTGATTTGCCCGGTGGGCTGTCAGGAAAGTCCAATATCGTCCTTGCGGGAATGGGAGGATCTGCTTCGACATCTTCCCGAGGATGAACACCACCGTGATGCAGACGCTGGTGCGCAGCTTGCTCTCGTCGGTTTGCAGGTATTTGGGAAGGTTGGGCGCTCGTTCAAAAGTTAACTGCAAGCCTTTGTTTTTTGCTTGCAGTTATAGTGGAAACACGGAAGAAACCATGTCTGCAACAGAACTTGCAAAACAAACCGGCGCAAACATCGTATGCATTACATCCGGTGGAAGATTATCAGAATTTGCAGAAGAAAACGAACTCCCCATCATCACAAT
>CAZSPF010000077.1:0-3687 GCA_964608695.1 uncultured Fimbriimonadales bacterium | reverse complement strand
AGCCATCGCCCGGCAGGAGTTGATTGCCGTTTACGGCGATTACGATGTAGACGGTGTGACAAGCGCAACAATTTGGTCAAGAAGTTTATCACGCTTGGGCTTTAATGTAGAGACACACGTTCCGCATCGAATGAAAGAAGGCTACGGCATTCACCACAGCGCCATTCGCAAAGCAAAAGATTCCGGCGCAAAACTTTTTTTAACATGTGATTGCGGTTCTTCCGCAGTAGAAAATGTGGCTCTTGCAAAAGAGTTAGGCATGCGGGTGGTAATTACTGATCACCATCAATTACCTGTTGGATTGCCCGAAGCACACGCCATTGTAAACCCTTCAAGAAAAGATAGCAAATACCCATTCCCTCATCTTTCCGGAGCAGGAGTCGCATTCAAGGTAGCACAGGCAGTCAGTGAAGAATGCGGAGTTGATGCACTAAAGTTCCAAAGAGGTTTTCTTGATTTAGCATGTCTCGGCACTATTGCAGACGTTGTCCCACTGTTGGATGAAAACAGATTATTGGCATCATTTGGGTTGAAGCTTCTCCCAAAAACACAAAAAATCGGACTTCAGGCGCTTTTGGAAGTTGCAAGTATCGAAAATAACAAACCTATTACTGCATTTGATGTGGGGTGGAAAATAGGGCCAAGAATTAACGCCGCGGGAAGAATTGACGATTCATCCATCGCTTTACAATTACTGCTTACAAACGATGAATCCGAAGCAAGAAAACTAGCAAACACTCTAAATGACTTAAACGCTCAAAGGAAAACTGAACAAGAAAGGGTTTTCGAACATGCGGAAGAATTGATTTTTGAAAATCAACTTGACAGCCATCCATTACTGCTTGTTTATTCTGCAGGCTGGCACGAAGGAGTTATCGGAATTGTCGCCGGAAAACTTGCAGAAAAATATTACAAACCTGCGCTGGTTGCAACCCTATTGGAAGAAACTGGAAAGGCAAAAGGTTCTGCTCGAAGTATTCCCGGGATAAACCTTTACGAGCTTTTATTTGCAAATGAACACCTATTCTTAAGTTACGGTGGACATGAACGCGCCGCAGGATTCAGTTTGGAAATTGACAAACTCGAGGAAGCACATGAAACCCTACTTGAATGGACTAAAACCGAAATTCACTCGGACATATTCATTCCAAAACTGTATGCCGATGCAGTTTGCAGCGCACGAGAACTTAACGAGAAAAGTTTAATGGAAATGCTCCAATTAGAGCCCTTCGGTGAAGGCAATCCCGCACCGATGCTGATTATCGAAGGCGGCACCTTATCAAATGTACGAACAATGGGAGAAAACGAAAAACACGTGCGCATCACCCTCTCAGAGTCTCCTTCCACAAAGGTAGTCGGCTTTAATCTCGCAAGTGCGTTTACAAGGATGGAACCGGGACAAGAAGTCGAATTGCTCGTAAGCCTTAAGCGTAACGACTGGAACGGAAAAACTTCTGTGGATTGTGTTATCGAAGATTTTAGGGTGTGAAAGCCTAATTCACATCGGCATAAACGGAAACTCTGCGCTTCTCTTTGGGTCCTTCAAATTTCACGAACCCATCTGATAGAGCAAACAACGTATGGTCATTACCGATACCTACATTAGCACCGGGATATATTCTCGTTCCTCTCTGTCGCACGATGATGCTCCCCGCACGCACGCGTTCGCCCGCAAACTTTTTCACGCCAAGTCTTTTCGACTGGCTGTCGCGGCCATTTCGAGATGAACCCATTCCTTTCTTATGTGCCATTCCTATTTACCCTTAGTGATTTTAACTATTTTGAGGTCAGAGAGGTGTGATCTGTGTCCCCATCTCTTACGCTCATTTTTCTTTGCTTTATAGTTGAAAGCGTTTATCTTCTTCCCTTGCCTGTGTGCAATTATCTCTGCTTGCACTTTGGCACCGGTTAACAGCGGAGTCCCAACTGTGGCATCATCTCCGCCTAAAAGCAAAACAGGCAGGTCTACTTTTGTGCCTACTTCACCTGAGAGGCGGTCAACAGTTATGGTGTCGTTCTCAGCGACTTTGAACTGTTTTCCGGCGATTTTGACGATAGCATACATGCTCTTGCTCCAAACGGGAATCGTTATTATGGCTTATTTCTTCGAAGAAGTCAAGAAAAACGCCCCGCCGTTGCAGGGACCGGCGGGGCTATCTCATTTAAGTTAATCGGTTAAAACATTCTCCTTTTCAAACATTAACTCAAAGTTCACACCTTTCGAACAACTGTATTAAGCACCTTGTTTGTTAAGGATGAGTTATGTTGAAGATAAGAAAATGTTAACAAAAAATCCCTCAAGATTTGAGGGATTTTTTTGTTTATTAGTGTGGATTTAGGCTATTTGCGTCGGCGTGCTGCCAATGCGGCTAAACCGGCACCAAGAATAAGCATAGTAGCAGGTTCAGGGACGATTTGGACTTCGAAGGCACCACGAGTGTTGACGCCTGTGCTGAAGTTCACTCCGTCATTACCCCAAGCGTGCATGCCTGTGTCGCCAGTGCTGTTCCAGTTCCACGCTGCCCAAGTGTCATTAGCAGTACTTGCAATCAACCAATACTTTGTACCTGAATTAATAGCAATATTGGCAGATGAAAAGTCAAACACCAAAGGCGCGTTGTTATTACCAAATGTGCCCATAGCACCGTTAAGAGTAACGCTAGCTAATACACCACCGGGAGTATCACCAGCATCAGAGCGCAGATCTAATGTAACAGAGTTGGTACCTGTTACATGACCGATAGCTGCACGGACCTTTGTGATTTGGCCGCTTAAACTTGGCATGAACTGGTCGCCTTGGTCCCATCTTTGACCAATTACGGATCCAGAACCGCTTAATGTCCAGCCTGTGCCTGTTTCATAAGCATCGCCAGCTCCAAAGTTGCTGAATACAACGATTTGAGCATTCGCACCAACTGCCGCTGAGGCTAAGCCCAATATGAATAGTTTCCTCATATTCTTCCTCCTTTGCAAAAGAATAGCCCCCAAGTTTAGAGTGACTCTGTCTTGGTTCAGTCAATTATACATCTGTTTTTTATGAAACAAACAAAATTCAAAGCAAAAACTCTGATAAATACTAGGTTCCCCTATAGTGCCTTCAGTGACCTTTGTCTACGCTTTTTACTGAGATGGCTGCTAACATTCAGCTTTTCCGTGCAAGTATTATAAGTCTGAGGTTAAAAATGTTGATGCGCAGACTCTTATCCCTTATTTTATGCCATGTCTTGTTCTCGTCCCTGTTGCTGTCAGTTCCGAGCAAACTTGCATTTGTCGGGGGAAGAATTGAAACTGGCACCGGAAAGATAATCGAGAAAGGAGTGGTTCTCATTGAAGGCGACAGAATCGTTTCGGTAGCTGCTTCGGCTGACGTAGAAGGCTATGAGGTTATTAATGCTGAGGGTTTAACCATCTATCCAGGGCTGATTAACGCTTTTACAACGCGAGGATTAACAACCGTTGAACCCAGAGTAGGCGAGCCGCGCAATGCACAAACCGACATCCTCCCCACGATGCACATCGGCAACCTGAAAGGTTTAGAGGCTGATCTGATTGCGTCAGACCTTTTAGACATGAGTGAGCAAACTCTGAATATGCAAAAGCAGGGTTGGGCATTGTCCGTGTTTTCAACGAACCGCGGCACTTTCCGAAGAGTTGCGTCATTGTGTCATTACGAGAAGAACGAAAACG
>CAZSPF010000076.1:763-3847 GCA_964608695.1 uncultured Fimbriimonadales bacterium | reverse complement strand
TTATTCCGGCACGTGGAGCGGTTCTTTTGCTTACGGGGGGGCGTTTGGGTATCAGGATGATGAGGATTCTGGGTTGATGTTGTTGGGTCATCGTTATTACGATGCGAGTACGGGGAGGTTTTTATCGAGGGATCCGGTGGGTGATGGGTGTAATTGGTATGTGTATTGTGGGAATAACCCTCTTAAATTTGCTGATCCAACTGGAAACGTAGCATTTTTGCTAGCGCCTACCGTGGCAAAAACCATGTTTGGGCTTATAGCGGCTTGGCTCTACTATGGATCTGCTACTGGTCGAATACTTTTACCACAATTACCTCCTTTACCTGATGATGCAAAGAAGGAAAGACCTGCCGGACCACGAGTTGACCCGAGTCCACCCGATGATCCGTTAGTTCCAGTGTATAGGATGGGGGATCGCAAAGAGAGTAATGAGTACTGGTCTTTTGAGAACCCACTTAATGATCCTGATTATAAGAAGCATCACGGAATACGTGAGAAGTGGCAACCAGGTGGTCGCCCAATTTGGAAAGGGTATCTTAAGAAAAGTGAAGAAGGAATAAAGTGGTTCCCTGATGTTGCGCGATACGAAAATAGAAGTCCAATTCCCGGATTCACTGAAATATTTGTTCCTGACCCTAAAACAACTGTATGATTCCCTCACGTATTACCTTGTCCTCCGCCAGGTTTCCATAACCCAGGCTTTCCTTGATCTGCTTTGCACCCTATGTCAAAAATTCAAATAAACAAAACTTATAAAATTATTCTGGATGGCTCGAACCAGTCATTCCTTGCTAAAGCAATAAAAATCAGTACTGCTTTATGGGGTAATTCAGAGGATAGTTTCCCCATTGCAATTCTTAAAGCTCAAGAAAAGCAAGTATTAATGAGTGCAGAAGGCGTTGTACACTTGGACCTTGTAGGTATTTACAATGGCCCTTCTTGGTCTGTATTGTCTTTCCCGTGGGAATCATTTGCAGGTCGTCTCTGCCTTCTAAAAGAGGAAGCGTTAAATAAAGATATTATCTATGAAGAAGATGTCATAGAATATGTTGATAGAATCTCCGCGGTTCAGTTCAACGACGGAAACCTTCATCCTTTAACATAAATGGCTAAGCGTTAATTTGGGTAATCTGATAAGTGAGAACACAGAAAGCGCAGGAAACAAATCAAGTACAAATAGTCATGAATTCATTAGGTTTTCGAGTTTTCTGCATTACCATAGCAGTTCTTTTCTTTTTCGAATCTGCGTTTTCAACTGCATTTATTGGTGACACAAAAAAACCTGAATTGCATAAAAATTCTTGCGGCCAGCTTAACAAGATCGAGGATATCAACGAAAAAGAAATCAATTTTGCGTACAACGGTTTTGGTGCGAGTGTGTCCAAGATAGTCTCCACGGGAAAGACGAGATTGTCGTTCCCGTGGAGACTAAAGTGTTAAGTATGAAAAGTACACGCCTGTTTTTTCATAGATAAACTTTATGCAAAAAATCAAACGGTATATCAGTTCAAATCAAAATACTCATCAGTATTGAAATCTGCGTCTTCGTCCAATTCTCCCAGAATGTGTTTATCGAAGTCGCTCGAATCGAAGCCCCACCCGAAAGAGCCGATGCGCATTTTGGGTTTGTGCGCTTTTGCGTGTGTGTCGCACCAAAGTGAAACTCCGAAACCGTTGTGTCTTCCGTGAAACGTGGGATATTGGCTGGAGGGGGGCTCGAGGTATGTGTTACCTTCGAGTGTGGGTGATGCATATGACCAGTTGTTAATGCGTGCGCAATCTGCAAACATCACCGTTTCCGCTGGGTTTGTGATTTGACTGATTAAAACCGTTATGGGTGTTTCTATCCAATCGGGGGGTTCGTAAATGGAAGGGCTGAGATAGGCATAGTTATATCCGTATCCAGTTAATCCAAGTGCTGTTCTTAATCTGTTATCAAACACCGGACAGCCTTGTATGGTTTTATTTTGCATGTACGGAAAAAGAAGCCCTTCGTTTTCTTTCAATGTGTTTCCGTCCCAACTTCCCCACCAGTAGTATGTTTTATCATGCATGGAAATGGCGACTCGCATGCATGTTTCGTTGTAATCACTTGAATACAACGTCCAAGCAACCCCGATTTGTCTTAAGTTGGAGATACAAGTTGTTTTTTTCGCGGCGTCTTTTGCTTTGGAAAGCACCGGAAAAAGCATCGCGGCGAGAACGGCGATGATGGCAATGACGACGAGAAGTTCTATGAGCGTAAACGCTTTATTATTTTTCATTTTGTTCCTCCGAGTGTGCAAATATGCAGTTAGTCGTTTTTTGGAGGAACACAGGAAAGAAAGAGCGAACTCTTTGCACCTGTGCTCGCAGGCAACGACAGTCGTTCAATCGCGAAGCGGGCATTCGGGCTTCCCTATTTTTGGGTTTACCGTTGCGGCACAGCGCCGGAATTTCACCGGACTTCCCCCGTGTTTCAACTCACCCACGACGGACGAGTCTTCGCAAGAGAGCAGGATGATTGCATAACAGCAAAACATCTGTCAAGAGTAATCAGAAGATTCTGGATGAAATCAATAAAAATCTGAACAAAAAGTATGAGGATTTTATTGACTAGGTTTATCCCTGAGCGCAATTATTCGCTCGCAATATTGTATCATGTCATCTAACGACTGCCATTTATTCGAGAAGAAAAGATAGACTTCGTTAATTCCAATTTTTTCAAATTCCTGTTTTGCTACAGTGTACGCTTTTAGCATAGAGTCTAATTTATCAATTCCTTCTTTAGCCCCATAATATCTTTCTAAGAGATATATAAGATACCGAAGTGCTTCTGTATGAACTTTGCCGTTCTCTTTGAACACCACAAAGCCGAGGTACATTCGTGTTCCATCACCTGATTCTACATTACATTTAGCTATACGGGATGTAGGGGATTCTGTATTGTCATATTCGAGAGGAGTAATCTGTTTGATCCCCCCCAGTTTTTTATTGACGACGATATCATACGCTTGCTTTAGTTTTTCGAGTCCAAGTTTTTGCTTTTCCTGCTCAGTAGTATACGACCAAATCTTGTCTAAGTCATTATTAATCCATGCGTGT
>CAZSPF010000076.1:0-742 GCA_964608695.1 uncultured Fimbriimonadales bacterium | reverse complement strand
TGGATGCTTCTTTTGTTAGGTTAACAGGCCAGAAATGCCAAGCCCCTAATAAGCCGAGTGCACAAAGCAACAACAGAACAAGAATTTTTCGGTTGGCACGCAACATGTTGTTCAATTCATTAACCTCCTGGAGGCTCTCCGGGTGCATGGCATACCCCATTTGTGCAAACACCGGAATAAAGTTTTGTGCATTTATGCCAGTCAGTATACGCGGGGCAATTTTGATTCATACCTTATTTTTTGCAGCTAAAAACATGTTTTGTTCTCATACAGCAATAATAACCTGTGTTGTCGTATGCACACTGAAATGCTATTGCGGGTCCAGCCCATGAACCACGCCGACATTTTTTAATTGTCAAACTCTCACATCCAGAGCCGCAATTAGAGTTAAATGGTGTGCAGTCAGGATCTGTTGCATAAACATTTTGTTCTGACGCAACTATGCCTAATATAATCCCGATAGAGCCTATTAGCAGAATTCTATTTTTCTTCATTGATTTTATCTCCTTTATTTTTTATTTTTCATGAACTCTAAGTATTCGTCAGGTGCTTTTAACCAAACCCAATTTGTCAAAAACAGATACGCGTGCTCGTACATGGGTATTCCGCTTACGATTTCCGTTTTAACATTTCCGGACAAGTTCAAATAAATAATTTTATGGTTTACCCTTGGGCTGTCATAGTTATGTTCCAGTGCATTGTGCCAAATATCTGCAATGACAGGTGTTTCGCCTTTTAAAAT
>CAZSPF010000075.1:0-3971 GCA_964608695.1 uncultured Fimbriimonadales bacterium | reverse complement strand
GGATTGCGCCATTAAATGTGCAGCAGAATGCCTTAATGCATAAAGCCGTGTTTTTTGATATTCAGTTTTCTCTGCAGTAATCATCTATCAAACAAAATGCTGTTTTTTTGGTAATGAATTCTCAGCTTTGCAAAAACATCTCATAAAGCCTCGAGCATTACAGCGGTTGCTTCTCCTCCTCCAATGCAAGGTGTCGCAATACCCAGTTTTGCTCCTCTTCTTCGAAGTTCATAAATTAATGTCAGCATCAACCTTGTTCCCGTCATTCCAATTGGATGTCCAAGCGCAACCGCTCCCCCATTTACGTTTAACTTCTCATGCGGAATTCCAACTTTATCGCTAACAGC
This sequence comes from uncultured Fimbriimonadales bacterium, assembly GCA_964608695.1. Taxonomy (GTDB): domain Bacteria; phylum Armatimonadota; class Fimbriimonadia; order Fimbriimonadales; family ATM1; genus CAZSPF01. The sequence continues at coordinate 3,624 of CAZSPF010000075.1, read as the reverse complement.
AAGTGCAACAACACTAAACGCCTCATTAACTTCAAACAAATCTATGTCGTTTACGCCTTTGCCTGTTTTTTCTAACAACTTCGTGATTGCAAAAGCAGGTGCAGTGGTAAACCATTCAGGGGCTTGTGCATGTTGTGCATGAGCCACGTATCTTGCAATTGGTTTTAATCCTAACTCTTCAGTTTTCTCTTTTGATGCCAACACCAGTGCAGCGCCACCATCGTTGATACTGCTTGCATTTCCTGCTGTAACGGTGCCTGTTTTATCAAAAGCCGGATTCAGAGAGGGAAGTTTCTCAATATTTCCTCTCCCGGGTTCTTCATCTTTATCAACTATCACCGGGTCACCTTTTCTTTGAGGAATTTCTACGGGGACTATCTCGTCTACGAACCTGCATTCTTTCTGAGCGGAAATCGCTCTTCTATAACTTTCTGCAGCGTATTCATCCTGCCTTTCCCTCGGAATGCCGCACTCGCGAGAGCACAAGTCTCCAGCATTACCCATGTGAATGTTTTTATAGGGGTCCCAAAGTCCATCATAAATCATCATATCCAACAACTCCCCGTGACCCATGCGATATCCGCTTCTTGCTTTTTGCAAAACATAGGGAGATTGGCTCATGTTCTCCATTCCTCCTGCAACAACTATGTTAGCATCACCTACCATGATCGCTTGTGCCGCCTGCATTGCAGATTTCATTCCGCTCCCACAAACTTTATTAACTGTCGTACAAGGAACAGAATCCGGAATTCCTGCATAAATTGCGGCTTGGCGCGCAGGGGCTTGACCAAGACCACCTTGCAATACACAACCCATTAAAACTTCATCTACTTGCTCAGGCTGAATGCCCGCGCGCTTTAGCGCTTCTTTAATAGCGAGCGCTCCGAGTTTTGTAGCAGAAATACTGCTAAGGTCACCCATAAAACTTCCAATCGGAGTTCGGGCGCCTGAAATCACGTATACTTCTTTCATAAGTAAATCCTTAGTTCAAAGTTTACCCAAGCGCACGAAAAAGAAAACTTTTGATGATTTGGAACATACTTTATATGGACATGCTCGGAAAAATTAAAGAGGTGAGTACCATGAAGCACTCTCAAACAACATATCGAATCCTTATCGCAGACGATGAAGAGCAAGCAAGAAGTGCGGTAAGGGCACAAATTGAGGCAATTGGTCATGAAGTAATTGGAGAAGCCACAAACGGTGAGGAAGCATTAGCGTTAGCGCAAAAACTTCTTCCAGACTGTGTGGTCATGGACATCCGTATGCCGAAAATGGATGGGATTACCGCTGCAAAGACTATCTCTGACGCAGTGCATTGTCCTGTGTTGCTTTTAACTGCGTTCACAAATGATGAGTTATCACTCCAAGCGGCTGAATCAGGTGCGTACTATTACCTAACAAAACCTGCAAAGATTAGCGACTTAAGAAGCGCTATTCAAGTATGTGTTGCAAGGTTCAAAGAACTCCAACAAGTACGAAGAAGGTTAGAATCAAAAACTCTCATACAACGTGCTAAAGGCATACTCATGGACGAATTTGGACTGAAGGAACAGGAAGCTCATGCAAAAATCCATTTCACTGCCAGAAACAGAAACCTAACTATGGAAGAAGTTGCTAAGGCTATTATAGAAAAGAAAAAGATGCCTGAGTAAAGAAAGCACAATCTGCGGTAGCATTTACGATAATGCCTACCGGTCAGAAAACAGACCTCATTCAACTCACTCTAAACACCATTCGTGGATTAAGCATGGATGCTGTGGAGTCAGCAAAGAGCGGACACCCTGGTTTACCTATGGGAGCAACTGCAATCGGGTATACGCTGTTTGCAAAACACCTCATTTATGATCCGCAATCTCCAAATTGGTTCAATCGCGATAGGTTCGTGTTGAGTGCAGGCCATGGTTCGATGCTGCTTTATAGTTTGTTGTTTCTTACCGGTTACGATCTTTCACTTGAGGATATAAAAAATTTCAGGCAGTGGGGGAGCAAAACTCCCGGACACCCCGAAAACCACTTAACGGCAGGAGTAGAAATGGCAACTGGTCCGTTGGGACAAGGATTCGGCTCGGCTGTAGGTATGGCAATTGCAGAAGAGCGGTTACGTGCAGAATTTCCCGGATTAGTTGAACACAAAACTTATGTCTTGGCAAGTGATGGCGATATGATGGAAGGAGTCAATCATGAATCTGCATCCTTGGCTGGTCATTTAAAGTTAGGAAATTTAATTGTTTTGTACGATTCGAACAAAGTGACAATTGACGGAAGTACGGACTTAGCCTTTACTGAAGAGATTTCAAAGCGTTATGAGGCTTACGGATGGCATGTGCAAACATGCGATGGAATGAATATCGAAGAAATTGACAATTGTTTAAACAGCGCAAAATCTAATACTGAAAAACCTCATTTAATTATTTGCCACACTATCATCGGTTACGGTAGCCCAAGTTACGAAGGAACGGAAAGAACACATGGTGCTCCATTAGGCGAGGAAGAGGTAAAGGCAGCTAAGAGGAGATTAGGAATACCTGAGGAACCTTTGTTTCATGTCCCTGACGAAGTTATCACCCACATGCGTGAAGTTGGAAGTCGCTCAAGAGAGCAAAGAATTGAATCAGAAACTAAACTTGAAAACAATTCTGAATTAATAAGAAGAGTATCGGGAACACTTCCTGAACGTTGGCAAGATAAGCTGCCAAAATTTAATTCCAGTATGGCAACTCGAGCCGCCAGCGGAAAAATTTTAAATTCTATCGCACAGGTTATTCCTGAATTAATGAGTGGAAGTGCCGATTTAACTGAGTCCAATCAAACTGATTTGAAAGAGTTTCCTGCCTTTACGTGGAAAGATCGCGCAGGTAAGAACATTCATTATGGAGTAAGAGAACATGCAATGGGCTGTGCAATTAACGGAATGAATTTACATGGAGGCTTAAGGGCGTATGGAGGCACTTTTTTAATTTTTAGTGATTACATGCGGCCTACGATAAGATTTGCATCCCTTCTCGAAGTACCTTCTATTTTCGTTTTCACACACGATTCCATCGGGTTAGGAGAGGATGGTCCTACGCATCAGCCTATTGAACACCTAGCGTCTCTTCGTGCAATTCCGCATTTAAAAGTATTCCGCCCTGCAGACGCGAACGAAACAAAATCTGCATGGAAATGTGCCTTATCGGAAAAGAAATATCCGACAGCAATAATCTTAACAAGGCAAAATGTCTCGCTATGTACGCCCGATAATGATTCTGCTTTAAGGGGGGGGTACATACTCAAATCTGTTGAGAACCCCCAAGCAATCTTAATTGGGACTGGCTCAGAAGTTGAGATATGTTTAAAGGCTCAAGAAATCTTAGAATCTCAAAATCTAAGATGTAATGTTGTGAGTCTTCCATGTTGGGAATTATTCGAAGAGCAACCCGAAGAATACAAAGCAACGGTCATACCAAAACACATCAAAAACAGAGTTAGTGTCGAAGCTGGTGCGATTCTCGGCTGGGAACGCTGGGTAGGCGAGAACGGAGTAGCATTCGGGTTAAATAGATTTGGTGCAAGCGCACCTTATGAAAGGTTGTACAAAGAATTTGGGTTTACCCCTGAGAATATCGCGGATATAGTGTTACA
>CAZSPF010000074.1:1170-4019 GCA_964608695.1 uncultured Fimbriimonadales bacterium | reverse complement strand
TGGGAGCCAGGGACGATAAAGTCCAAGAAAAGTAAGAAGGGAATGGATGAAGGTGCAGTAAGCTATGAGTATGACGAGTTGTATCGTCTCAGCAAAAAGGATTTTCCTTCGGGAACGGACACCGAACTGGAGCATTATGCAAACGGTATTTTGAAGAAGATGAAAGATGCGAGCGGGGAAAAAAGATATTATTACGACGATGCGGACAGGCTCATTAAAATCGATCAGGGTCCCGTCGGGTTTACGGTGGGAACGGATCAAAACTATGTTTTGGAATACGTTTGGAACGCCGCGTCGCAGCTTACGCAAATGAAACTCACATTAAGAACGCAGAGCATGAAGACGTGGGCGTACACGTACACCGACGACGGGTATCTTGATACCGTAAGCAATCCGGATGCTGAAACAACAAAGCATGAATATCTGACAGACGGAAGACTGAAAAAGATTTCCTGAATGCCCCGTTTGGGATTATTGTTTCAATGTGCTCAGTTTTTTTATTTTCTCAGATTCAGAGCATTTGATTGATAATTGCTAACAAGCGGGTTTATTTGCAAGGGATAGACTTAGCCTTCTTCCAACATTTTCTTCAACCTCTCAAACGCATCCGACCGTGTACGCAGGGGGGGGTCTGTGGTCTGCTTCCCAAATCTGAAGACGTTATGAGAGTAGTTTCTTAAAAGGAGAAAACAATATTTTAACATGGTTTTCATGAAACGTGTTAAAACACGTGATTTGTCTGCTCAGGTGTTTGTTTGAATAAATAATAATAAAAAAAGACCCCGAATAATCGAGGTCTTTTTATGTGGAGTACCGAATCTCTACCCTATTAAAGCTTTTAGTGCATTAACACGACCGTACTTGCACCATCCGTTAGATACCCAACCGCCCACATTGTCGCAATTGTTTTGAATTCTGTTGCGAACAAAACTTGCGGTTTGTCCGGTTCCGTAGTAGCTCCATACAAGTCCGGCAACGCCCGAAACATGAGGGCATGCCATCGAAGTACCGCTCATATAAACATATCCAGAGCCTTTATAAGTGCTGGCAATGTCCACACCCGGTGCTGCGACATCCACCCAAGTTCCGTAGTTGCTGAAACTCGCTTTACCATCAGTAGTGGTAGATGCGCCAACTGCCATACAGTTTGCATAACCTGCCGGATAAAACACCGATGTGGATCCACTGTTTCCTGATGCGGCAACAGGAAGTACGTTGTTGTTCCATGCGTAATTGATTGCATTTGAAAGGGTACTTGAGCCACTGCTTGCTCCGAGACTCAGTGAAACAACTTTTGCGCCATTGTTTACAGACCAGTTGATGCCGTTTGCAATAGCAGATATTGTTCCCGAGCCGGAATTGTTTAGCACTTTCGCTGCCATCAAACGACAGTTAAAACCAACACCCGCAACGCCTACACCATTATTGGTAATCGCTGCGGCAATACCTGCACAGTGCGAGCCATGACCGTTTCCATCATTCCAATTTGTGTTGCCGTTCACAAAGTTGTAACCAGCAACGACTTTCGATGTTAAGTCTGGATGGCTTGTGCTGATGCCTGTGTCGACAATTGAGATGCGGACACTGGAACTGCCCCATGAATAGTCCCATGCGGATTCGCAAGCGATTTTTTTCGGACCCCATTGATATGGCCCGAAATAAGGGTCGTTAGGCGTGTACGCTGTTCTCATGATAAGATTCGCTTCTGCAAACTCTACGTAGGGTAACGAAGAGTAATGCTTGATGGCGTCTTCCACACTCATTCCATCGGGCAGGATGATTCGTGATACGTTTATATTTGGGATGTTTTCTGCGACTCTTGCTTCGAGTCTGTTGTTTTCAAGCATGGCAACGAGTTGGGTACCGGGTTTGAACTTCACGAGGACTTCTCCCGGTATGTGTTCGGGTAAAACTTGCCCAAAACTCAGGCAAGCGGATAATGACATAACAACAATCAGTGCCTTTTTCATGTATTTTTATCTCCTGAGAAATAATCTAGCCTCCATACGGGCTTCACAAACATTATACAGACGATTTTGGAAATTAAAAAAGATTTTCTAAAAGATTTACATTTTCCAAGACAAAATCATAAATAGCCACCATTGCGGGTCTGTCTTGCCTGAATTGAGGTTCTTTACAAAGTTGCCCGGATAAAAAACCGCAAAGCCTGTGTGTAGTGTTGTGCGCTTGTCATATCGCCACCAAAGTTCAAAATCGAACTCATGTCCTAAATCTCTTCCGCTCATGCCGGTAGGGTCATGAAAATCTATACCCCCGGAGCCTTTGTTCACTGCTCCCCCTGCCCCGTACCAAGCATCCTTCGCATTTTGCAGAGAAAAAATTCGAAAAGCGGTTTTTGTGTCAACTGTATTGCAGGGTTTGTAATCCACGCCGAACGCAATTTCGTTCATGTTTCTAAATCCCACCATATCTATGATTCCGTATTTGTTATGTCCTGTTCCATAGAGCTGGTCAAAGGTTTTAGATTTACTTCCTGCAGGGTCGCCACCGCTCGCTGAATTCACTTCCACAAATAAGCGCGTTTTATTGTTCAAGGAGTACCCCGCACCTGCATGAATTGCCCATGCTTCATGATCTTTCCCAAGACTTTTTCCTGCTTGTAAGGCACCTTCAAACTCGAAATCCCACTCATCTTTTTTTTGTTTCCAAATATGGTTCAATGTGTAAATATCAATTTTCCCGGCTGTTACGCTATCGTGTTTGTACAGCAGCGCAAATTCGTTTTCATTCTTTTTGAATGTGATTCCACCTATTCGTGCATTTTTCGGTCGGGGTGATGCAACGCCAATGCCGGCTCCGAATATTCGCCAATCGCCTTTTTTCACATG
>CAZSPF010000074.1:257-1073 GCA_964608695.1 uncultured Fimbriimonadales bacterium | reverse complement strand
TATAACGACCCAATCATTTTCTTTGAATTCCACGTTGGCTAGATACAAGTCGCTGTCTTCAGTGCTGAAATTCTTCGCTCTTGTCCATGCTAAGTTGTGTGCATACTGATAAGTAAGATTTGCTTTGACATTTTCATCGAGTTGTATATCTGCACCTACTCGTATCCTTGTTAATAAATCTGAACGGTCTGTAGGAGTAGTTTTATCAAAATCACGATTGAGCCTGCGCTCGAATCTCTCTCGAATTTCAACAGTCGGTTTGATTTGGATATCATTGACCGGTGCTTCAATGGGCGGTATTAAGAAAAAGATAGGCATACAGTCCTCCGTTTACATTTACTGAGTGAACTTACCAGATGTTTGCATCAAATTGAGGTCACGGCAATGATGCACATCATAATACAGTATAAATTGTTAAGCTAAGAAATCGGGAACTTTCTTGAATTGAGTGTTGTTATAACTTTGGGCAGAGGTACATGGCAGATTTTCTGCGATTTAACAAAAAACCCTCACTTCCACTTGACAAAAATGGAAAACCGTGCCTATAATATGGATTGCGTCTCCTTATAGGAAGACGCCCGCACCTTGAGAATTTGGATGCACCTGTGCCCAAACAAGACATTCCCCGATTCAAAATCGGGTTTCATCTTGCCTAAAGAAGTTCACTTCTTAAAGGCATTAAAAGTAAAGAAGATCAAACGATTCTTCACGGAGAGTTTGATCATGGCTCAGGACGAACGCTGGCGGCGTGCCTAAGACATGCAAGTCGAACGGGACCTTCGGGTCCAGTGGCGAACGGCGGAGTAATACATAAGG
>CAZSPF010000074.1:0-247 GCA_964608695.1 uncultured Fimbriimonadales bacterium | reverse complement strand
ATCTTTTTTGACCTCGTTGTATATATCATCAAGCAACCTGCCCCGAAGACCGGGACAGCCCCTCGAAAGAGGGATTAATACCGGATGTGGTCCATTAAGGGCATCCTTGATGGATTAAAACGAGCAATCGGCTTCGGGAGGGGCTTGTAGCCTATCATCTTGTTGGTGGGGTAACGGCCTACCAAGGATACGACGGGTAGCTGGTCTGAGAGGACGACCAGCCCGACTGGGACTGCGACACGGCCCA
>CAZSPF010000073.1:3763-4146 GCA_964608695.1 uncultured Fimbriimonadales bacterium | reverse complement strand
GGACTGAAAATCCGTGGGTCGCCGGTTCGATTCCGGCCTGCGGCACCAGAATCTGACTTTCGGAAAATTGACCGACTTTTTCGTTAGATTTCTCTGGTCGTAGACCTTTTTGCGAAAAAGGTTATCCTCACACGCGATTGATCATCAAACGCAGAGGTGTTTTGGTAAGATTAAAATAAAGATCATGGACCGCATTTTTAATATGAGTTTCGCATCAGTGTATCCCCTCTACTTGCAAAAAGTTGAGAGAAAGGGTCGCACCAAGAAGGAACTTGACACCGTAATCACCTGGCTGACCGGTTATAGCGAGTCAGAGCTTCAAAAAATCATAAAAAAAGGAGTCACCTTTGAGCAGTTTTTTGCCGACGCCAATGTAAATCCCA
>CAZSPF010000073.1:1432-3741 GCA_964608695.1 uncultured Fimbriimonadales bacterium | reverse complement strand
AAATCCCAATGCCTTATTAATTACCGGCACTATTTGCGGTTGTCGGGTCGAACAAATCACAGATCCCTTAATGCAAAAAATCCGATACTTGGACAAATTGGTAGATGAGTTGGCAAAAGGTAGGTCGATGGAGAAGATTTTAAGGAAATAGAAACCCTCCACATCTATGAAAAAAGAAATACTGCACACACTACCTGCGGACTTGAAGAAAGCGATTGCCGCAGTACCGCAAGCAAAAACGGTGTGGGACGACATCACGCCGCTTGCGCGGAATGAGTGGATTTGCTGGGTTACTATTGTTAAAAAACCGGAAACGAGAAAAAAACGTATCCAACGAGCATGTGCAGAACTCGCTGAAGGAAAGAGACGACCGTGTTGTTGGCCTGGTTGTCCTCATCGCAGACCTAAGGCGGAAAAATGGTTTTGATGTAAGCGGCGCGCAAAAGGTATCGCTGGCGCAAATTCAGTCGGCGTGAAGGGCAAAGGCGCGATGGATCGGCTGGTTTCGGTCGGAATTTCGGATAAAATGGGTTCGAGCTGGGTTGCAAAAATACACCATTACTCTTGAAAGAATACACATGCTATTTTATGAAGAAAGCACGTATCATTATTGTGAACGACAAAATGCAAAAAAATTATCGGTATGTACTTACCGAAGAAATGGGCAAAAATTTTGACCCAAGATTCAAGCCTGAACTCACTCCTAAGCAGATGTTGGCACTTGGTATTTTTGGGGGAGTGTATATGAGAGATTGCCGAAATGAATTTCCTAAAGATTGGTTTGAAAAAGCAATTCTTTCAACAGAAAAGAGCAACAGACATATTCCTGAATTAAATTTTTTTAAAGTTAATGCGAGCAAGCCACTTTCATACTGGCGAGAAAAGGGTTGGATTCATCCTCAAGATCCACGAGGATGGTTCCAATGGTACTGCAGGTATTACATGGGAAGGAGAACAGAAGATGATGAAAGACAGATTAAACGCTGGCTTGCCATAAAAAGGCACATTGCACAGTTACAAAAACATTGTGCGAAAGGAGACATGACTTGTCGAAGAAGGCAGAGGCAAGCGTTACTACATTGGGCGTACGACTCGAGAAAATTGTAGTTGTTAACCAAATCTTCCTGAAATATAGTCTTCTGTTTCGCGTTTTTGAGGATTTAAGAACAAAGTGGAAGTCTCTTGGTGCTCTACGAGTTCTCCTAATAAGAAAAATCCTGTGTAATCACTTGCACGTTGAGCCTGTTGCATATTGTGTGTAACTATGACAACAGTATATCTGTCGCGCAGTTCTAACATTAAATCCTCGATCCTTGCAGTGGCGATTGGGTCGAGAGCAGAACAAGGTTCATCCATGAGGATTACTTCCGGATCAACAGCCAAAACGCGAGCGATGCAAAGCCTCTGCTGTTGACCCCCTGACAACTGCAAACCACTTTGTTTCAGTTTATCTTTGACTTCATCCCATAAAAAGGCTCTTTTCAATGAGCGTTCTACGATTTCTTCTAAGTCGTTCCTGTTTTTAATGCCGTGAATTCGCGGACCGTATGCAACGTTGTCAAACACGCTCATGGGGAAGGGGTTAGGTTTTTGAAACACCATGCCTACGAGTTTCCTTAACCGAACGACATCAACATCTTTGGAATGTATGTCCTGACCATCCAACTCAATTAACCCGCTTAATTGCACGGAGTCTATGAGGTCGTTCATTCGATTCAAACACCTTAAAAAAGTGCTTTTTCCACAACCTGAGGGTCCAATAAGAGCGGTTATTTTATTTACCGGAATCTCGAGGTGGACATTTTTTAGAGCATGGAATGTTCCGTAATAGAAATTGAGATCCTTCACACTGATTTTTGTAGCCTCAGCACGTTCAGAAATCACCTTTTCTTCCAAAGGCTCACTGACCTCGACAGAATTCACAGCTCATTGTAGGGTTACAAGTGTTAACGGAATGTTAACAAATTGTATTCAAGTTGCTAAATTTTTACCTAATTGTAAGTCAAAATGCTCTGATCATGGTTTTCGTTTTGTGTTTAAGCCTTGCTCTTAACGGAGCGACTAGCACGACACATATCGCAGATTCTAATTTCCCTTTACTAAGCAAGCCCGCGCTGTGGTCTACTTGGTTCGCAGCCCCTCCACGACTTCCCTTATGTGGAGACTTTGATGGAGACGGTTTTGCGGACATGATGTGCTACTATCCTCCTGACAACGGAATCATTGATGCGGCACCAAATCGAAAGGCACAAAAAAGTGGTTGGGGTTTTCAAGCAAGAGTAGGTTTCGGAAAAGATTGTGTTTTGGTT
>CAZSPF010000073.1:0-1409 GCA_964608695.1 uncultured Fimbriimonadales bacterium | reverse complement strand
TTGGTTGAAACAGGCAATTTTATAAAAAATGAAAAAGGGGTTGAAATAATTGGCTATTTGAGCGATGGCTCCGTTCGAATAGCAAAAAATAAAAAAGAAAATAAATATGAAGTAGTAGAAGAGGTTTACAAATTTTACCCCCCATTAAAATCACCGATAATTGGAAAAACATCCACTAAACAGAATGGTGATGGATGCATCATTGTCTCAGGCGAATCAGGAAAGGGAACAGAGTTCCGTTTCATGGAAGGGGGGGTGACGCAGACTATTCCTGCAACTTTTCCTGCTAACACAACGCAGATAGAAAAAGGAAACGTCGAAGGTTATGATGGTGAAAGTGTTGTAATCAAAAACAAGAATGGAGATGTATATCTTATCAATAAAGGAAAGAGTAAAAACATTGCATCAGTAAAAGTAGATGAGGAAGTGTTAATTTGGAATAGAGGAGTTCTTATTGGAAACAAGTGGTTTTATAGAAATCAAGTATATTCGTTAGAAGAACTCGACCTGATTAAAAAACCTTATAAAATTAAAAAATGTGACTTGGACGCAGACGGAAGAGATGATTTAATGGTGTTTCGATATGGCAATGAAAAACACGAGGCACATGATATATACATTTTGTTTTCAATTGACAAAAACGATGACGATTATGATCGTGATGGATTAAAGAACGAAGAAGAAAAGGTGTATGGTACGGATATGTTTGACCGCGATACAGACAACGATGGTTTATTAGATGGATGGGAAGTAAATGGTATACGCGAGTTAAACTTAAGTGAAATGGGATGCTCTCCTTTGCATTACGATGTAATTTGCTATATTACACGGTTTAATGATGTAGATGAAAATCACGTTCTAAAAGAAATGGAAAAAGTTAAAGCTACCTACTCATCGATTAAAATGAAAAATACAGATGGAACTTTTGGTATCAACTTTCATGCAATATACACAGAGCCGGCAAACCCTGAAGAAATGTTAGGAAAACCTTGGTGGGAAGTTGGTGCGAAATACTTGCCAGAAAAACACAGAGGTATCGCACATTGGATGCAAATAACAAAAGGTGGGGGCGGCCAAGCAAACCAAATGGGAGACATGGGAGCATGCGGGGATTCTGCTCTATGGGCTGTTTTCATGCATGAGTTCGGACACCAGTTAGGTTTAGATCATTCAGGGCATTGGGGGCCAGGCCACTGCCCGCTTTATCCAAGCTTGATGAATTACGCTTATAGTTACTCGTTGGATGATAAATACGAAAACATTCAATACAGTAACGGAAAGTTTATGAGTTATGTAATAAACGAAAACAGTTTGGATGAAACTTTACCGTTCAAATATGAGGATGTAAGTTTTTTGGAAAAAGGACCATACCGCTTCCGCTTGAAACCAAATGGAAACACAACATTAAT
>CAZSPF010000072.1:3847-4217 GCA_964608695.1 uncultured Fimbriimonadales bacterium | reverse complement strand
ATATCGAAAAAGATGGCTACGAAGCCGCTCAAGTTGGTTATGAAGATATTAAATCTAAAAAACTCACTTTTCCGGAAATCGGTCATCTTAAAAAAGCGGGTGTTGGGCCTTTAAAATATTTACGGGAGTTCGAAACTCAAGGTCCAGTAGAACTTGGGCAAAGATTTACGGTTGAAATTTTTTCACCCGGAGATCCTGTGCACATTGTAGGAACGAGCAAAGGCAGGGGGTTTGCGGGGGTTGTAAAAAGGTACGGATTTCGTGGTCAACACCAAACCCACGGAAAGATGACACACAGAAGACCTTTGGCATCGGGTGCGACTGGGCCACAGAGAGTTTTCAAAGGAAAGAAAGGGCCGGGTCGTATGGG
>CAZSPF010000072.1:0-3837 GCA_964608695.1 uncultured Fimbriimonadales bacterium | reverse complement strand
AGCGCGTTACTCAAATCGGAGTAAAGGTTGTAAAGGTTGATCCTGAACAAAACTTGATTCTGGTTTCCGGAAGTGTTCCGGGTGCAAACGGCGGATTAGTAGAGATACATAAAACGGAGCGAAGTAAATGAGCACGTTAACAGTACAAGACAGTAAAGGCAAAAAAGTAGGAGAAGTAAAACTATCCGAATCGCTTTCAAATGTAAAACCGAAAGCGAGTGTCTTGCATCGTGTGGTAGTTGCGGAAGAATCGAACAAAAGACAAGGCACACACAAAACAAAAACCCGGTCGGAAGCAAGGGGAGGTGGAAGAAAACCTTATCGGCAGAAGAAAACCGGTAGAGCAAGACAAGGAACGATTCGTGCTCCACATTATGCACATGGTGGAGTGGCATTTGGGACATCTCCTCGCGACTATTCGAAGAAAATAAACAAGAAGGAGAGAAGGCTTGCAATTTTAAGTGCTTTAACCGTGAAGATAGATGCGGGAGAAGTGAAGGTTATCAATGAGATTAAATTCGAACAACCAAAAACGAAGCAAGCGGTTGGATTTTTGAAAGATGTCGGTGCTGAAGGGCGTGTGTTAGTAATTCTTGAAGAGTATGACGAAAACACTTTAAAGAGTTTTCGCAACATTCCGCGTGTGGAAGTACGCACTGCTCCTGTGAGAGAAGGCGGCAAGGCACAGAAAACAAAAACTCAATCATTCAGTACGAGGGACTTACTCGTGGCAAAGACGATATTAGTCACTCAAAAAGCACTTGAAAAAATACAGGAGGCTTGGCAATGAAAAAACCCCCTGAGCAGGTAGTTCTCATGCCGGTGTTAACGGAAAAAAGTGTTCGCTTAAGTGCGGATGGAAAGTATGTTTTCTTTGTGGCCCCGAAAGCAAACAAAATTGAAATTGCACAGGCGATTGAAGAGATATATAACAGAGGAAAGAAGTCGAAAGAAAAGATTCAAGTGCAAAACGTGAACGTGATGAACATTAAAGGAAAGAAGAAGAGAACGAATTTTAAAGTAACAGGCAAAAGAGCAGATAGGCGCAAAGCGATTATCACTCTTATGCCGGGACAAACACTTGAAGGATTTGAGGTTTAAAAATGGCAGTTAGAAAATATAAACCCACATCGCCGGGAGTGAGATTCAAGAGTATTTCGGATTATTCCGAAATCACGAAATCGAAACCCGAGAAGAGTTTAACGCGTGGAACGAAGAAATCCGGTGGTCGCAACCACACGGGCCGTGTTACCGCATTTCACAGAGGGGGGGGTAATAAACGCAGGTACCGCGTAATCGATTTCTTGCGAAACAAAGACGGAATCGAAGCAAAAGTAGCCGCAATCGAGTACGACCCTAATCGCACCGCAAGAATCGCTCTTCTTCATTACAAAGATGGGGAGAAGAGATACATACTTGCACCTAACGAATTGAATGTCGGAGATATTGTTGAAAGTGGTCCTGATGCTGACATCAGACCCGGCAATGCTTTACCTTTGATAAACGTTCCTCTCGGAACAAAAGTTCACAACGTAGAATTTCAACCAAATAAAGGGGCACAACTGGTACGGGCAGCAGGATTATCCGCACAAGTTATGGCCAAAGAGGGGGGTGTCGTAACTCTCAGACTTCCATCCGGTGAGATGCGCATGTTTAATGCGAATTGCAGAGTAACTATTGGAGAAGTTGGTAATTCTCAACACGAAAACGAGTCTGTTGGTAAAGCAGGCAAAAACAGAGGACGAGGAAGAAAACCTCATGTGCGCGGAGTTGCAATGACACCGCGTGATCATCCTCACGGGGGGGGTGAAGGGAAGTCTCCTGTTGGAAGAAAGAAAGGTCCCGTAGATAGGTGGGGCAATAAAGCGCTTGGAACAAAAACTCGCAGAAACAAGCGCACCGATAAGTTTATCGTAAGAAGGAGGAAATCGTAACAAATGGCAAGGAGCATTAAAAAAGGTCCGTTTGTTGATGACCATCTTTTGAAGAAAGTGGATAGATTGAACAGTACGGGACAAAAACAGATTATCAAAACGTGGTCACGCAGGAGCACAATTTTGCCTGAATTTGTTGGTCATACAATAGCCGTACATGACGGCAGAAAACATATACCTGTATACATAACTGAAAATATGGTGGGACATAAACTTGGCGAGTTTGCTCCTACTCGCACGTTCCGCAGTCATGCAGGCGGCGGAGATAAATCAAAAGTAAAAGCATGATGAGAAGTAGGATAGCCGTAGTTTTAATTGGCATGTTTGCAACGACAAGCATGTCTGTGTTCGCCTATTTGCAAGATAAGATTCCGACCTCTCATACTTTTAATAGAATTTATAAAACAGGAGATTCACAAAACTACACGTTTAAGTTTGAGTACAAATCAGTGGATGACGATGAAACATTCAAAGCAGAAGGAGAGCTCATACATAAGGTTTCGAAACTATTAAGCGAAGGAAAAGCCGAAACAAGCATCGAGTTCACAAAAGCCAAGATGTCGTTTATGGAAGAAGAGTTTGATGCGTTGGAGTATTTCGAAAACAAATCTTGGGAATGCGGCAAGAGCGGAATGCCTTTGCGATACGATGAGGAAGATTTAGATTCTGCAGGCTTATCATTTTGGTTATCGCAGTTTTCGGTTAATCAAAAAGTTGATATTGGAAAGACTTATGAAATCAAGTTTGTATCTGATGATAAACAGTTGTCCGTAGACGGGCAAGGGACATTAATAGCAACTGGAAGATTATATGAGGAGAGAGTGGCAAAAGTAGAAGTGAAAGCTAGGGCAAAAACGGACGAATTCGAAGCGACATATAATTTCACAACTTACTTAAATCTTGAAACCGGAAAATTAGTGAAATCAGAAGGGAATGTTGAATCAAGAGAAGCGGATGGGAACTACGAAATCAAATTTATTTATGCGAAGGTGAGGAAATGATGCGATTAAATCAATTTGTAGGAATCAGTGTTTTGGCTTGCATGGTTTCATCTATGCAAGAGCCTGTGAGTTTTGAAAGGAAGTGGTTGGTTAATGAAAAACAAAGTTACAGTGTTACGCTCACTCTCAACTCAAATGTTGGTGATGTAATTATCGAATTTGATTTGATATCAATTGCAGAGAAGACCTTTGAGGATGGCTCAAGTCAACTCACCTTTAGAATTGAGAATTCAATAGCAAAAACAAATGACATGAACGTTCCACTAAAACCATCAAGGAATGGATTCAGTGCAAGTTTTGATAAATACGCTGTGCCAATTTCACAGGATCATGAAGATTTGGGGGCTCTTTTTCAACTTATTAAGTATGTCGGAATTCTGCCCAATCAATCAATGAAAATTGGTGACACATTGTCACTAAATTATGATAAGAGACAAACAGCGCATATAGAAGTGAAAGGAAATTTACAGTTGGCAGAAAACAAAGAGTATTTATCGAAATTTTCAGGAAACATTGAGATTCATAAACCGGATAGCAGAGTTCCCATGAAGTTATCTTTAACATATTGGATCGACCAGAGAAATGGATCGTTAGTAGAAGCAGAAGGAACGGCGACAAATCTGCCATCAAGAAACGCTTCGAGTACGCCGTCAAGCACGCTGCATTTTGTTTTTAGCAAGAAGACACATTAGGAAAAAAATATGGAAGCAAGAGCGATTGGAAAACAGATAAGAGTACAGCCGAGAAAAACTCGGCTTGTAGCAGATGAAATTCGTGGCAAGCACGCAATTTGGGCTTTGTCAATGTTGAGATATCACCCGAGCAAAAGCGCGCGCGTTTTACGAAAAGTATTGCGTGGTGCGATCGCAAATGCTGTTGAAAATAACGGTATGAGCGCAGAC
>CAZSPF010000071.1:0-4384 GCA_964608695.1 uncultured Fimbriimonadales bacterium | reverse complement strand
CCACACCTCTTTTTTTAGGCTTCTTGGGCCGCCGGTTAGCTCAGAGGTTGGGCGGCTGAAATCTCCTTTCAAGGAGGTAAATTATGTAAAATTCAGATTTTCGTTAAATTCCACTTTATGATTTATTGTCATTTAATATAAAAGCAAACAAAGGAGAAAAATATGGCTACACCAACTCCTCTGGTAAAGAGAATCAACGATTTAATCTATTCGACTTTTAATCAGACTGAGGCCGCAAGAGCCGGTCAAGAACTTATGCGCTTGATGCTGCTTAACTTTACACAGGCAGATGAAGAATATACCCTAAAAATGATGAATGCCTGCATAGATTCCGGTTGGCCTGAATGGAAGCCACAAATCGCAAAACTTATTATTGAGGCTGTCCACAATCGCATATAGTAAATAGCATAATGGCTATAAAATTGGGATGGTTCAGAATTGGTTAGCACTTTTTATTGGATCATCCCAACAATATTTTATCTTGAAGATGAGATGTTGCCTACCAGTTACAATGAATAATGAGGCTTGCGATGTTTGGACAAACTAATCTTGATCAACTCGCCTGGGATTATATTCAAGCTCCAACTCTTTACCGCTCTGAGCAAAGAGAAGCTTTGATTCGATCTGGCGCAGCTGCGGTTTACCCCCTACTACGCGCCGGATTGCGTAGTATTGCTGAGTTCAAAACGGATTATTTCATCCCTTCTGTAGAAATGAGTAAACAGTCCGAGTTTGGGGAAGGTTTTGCTTACCATTTCTGGCTTGAAATGAAGAAAGATTTTGTGCGTGAACATATTTATGACATTGTAGCTGCTATGGGACAGCCAGCGATGGATGCGCTTTGCCGCGCCTTGTGGGAGTCAGATGAAGGTATACAGGTGCTAGCGGCCTTGACCCTATTTGAAGAAGAAAAACCCAGCTCACGGACAGTAAAAGGTGTTAAAGATGCATTTAAGGCGCTAATGGATAACTGGCCAAAAAAATTCCTACTGGACAGTAATGTTATCGCCTTATTGTATATGGTACTTGCTCGTGGCGGTGATGACGAGTCTGAGCGATTCGTCACAGATTTTATCGCTAAACGTGATATGAGTGTGGAAGAATATGTTGAAAAATCTCGTAATACGTCTCTGGTCTATCTGTTGGAGCGATAAACAAAATGAGTGCGCCTGACCATCCGAATCCGTGGTTTAATGTTTTTCTAGCTCTATTCCGCTTTCTGCGAGGATTACTGCGGTTAAGACCTCAACGCCTTTTCCTTTTCTTACGGGGATTCTTTCGTTCTTTGATCAGACAAATAAGTGAACTTGTAATTAATCCACAAAAGAAGTTTTGGGAGTTAGCGGAGTCCAGACCTGATTTGCAAAAAACTGAAAAGATCCGAGAATCTAGACTTCAGGAGGAAGAAGATCTTTATGATGACATAGAAAACCTCCGAAAAACTCTTTCCGGCCTCGTTGAAGAAAAATTGGTTTCAGATTTATACATACGTGAAACAAGGCTATGGATGCACGACATTCTAGGCGCGAAAAACCCCGAAGATGTTTATCAGGTTATTGACAAGCGCATTAAAAACCTCTTGGATGGTCACTATAAACCCCTTTTCACGCCCTTTAGTATAGGTGAGCCAGAGCCGTCAACTTTAGCATACCTCAAATCTGGTCAAGGCGAAATGGTATTGGAAAGTGTGGAGAAAGCCGCTGTTGAACAAATCCTGATAGCTCTTCCTAATGATGATACAGTAGCTCTGGTACACCTTATTGTGACGGACGACGGAACTTATGGGCTTATTAGCCAACATAACCGCCCAATTGAAATTATTACCTGTGCTTCAATGACCCGCCAGAAAGTTGAGAATTTGCTCCGCGGCTGGTTGTGGCTCTATTACTGGCACAGCCGAGGGATGTATGAAGAAACATTAAAAATCATTGCTCAAGAAAAGATTCCAGAACGGGAACGTGAAGTATTTAAAAAGGCCGCTTGGCGTTACCCATATCAGAAAATCTTCTATAGCCAATCTGTCTTTGATAATCTACAGCCGACCGAAGTGCCAGTAACTGATGATATGCCCTCTGTGCCATTTCCCAGTTGGATTTTGATGGAGGTTATTTTACGTGAATTGGGTATAGGATATACAAATCCAGGTGAAGGTTTATGGGGACGTTTGCATCAACGGCTTTCAGAGCGGGGAATTCGTCGCATTATCCTATGTCCCGATAAAGCTCTGGCACTCTTTCCACATCATGCCACCATTCTAGGAGTAGATGGATATGGGCAAAAGAACTTTTTATTGGATTATTATGAAGTTGGATATTTACCACAAGGTGAACTCTCAAACATTACACAGGGGCAAGTGCGACCACAACGAATACTTGTCGTTGGAGATGACAATGAGACATTTTCATCAATCGCTGTGGCAAATCTTTGTCATCTTGCGCCCGAATATGTAGTTACTCGACCTAACGCCTCCAATTTTCATATTTTGAAAAACGCTTTACGTCAAGTGGAAGCATTTACTTTTGTGGGACACGCGGTGTATGATTGGGTACAGCCAGAAAATTCTCACCTGAGAATGACCAATAGAAATATGACGCTAAAAAGATTTCTTGATGCCGTTCCTCCTCATCTACAAATGATTGTTCTAGGGGGGTGTGAAATAGGCTTGCCTATGATTCGTGCTGATGTATCTGACTACAAAGGTTTTGCCGAAGATTTGTTGCTTAAAAGTCATATCCCTGTAATTATTTCTACATTATGGCCGGTACATCAAGTTTCGGCTGTCTTACTCATGCAGCAATTTCATAGATACTTATTATTGGGCGACTCAGAGAATAGCCGTCAGGAGTCCCTTCCGGTTAATATAGCTCTTAGTAGCGCTCAAAAATGGCTACGAAACTTAACCCGCGAACGACTTGTTAAGGAGTTACACAATTTAGCACAATCTCGGTATGCTGAAGAAGTGGAAAAAGAGATAGAAAGTGTCAGAAACCAAAATCTAGAATATCCTTACGCACATCCCTATTTTTGGGCTTCATTTTATATGATGGGAGAAACTTCGCAATGAAATCTCTTGAAGCATTTTTGATACCTTGCCAAGTGGTAAGTAATGAAGTTGAAATAACGCCAGGAACCTTCACTCTCGTTATGAGAGAAAATCAACCTGTTCGGCTCTTTGATGAAGACCAGAAATCTCAACAATTTTGGGTTGTTCAAGTCAGCGATATTTCTGCACCAAGTCCTGAAGATATTGGTGTTATCAAACGGATTATTTCGCAATTTCTTGATTCAGCCGATATACCAGTATTCCTCGTTACAGTGGGTCTTCAGGGACAAATGTTAGGGGTTATTCATCCAGACGATATAAAAGATTTGTGGCTTACTCTACAGTGGGTTGAAGAAGAAGGCACTCAAGAATTTGGCCCCCATCCTATCAAACGGTTAGATGAATATCCAGAAGTAGGTATCACCGTCTGGATATGTCCATTACATCCAAGCGTTCCCCCCTATATTAGTTATCAATTGGGAACGCCTGTTCCACCTTGCCCAATCGGTCATGAACCTAGAGAACCCCTTTTAAAGTTGTTACAATTGCGTCTTGATGTCGCTGTCCCTGATAAAGTATATGTGGATCAAGTATTTGACCTAGCTATTGCTATTCGACAATGGACTTCTTCCATCCTCAATGAGAATGACCTTCCAATAATAAAATCAGGAAAGGTGCAAGTTCAGTGGCCTGCATCGCAGCCTTCTGTTCGTCTACGGCTACAAGTTAGTGCGCCAACCTGCAAAGTTGTCGGAAAAGAGAGTTGTTCTTTTTCACTTTGGTTTAATCAGGACTCACCTATTTTTTCCTTCCAACTCATTCCAAAAGAGGAAGGTGAAATTAGTATTATTGTTACAGTGTTTCAAGAAGATGATTCATTGGGCACTGCAAGGATTCATACAATAGCTTCACAGGTTGCAGGTCGTGTTCAGATAGAGACGATAAGCCAACCACTTAAGCCTTCTATTCCAAAATCCAAGAGCATGGAATCTTTGGAACGGCAACTGTACCAAAGGTGGAATAATCTTTGGTATTTGAAAGAACAGGCTACCATGTATCCTGCCGGTGAGCTACCTTTAGAACTTCATAACAGGATAGAGAAAGAAGAAGAAGCTATTGAGGAACTTAGAAATATGACGAGCATGGAGTAAGAGTAGTTCTAATAAAAAAGCCGCCCAACAAGCGGTTGCAGCCGAATTGCTATCGCCCGGTTTTTCAATCGTTTCTTGCTGGCAAAGTTGGTGTATAATGTAGTTTGCCGCGCCCACCCGCAATCGGCTGAACCGCAGGCGTTAGATGAACCCTGAGAGTGAGGCATCGGGCGAACAGTTGTTCTAAAAG
>CAZSPF010000070.1:3701-4387 GCA_964608695.1 uncultured Fimbriimonadales bacterium | reverse complement strand
GCTGTGCCTTCTACCAACACGGTGTTTGCCTTTACGGATAAGCCTCGTCCCATAAACGAACTGGATTCCATGATTTCTATCCGAAATGAAGATGGCGAAAGGTTTCTCAATGGCTTTACGGACAACATCATCGTCGCATCAATCGACGAAGAATTACGATCAATCGGACGCTCACAAAACGCTTTATTCGTAGGAAGAACAACAAACTTCGCTACAGTTGCTCGATTGGGAAACACACCTGCTTTGGACAGAGATTGGTTCGTAGGAGTGGATTCATCAGGCAAAGGATTGGGATTTCCGGCTCAGCTACAAGTTAAATATGGCTCGATAAAGGAAAGATTAACCACAAACAAGTCAGAAAGATGGGAAATTTATGGAACTGCAATTCCTGTTGTGTTTCCCATTAGTGAAAGTGCGAAGTTATTCGTCCGCGCAGACGCAGGGACGTTTGTAGGGGGAGGAAACAAGTTTGGCTGGCTGAGAGCAAATGCAGCATTTACCATTCGAACATCTCCTACTTTGCGCGCAACAATTAGTTATGTGCATGGTGGTTCGTCAGGAACACCAATGTTCGATGCTGATAGGTTGTACTCCTCAAATGCCTTGCACCTTCGCATGGATTTTCACTTGCCTGCAACAGAGGTGTCTCTCCTGCTGAAATATGATTTCGATAAAAAAGATCTGTA
>CAZSPF010000070.1:0-3635 GCA_964608695.1 uncultured Fimbriimonadales bacterium | reverse complement strand
CACGAGACGTTTTTGCCGAACGCTTTCGCTTCGGCTTTCAAGTCCGAGCAGATGATTTGTTCGATGCTCTAAAGCGCAGGGATGTAAGACGAGAAACAATGGGCGGTAAATAAAAAAGAAAAAATCCCGAAGGAAGAATCCCTCAGGATAGGGGTTTATCCCCACCGAGCGCCCTTGTTTATCTCAAGATGCACTCAATTTAATTGCAGCCCGCTCAATTGGGATCTGCATCCTGCAGATCCGGCAATGAGTGGTACACAGTTAGCGCTCCGTTCATGTAAGGCTTTTGCAAGCCTTTTTTTACATTCCGGGATCGCCTTCCATTCCCGCAGGCATTGCCATTGCTGGCTTTTTCTTTGGTCGGCCTCGCTTTCCCGCGCCAGCCTTCTTTGCAGGAGATGCTTTCTTGGCTGTGGCTCGCTTTGCAGTTTTCTTTCTTGCTGTAGGTTTCTTTGCTGCTGCCTTGCGAGTTGTCTTCTTACGCGCAGTAGTTTTCTTTGCAGCTGCTTTTCGAGTTGTCTTCTTACGCGCAGTAGTTTTCTTTGCAGCCGCTTTTCGGGTTGTTTTCTTACGCGCCGTAGTTTTCTTAGCGGTTGTTTTCTTTGCAGCCGCTTTTCGAGTTGTCTTACGTCGCACAGGTTTCTTTGCGGCGGTTGATTTCTTGGCAGTCGTCTTTCGCCGCGTCGTCTTTTTTGCTGTTGTTTTCTTTCGCATGTGTGGTTTACCTCCTCTAATTACAGTTTATCGGTTGATCCGAAGAACTGCATGAGTACCCAAACTGCATAAGACGATATTTTGATTAAAAAAGTTTCAATTTTGTTGAAAAAAATAGTGTTTTATTAAAAAAATAAATTTTTAAGTATAAAACTATTCTAAAATAAACGAAAAAGCAAGAGTTTTTTTCGTGTGTGGATAAGAAAATGACAAGCTATTTATTCTCGTAGACACCTTGTTTTCACTAACAATCTCATTTGTTTCCAAATCAAACACCTTGAGCCTATAGTCACCACTTTTTGCAACCGGAAACGATAACAGCCTGACACTCCCCCCCTCTGATTCATCATGCAAAAACACGATTCCGCACTTATCATTGCGTAAAAGCCACGCTGTTTTCTCAGAATCTGATTTAATTACAGAGCGAACAGGTTGGTTTTTTGAGTCGAATAAGTGCGTAGTCTCACTTTGAAATGCTTGAAATACGCTCTTATACCATTCCTTATCTGATGATGCTATTCCACTAAACATCACTCCGCCAAATCCCATCGCAGTACCTGCCCAAAGAATTGTTCTCGCTTCAAATGCGCTGAGTTGCGATTCATTCGCATATAAGATTACGGGTTTCTTTTCGGCAGCCTTTTCATCGGGCATCAAGGATGCCATCTCGTTAATCATCTCAGGCACACTGCTTTTTATATTGATGCTTTTTGAAATAAACCTTAATTGCTTTAATTCAAAGGCTTCTTTAGGTAATGGCATACTGCTCATTGGTAACCCGAATGCATGAAAGTTCTGTATTTCATTGCCCATCTCTTGAAGCCAATAAATGGGGACTTCCACTCCGTTTGTCATCTGAAATCCAATCAAACTCGAATATCTCTGATATCTTCCAATCAAATATCTTAATTGTCTCTTATATTGAATACGTGCTCTTAAACTTGTCCAGAACTCTTCCGGAGTTTCACATGGACCGCCTTTTGCTTTGTTATAAGGATTCTCATTCCACTTCGTTGAAAACTCTTGATCGCTCATCAAGCATAAAATGATGGAAATGTCGTTTTCTTGTGCCGATTGCAGGATTCTTTCAAGTTTCGCCGCATTTTCTAAGTTGTAATATCCCAATCCTGCAAACTGCCTGTTTGAATCACTTGGCATCCATTCTATGCCGAAATTTGTCGGATTCAACAAGATTCTGCAAACTCTTACACCTGCTTCTCGAAGCTCTTTGAATTTCTCGTCAATACCTTGTGTGCCTTTTTCACCAAATTCCGATAGAGTAACACCAGATATAAACACGCAATTATTACCTTGATGAAAATAAGAAGAGTTTCTTGGGATGTTCGAAAACCCTTTAGCGTTGCCTGGAAAAGCTTTAATCTTAATGCTTCTATGAGATGTGTTCGTAACCATATCGGTAACGCGCAGGTCAATCGTAAATGTCCCTAACTGCCAAGGAGCAAAGTTTAAACGCCAATACAAGTTTCCCTTTTTCGCAGAAATCTCTTTTTCGTTTTCCAGCCGAAATTCATAATCTTGAACAAGCACGGCAGGAACAAGAGCGTATGTTCTGTCAGTGGACACAAAAGCGCTCACGTCTAATTGGTTTGGATCAAAAGGATTATCCCATCTACCCGATAAATCAAAGCGAACTTCTAATGGCTCATACAGTTTATGTTCAGTTTGCGGTGATAAAACAACATTCTTGATTTCTAACTCGCCTTTGCTTTGATAGATATCCTGTAATCCAAAAACAAGCGTTGCTATACCCAAAAAAATCAAACCGGCTCTCCCAGATATGCTTCAATAACTCTCGGATCGTTTCGTATCTCTTCCGGTGGACCTTGCGCTATCATCGCACCATAATCCAAAACCACTATCTTTTCACAAATACCCATAACCACTTTCATGTCGTGCTCTATTAAAAGAATCGTTTGGTGAAATTCATCTCTTAACCTGCGAATGAGGTGCATCAAATCTTCAGATTCCAGCGGGTTCATTCCTGCCGCAGGCTCATCAAGTAATAAGAGTTTCGGATTCGTCGCCATTGCTCGTGCTATCTCTAATCTTCTTTGCATTCCATAAGGCAAGTCACCGCTTCTGTAGTTGGCAAACTCTTTCAAGCCAAACAACTCTAACAATTCTAATGAACGTTTAACTAACTCGTCGGTTTCGGAAACCGGTCTCGGCAATAACGCAAGCGCTTCCGCAAGCGTACTCCTATGTCTTAAGAACGCTCCAATGACAACGTTCTCCAAAGCAGATAGCGCCTGAAACAATCGAATGTTCTGAAACGTTCTTGCAATGCCGAGAGAAACAATCTGATGTGGTTTTTTGTTTGTAATTGGCTTTCCGTCAAATAATACCTCTCCCGAAGTCGGCTTATAAACTCCTGTAATGATGTTAAAACAAGTCGTTTTCCCTGCACCGTTTGGACCAATCAAGCCAAACAAATCCCCTTTTTCTATTTCAAAAGAAACATCGTTTACCGCAACCAATCCGCCGAAACGAATCGTAACGTTTTTTAAAACCAACAAACTCATGCGGACACCGCCGTTTTTGGTTCACGTTTTCCAAATAAACCTTTCACCCAACTCCAACTAAATTCATGATGACCAAACATTCCTTGCGGACGACTTAACATCACGATAACCAAGCTTAGTGCAAAGAACGGGAATCGTAAATTAGCCGCAGAATAAGATGTGTCTTTCAATAAATCTGCGAAAAACGGAATGCTTTCCATGCCAGAACGCACGGGATATGTGAGCAAAACTGCAATGAAGATAACGCTCAACACATATCCAAACATTGCGAGATTTGGTGCACGTCTCTTTGTGAATAACAAAGTTAAACTCATTCCAATGCAAACAAGAGCTATACCCATACTGGAAACGATCGGAAATCCTTGAGCCCATAGCATA
>CAZSPF010000069.1:0-4388 GCA_964608695.1 uncultured Fimbriimonadales bacterium | reverse complement strand
TTGCCTTTTTTGCAAGAATAGGTCCGACACCCGGCAGAGCGGCAAGTTGTGCTTCCGTGGCAGAATTCAGGTCGAGCAATTTGCTGCCTGGCGCAGCCTGTAGTGGCGGTGTTGCCAACGGTGCTTTGTCTGGAGGCGTTGGAGTCGCCAGCCGTGGAGGCAACGGCGGGGCGACGTTACCAGCAGACATAGTCGATGGAGTTGCCGCTTCAGGCACGGCTGGCATTGGCGCTGGAGCTGGAGCAGTTGAGACCGCCGTGACAGCTGGTGCGGGCGATTGACGTTTTGAGGCCATTTGGCTTTTTCTTAATTGCGCTGCCAGAGCCGCATCTTTTGTCTCAGCTTCTATAGTTGCGGCAAACTCAAACCCTTTCTTCTTGAGTTTATCGGCAACAGCATTATAGCCCTTAAATCCAAAATATAGGGACATACCTAATACTATCAAGGTGGCTAAAGCTTCGAGTGATTCTGGCCATTTTCGAGTAGCTGGCGAGATGACAAAGAAATAAAAAGCATATGTTTGAGGCCATAGTCTTTTATACGGGAGCCATATCCCAGCGAATAAAAAAGCGATCCAATTCCACCCTTGCTTGACTGCTTCAGATCGCCCATCAGGATGTGTATAGATATCAAATTTTTTCATTTAATCCCCCACGAATTGATTGTTCTTGTTGCAGATCAAGTTTTACGTTCTGTTCCTCATAATATTCTGGAGTATAAGAGGATGCATAAGCTTCAGCATCGAGAAGTTCTTCTAATATCCGTATATACTCGGTACATGCTTTCCCTTTAATCCCTTGTGTTTCAGCTTGAACTCGACCATCGGGATAAATCCTTACTTGAACTCTTTTCATCATGCTAACCCCCTTAAAAATCTATTACCCGTTTGCCTGCCGAGGTAGTTGACCCTTTATGTGGTCTCAATATTGCCGCATTTTTCAGCCTTTCAACCTGATGTGGCTGCAAGTTCAATAGCTGCCCTATCTCTTCAAACGTATCAAAGCCTTTCAGTTTTGTTCTTTCTTCCACCAATTTCTGAGCGCCTGAAAGGTTAATGCCGGGGAGTGTTAACAGTTCTTCTGTGGCAGCACTATTCAAATCAATCCCTTTTTCGCTATGGATAGTCTTCGGTGGCATGTTTGTATCTAATGCATCTTCAAGCGACATGAATGCTTGTGGCTCTGCAGTGGATTTGGGTTGCGGTGGTGGCGAAGTATTAACTTGAGGAGCCGCTGTTTGTATAAGAGCAGCCAACTCCGGCACCTGCAAAAAGGGTTGCCAATCTGTCATCCCCTGCTTCCAAACAAAGGACTCAGAGGGCACAATCTTACCGGACGCCAACATACTCTTTATAGAATTTTCCTCATATGGGCCAAATTGACTTCCGGATATAGAGAAATACCAAACTGCTTGGGCAACGGATGATTGCTCGACAGGAACGCCGTTCAAATATACTATCTTCATTTTATTTATAAATTGAATAATCGCCTCGTTCTTCTCTTTATTTATGTTCACTTTTATATGAGTACCAGCTCCTAATTCAATCTTGTTATTAAGAAGTCCACCGGCTCTAGGGGTAGTTATTAACTTAGAATACTCAACGGATTGAGGTTCTTCGCCTGTATTCTTCCAATATATTCTTTTTGTTGTAAATGCAAATCCGTCTTTGGCATGCCTCATTATCACAGTCTCATCGAAGATTGCTATGAGAAGTTCATCAAGTTGCTGTTTCAAGTAAGTACTTTTAGCGCCTGAAAGAACTGTAGACGAGATATCGGGGAATATATGAATTCTATCAGAAGCAACAATGAGAGAGTGGAATAATTCCAATGCATATTTTTCTAATGCGTCCAGCTTTCTCTGATATATTTTTTGCCAATTCATATTTCGTCTTAACCGACAAGTAACGTCAAAACTATGGAATTGTCCTCTAAAACTTCTTCTGACTCAATTGTAAGATTCTTCTCAACTGCACGTTTTTTCAGTTTTTCATAAGTGCTCGACTGAACATAGCGTTTATAATCTTCGTCAACTGAGAAAAGTTGAGTAAATATAGCAGCCATGTCCTGCGCACCTTTAATCTCAACGCTGAAAGGCGAACCGTCTTCTTGACGAAAATGCAAAGTCACAGGACCAACATTACAAACAATGTTGCCTGTATTCTGTTGTTTAGGATTTAGCCCATGATCAGCTAATGTTTTTTTCAAAAGCTCTCCATCTCGAAAATTCGTTGGGAAAGTACGAGTAGGGATAACGGCGATTTTCTTGGTCTCTTCATTGACAACAAACAGCTTCCGTCCAGATTTTGTTTCCAGATCCTTGATAAAAGCTATTATCATATCCTTTGAATCAGATTTTGAAAAGACAGCTACCCACTTCCCATCTATAAGATTCCAAAAGAAGAAATTTTGATCACCTTTAATATGCGTTTTTATGCTGCCGCCCCATTTTTCAGCATCATATCCTGCTTTCTTGACCGTAGATATGAGGTCAGTTTCGTTTTCAAAATAGGTTGGTATCTTTACCTGCAGCGATTCAAGCCATGCTGCAAATTTATCCTTCCCCATCACAAGGCGCGCTGCAAGCAATGCTGGTGCCATAGCAAGTGCAACCGGTAATAAAACAATTGCAATCGACATCTTGTCCTCCTAATCTATATCTATCAAAAGTCTACTGTTCGACCACCACGCGTAGTTCGTATATCATCATTGATCTGTCCGGTTTCTTTTGCGTATTTTTTCTGTTCCTCAGGCGCCGTTGCAGCCACGGCACGGACGTTGGCCCATTCTCTGATGCTTCTAATCTGTTCCGCCTGCGTTATCGACAACGGCACAGTATTGGCTATTGACTTCTGCAAGTCTGAAAGCGTTATACTTCTGTCCTCTGAAAAGGCCTCAAACAAAGCTGCTATGACTATTTGTTCAATTTCAGCCCCTATGAACCCCTCGGTAAGTTCTGACAGTATTGATGCAGTTTCCTCAGTCCATTTGAAATCGCCAAGAACAGATGGGTCTGTTAATCGCTTTTTAAGATGCACCTTGAAGATATCGATTCTTTCCTTATGCGTTGGCAGGTCAACAAAAAATATCTCATCAAAGCGTCCTTTTCTCAAAAACTCAGATGGTAGCATGTGGATATTGTTAGCTGTAGCTACAACGAAAACAGGTTTTATTTTTTCCTGCATCCACGTCAGGAATGTGCCAAAAATACGGGTTGAAGTACCGCTGTCTCCGCCGGACCCAGTGCCGCTAAAACCTTTTTCAATTTCATCAATCCAAAGTATAGAAGGTGATATAGCCTCGGCAGTCTTAATAGCTTTTCTCATATTTTCTTCGCTGCTGCCTACGATACCGCTAAATATTTTCCCCATGTCAAGACGTAGAAGCGGCAATTGCCATAAAGCACTTATTGCTTTTGCCGTTAAGCTTTTGCCGCAACCCGGAACACCTGTAATTAATACGCCTTTAGGCGAGGGCAAACAATAACGCTGCGCCGAATCAAGCCACGACTTGTTACGCTTTATTAACCATTTTTTTAGATTTTCCAAGCCGCCGATATCATCCATATTGAGGTCGCTTTTTATGAACTCCAGGATTTCTGTTTTCTTAATAATTTGACGCTTCTCATCAATAATAACTTCTACGTCTTTAACATCGAGAATGCCGTCTTTAACCATAGCTAAGGCAAAAGCATTCTCAGCCTCTTGAAGGGTTAGGCCTAAAGCTGCTTTAACAAGACGTTCAACCTCATCAGGCTTGAGTTCAATTTTAATTCTCCCGCTCCTTCGGTTTGCAGCAATCATTTCGTCAAGGACACCACGAATATCCGATGAAGAAGGAAGGTCAAAATCTACAATAGTGATATCTTTTTGGAGGTCATTCGGCAAAACCAAAGAAGGTGAAACAAATATTACATTCTTTGCTTTAGGACTTGACTTGAGAGCAGGCACTATATCTTAACTTTTCGAATGACCTGAAAGTCTGGAGGCCGACCCTGCCCACCGAAATAGACATGAAAGTCTTTTAAAACAAACAAGGAAGGTTCTGCAAACTTCTCGATAAATTCAAGCGCTTTTAGTGGGGCCTTTGTTTCCTCTTTTCCCGCCTGCCCTTCACCCACCATTCCAGTTGTCTGGCTCCATGTAAAAAATAATCTTGGAGTTTTGATAATTGCATCGTCTTTAGCGACAGAGGCGATGAGCGAAAGCAAACGTTCTTCTTCCCATGTAGAAATATACAAAAACGGAAAGCGTGCCTTTAAGAAATTTGATAGCTGTATTTTGAAATCAGATACTCCCATTTCACCCTCTTTCAGTCAGAATGTGCCATTTTTTGAGGGTAATGTCAAGTCTTTTCTGCAAAATCTCACAGAGCCTTTATTCTCAATGG
>CAZSPF010000068.1:3831-5337 GCA_964608695.1 uncultured Fimbriimonadales bacterium | reverse complement strand
TATTGCGCGTGCATTGATGGTCATGGACCCCGAACTTAGAGCAAGCCTTCGAAAAGGTGGATACCTCACAAGAGATCCCAGAGTAAAAGAAAGAAAGAAATATGGACGCAAACGCGCCCGACGTGGATTCCAGTTCGTAAAAAGATAAAAAATTTCGTGTGTCACGAAGGGCGCGAACCTGAACAAGGTTCGCGCCCATTTGTATATGAATAACAAGAGCGGGGAAGCACCGAACACTCAGCAAACTAAGCATCAACCCATATGGATGCGAAAAGAAGTGCTGTCGCTCTTGGCAATAGCGTTGCTTTGTGAGTTGGCTGTTTCCGTAATGAACATAGCGGTCATGCCTGTTTATTTAAGGTATCAGCGCGGATTTTCGGAAGGCATGACAGGGCTCGTTATTATGTCCTTCCTGCTAAGCGAAGCCATTTTTAAAGGCTACATGGGGCACCTATCTGATAAGCGAGGAAGGAGAATCATGCTGATCCTTGCGCCGTTAATCTGGACGTTTACACCCATAGCCACCTTATTAGTACCGAGCGAGTGGGGGGGGGAGCAATTGTAGCGATGATCGGTTTAAGAATTTTAGACGGAGTATCCGCCGCAATGCTCTGGCCCTCTGCTTATGCCGCAGTCGCCGATGTAGTAAAAGAAAATGAAAGAGCATCATCGCTCTCACTTTTAAACGTGTGCTTCATGATGGGCTTAGCATTAGGTTTCCCTGTCGCAGGAACCATGAAAGCAATTTCTTCAAATTATGGAGCAGGTTTATATGCCTCTGCTTTGCTGTTTTTATCAGCAGCGATCGTTGCATTCTTCCTAAAAGTACAAATCATTGATAGTCATAAAAACGACAATTCTGGACAAGATTATCATTTGAAAGATTTATGGAACTGCGCAAAACGCGTGCCGTTAATGTTCGTCACTGCTTTTGTTACGTTTCTTGGTGTGGGTTTCCCTATGGTTTCACTTCAATGGTTAGCAAAAGATGAGTTTGGATTACCACAAGAAAAATTTGGCTTGCTAGTTTTGCCCGCGGGAATTGCAATGGCAATAATGAGTTTCCCGTTGGGTTCATTAGGTGAAAAAGTGGGAAGAACTAAAGCAGTAAAAATGGGATTGCTATTTTGCTCTATCGGCATTTGGATGATAGCATTAGGTGCGTTTTTCCCTATTTTTAAATTTGTGCTGTTTTTACTTTTCGGTGCGATTCTTGTTGGTGTAGGGTTCTTACTCGCTATTCCCAGTTGGTATGCTACAGTCAGCAGAATTGACCCTGCGCGTTCCGGTTCATACTTAGGTGCAATAATGACAGTTCAAGGAATAGGGGCAATTATAGGATTGGGCGTGGGTTCAAAGTTATATGAAGTAGGGAACTATGCTCCAATGATTGCGTGCGGAACTGCAATGCTGTTCGGGTTTTTGCTCTCGCTGGCAGCACTTGAACGTGTTAACTCTTCCTGACTACTTCTAATGGGTAAACAACTTTTAACACAAATCTTTCCG
>CAZSPF010000068.1:0-3815 GCA_964608695.1 uncultured Fimbriimonadales bacterium | reverse complement strand
ATTTGGATTGCCAATAATCAAATAATACTCTGCGCCAAAGTTGCCGGATTGTTTGAACGCCAAGTACCAGTTTAATTTCCCATCTTTAATTACTGCTCTACCAAGAAGTGATCGAAACTCAGAAAGTTCATAAGCAATATTCAGGATGTTTTGCGTTTCCTTATCGTCACCAAGCATGGAAAATTGAAGGAGTGCGCCGACAGATAACACAGAAGCAAAACGATATTGACCCTGCACACTGATTAATTTATAATTCTCATCACCAATTTTCCCAAACGAATAAGATACGCCAAAATTATGAAATGGATTGTTGTGTGGATAACTGATTCCTATGTTCGCAACTTTATCTTTAAATCCTTTGAAATTAGAATCGGAATAAGATAAACCTAAACCAATCCCGTTTCTGAAATTTGCTTCAACTAAATTAAAAAATGAACGGTAGTAAAGTTCGCCTGTTTCGATATCTTTTCTATCCTGCCAAGATGATAGTGCAAACACATTAGAAACATTTCCAGAAGTAAATTCACGCCCGTACCTATTAAAAACAGACCATCCTCGATAACCTGTTCGCGGTGCAAATCCCAAACGTGGAAGAAACTTAGAAGTAATCTCCTGCCAACCTACTGAACTATTTAATCCGCCGCTATTATGCGAAAAATCGAAATCCATTCTGTGTCCGTTGCCTACTATTGAATCTATTGTATGACCAAGATTTGTGCTAACGTTCCAGTTGCCGGTTTTATACGATGCATCTAAACCCAATCCATCGTTTCTAAAACTGTTCGTGTGCCGCCTTGAATAACCTAAATTAATTGATGAACCCGAATCCCACGTTTCTCTAAATCTCACCACAGATGCAGATTCCTCCGAAAACTTTTCTGCATGCAAAACACCAAAGGAAAGACTATCCGTCGCCTTGCCGAAAACTTTTGCACCGAAATCAATTTGCCTAATTCTTTGCGGAGCAAACATCCGCGCAGACATTCCCCCATATTGATAAAAATCTGCGCCTTCTCTAAAAAACGGTCTGCGCTCTTCTGCCAATCTTTCAAACCTTGAAAACTCAATACCCAATACATCGCCTTCTATATTTTTAAAATCAGGGTTGATTGTGGCTAAGCCTGTCATTTTCGAGCCAAATTGGTGGCGAAAATCTATGCCAAGATCTGTTTCACTTTTGTTTTCTTTATCATAGCCGCCAATGGTGTAGGGAAGTGCTTGAATGGATTGAGGTTCTTTGCTCACTGGAACAATAACATCTTCCCAAATTCCCATCCGGCGCATATCTTCATTCAACCCGATATTCGACCAGATCGTGCCTTGCTGAGCACGTGCAACAACTCGTGCGGCATTTATTGTGAAGTTTCTCGCGCCTGCTGAGGGAAGCCGCAATATTTTAAAGGGGATCACAACTTCCGCTTCCCAGCCTCGCTCTGTTATTTGTGCTTGAGCAACCCATTCACCTTCCCACTCTCTCTTCGCAGCGCGCCCCCCCGCAAACTGCGCACGAGTCGCACCGCGGGGATTGATAAAGAACATGTTAAAATCTTCGCCTCTAAAAGTACCAAAAGGATTTATTGCAATCTGTATTAAATCATCGCCACTGATGTTTCCGTTTCTGCGATATTCTAATGCTCGTATGAGAGATGGCTCAGGGTCATGCATGATGAAACCGAAATACATAGCAACATCATCAAAACCTGCATAAAATTCAGTTCTAAACTCTGTCTCTCTCCCTGATTCTATTGAAACAAAACTGGCTGTATGTCCTGCATCTTTCCATTCATCTATGTCCACTTTGCCGTCAATTGTTGGAGGAGTTTCAAGGTGCTTGCCTGATAACTTTCGGTTGGAATCTGCAAAAGAAACACAAAATGTTAAAACTATGCAGATAAGCAAAAAAATACGCACCATTTGATTACGTTGTGTTTCCTTTGTGAGTTGCAGGATGGTTCATTGACCAAATTATGAAGCAACAAGGAGTTTAAAGGAGGTATTTTCAAGATTATGCCCTTTCGTCCCGTAGCGTACCGTCACCCGAAAATGCCCATTATTGAGTCTGTCGAGCGCATAAAGATTGATTTAGAAATTGCGCAAAACAGGCGCTCAGTGCGAATGTTTTCATCCGAACCCGTTCCAAGAGAAATCATAGAAAATGCCGTACGCATTGCGGGGACGGCGCCAAGCGGGGCAAATCGCCAGCCATGGCATTTTGTTGCAATCAACAACCCAAAAATGAAGCAGGAGATTCGATCAGCAGCAGAAAAAGAAGAAAAAGAGTTTTATCAAAAGAGGGCGCCCAAAGAATGGCTGGAAGCATTGGAACCACTCGGCACGGATTTTCTAAAAGATTATTTAACGACCGCACCTTGGATAGTCGTTGTTTTTAGAAGAGACTACGACATCCTTCCTGATGGAAGAAAACTGAAAAACTATTATATGACGGAATCGGTGGGAATCGCTGTGGGATTTTTTATTCAAGCATTGCATCGTGCAGGATTGGCAACACTCACCCACACCCCCGCACCTATGACATTTTTAAGGGATATCTGCAAAAGACCTGTAACAGAAAAACCTTTTGTTCTGATGCCTGTCGGTTATCCCGCAGAAGATTGCGTTGTGCCGGATATCTCCAGAAAAACTATCGAAGAGATTTCAGAGTTTTATGAATGAATCAAACATTCACATAACTGTTCACACCCGTCGCATCTTTTCCACGTAAAAGATAAAGCGGATGGTGTTCGTAGAAATCTCCTTCCTTGCGAATGAGTTTTGTTGTTGTCGGTATAAAACGCATCGTATGCCCCGCTCTGCGTTTTGGGGAAGTGTTAGGCGCACTGCCATGAACCAGCCTTGCATCGTGCAATGTGCATTCCCCAGCTTTCAATACGCAATCTACAATATCCCAATCTTTAAACTGCTCGATGTCCATTTCCAAATGTAAAAGCTTTCCAGTCGTGTCGGTTTCATGATGAGAGAGTTCGCCGAATACATGCGTGCGAGGAATAACGCGCATGCACCCATTCTCTGTAGTCGCGTCGTCAATAGCTAGCCAAACCGTTGCTACCTCCATCGGCTCTAAGGGCCAATAGGTGGAATCTTGATGCCAAGGCGCCGCCTTTCCATCCCCCCCCGGCTTGCAAATCAAATGAGATGCAAACAGTGCAATATTTTCACCAAGGATGCTCTCCACCAAATCCAATATCTTCGGATGAGAACACAGTCGCATCATCTCCTCGTCCCATGTGTGAATCATATTAAAATCTTCCGGACGCTTGCCGGGGGGCAAGTTCGCTACTAATTCGTCCACATGGTTTCGGTAAAACGCTAATTCTTCATCGTTTAGTACCCGACCACACTTCAGCCATCCTTCTTCACGGTATCTCTGAACCTCAGCAGAAGAAAGACGCATCGAGCCTTCAGCATGTATGGACATAACAAACACAGTTTAACATATTCAAATTCAAATAGAGAACGCGTATACCTGTAGAGCAGCTGCTTGATCTCACTCGTGCTTTTCTTCCGAGTAGCCGGTTTTATTTTCTAATCCATCCCACGAGATACTTGTCTGCAGGTTCATCCCCACGCGTGTGGGGCGGTTACTACGATTTGGCGCAAACTTGTACATATCCATCGCTGGTTGTCAAGGATCACGCCGTGGGAGCCTCTCTAGGCGCCGCGTTATCAGCGTTATACCGCCGAAATCGACCGGAAGGCGTGAGCGATCGCCAAAGGAGCGGACGGCGAAGCCCTGCTCGGTGCGAGCCGTATAGAGCAGAACCGCCGATCCCGAATCTTTCTCCAGTCTCTTGACG
>CAZSPF010000067.1:1518-6031 GCA_964608695.1 uncultured Fimbriimonadales bacterium | reverse complement strand
TTTTCGCTTTTTCCGCCGCTTCGCGCAGGCGCATCAATGCTTGCGGTTCTTTCCGCAAGTCGATGCTTTGTTCTTTTTGAAACTCATTCGCAATATAATTAACGAGGGCTTCATCCCAATCATCTCCTCCCAAGTGGGTATCGCCGTTTGTGGATTTGACTTCATAGACGCCATCTTCCATTTTCAAAATGGACACGTCGAAGGTGCCTCCACCCAAATCCCATACCAAAACTGTACCATCTTTTTTCTTTTCGACCCCATAGGCAATGGCGGCTGCAGTCGGTTCATTGATGACGCGCAAGACTTCTAAGCCTGCGATTTGTCCTGCCAGTTTGGTCGAATTTCTTTGCGCATCGTTAAAATAAGCGGGAACGGTGATCACCGCTTTGTGGACTGCTTCTCCTAAATAGGCTTCTGCGTCTTTTTTCAGCTTTGTGAGGATCATGGCGGAAATTTCTTCGGGCATATACTGCTTGCCCTCGATTTCCGCGGCGGCAAACTCATTTTTACCTATCACCACTTTATAAGCCATCATTTTTCGTTCCGCTTCCACCTCGGAATAGCGTCTGCCCATAAAACGTTTTATCGAGTTGATGGTGTTATGGGGGTTCATCACCGCTTGTCGTTTTGCGAGTTCTCCTACTAATCGTTCGTTACCTTTAAACGCGACCACAGATGGGCAGGTCCGGCTGCCTTCTGCTGTTGCAATGACTGTTGGTTCGGCGCCTTCGAATTCGACCACCGCCACCACAGAGTTCGTTGTGCCAAGATCAATGCCAACTGCTTTTGGCATCATGTTCACCTCCTTATTGGAATGTTTTTGTATTCGGGAAAGACCTTTGGTTTCCTGCCTGAATGTCCAATCATTCGTAGACGGTTACGATATCGCATTCGTTGTCGCGGGCAATAATCAACGCATCCCATAAATCGGCAAACCAATCATTAAAGTCAGGATTCGTAATCGCTGGTATATCATTGAAAGTATGAGCGCCAAGAATTTGCTTGATTTCATCATATTTAAGTCCTCCCCATCCAGGATAATCTGGAGAGGTTATGCCAAATAGTTCCCTGTCGATGAGTTTATCCAATGGAATGGACGATTGTAATGCTTCACCTGCCGCGCGCATGAAATCTTCTCTGAAAAGGTCTCCAGCCCGTGCCGTATGGGCAAGGGAGTTTAATGATTCACCCAAAGTTCTGATGATACAGCAAAAAGCTATGGCTTCCGCCTCAGAAACTTCCTCTGGTTCTACGAGCGGGTTCGGTCCCCGGCTGGCCAATTTTTTGCCCCAAGCCCCTAAAATCAAGTTATCTAATGCCTGCAGCCAATCATCATAAAGATCATCGTCTGGCTCCCCAAACCATTCATTATCGTCGTCTGCGATCACAGCCTCTTTCAGTTGCTCGTCTCCAGACCCTAAAGACTGTTGAAGGGTAGACCACTTTAATAGATAGAGTGTCAGATTATGCATGATTTAATTCCTACCTCCCTAATAAGTAAATGGGTGTATAGGGGCTCAAGATTTGCGGCGATAGTCCTCTTATACGCGCTAACTGCGCCAAAGCCAGCCCATCAACACAAACCAACCCTTCTGTTGTATCGCTCCGTGTCCCTCTTTGTGCCTGAGCTGTATGCCGCTTTACAATCAGATCAAAATTCTTTTGAAACTGATTGCGATTTTCTCTCAAAATCGCGATCAATGCCTCCGTTCTCCAAGCCAACTCTTTGGCAAGCATCTGCTTGCGTATTTGGCATTTTTGCAAGTTGAACTCTGCAAGCTGCAGCGCAAATTCATCGTCTTCAAGCCCTATTTGCTGAAGGCTTATGATATAGCCCATCATGATCTCATCTACCAGGATAGATTCGCTTTCATATTGCAGGACAGGATATTCTTTGGATCCAGACAATATTCTAAAATCCTCTTTCCGATTAAGGATTATAGATAGATTCATGGCTTCTAACAGAACGATGGGTGTATTGGTTTCTTCGGAAGTATTTAATTCGAACATTTCAACGGCTCTCTCAACGGATAATACCCAAAATGCTTTTGTTTGTTCCGGCGGATTCTTCAAGCCCGCCGATAATAGACCCAACTCATAGGATCCCCTAAATATATCTCCTAAGACTCTGTTTTTTATCAGAGGATCATCACAAGTCTCTATAAACGCCTGATCCTTTTTTAGCTCATTGCTGTAATATTCCATTAATTCCAACATATGCGCTTCTGTGTAGCCATTGAGTGGATTTTCCATGCTGCCCTCCAATATTAGGGAACTTGGTCCAAAACATAATGCTTGGTCGCTCCCGGCACCCCTTTGTTATGTTCCGTATGAAACAGTTCTACCCGGACTCCCGGTTTTTCTCCACGCTCCCCTCTTTTTATCGCGCCTAATATGTCTTGAGCGGCTTTTCTCTCTGCAGGAGTGGACGTTTTGCTTTTGATGATTGCCTCAGCTGAATTCTTCGCATGAGCGATCGTACCTTGTTTTTCTTGATAACCTTCCTTTAATATAGCGTTCGGTTTTTTTCCGTTATACCCACCTTTGGCTTCACCGATAATCAGTGTTCCATCTTTATCACCATAAATGCCATCAAAACCTTGAGGACGCTTCCCAGCCTTCTCTGGCGGTAGAATATCTTTATACCCTCTTTTTCGGGCTTCATTATTCATTCCTTCTTCGCCAATTTCTTCGGCGATCTTCTTTTTCTGCGACTTATTCGCTTTTTGGTAATCTGCTTCGCGATTTTCCAGGGCGTGCTTGTTCGGTGGACGAGTAGTTGGTTCTAAAGTCTTAAAGCGTTTATCGGCTTGTGCTCTTCTTTTTTCACAACCTTTACAGGGTTCTTTGGGTTTCTTTTTCGGGTTCTTTTGAGTCCCTTTGACTGCTTTGGAAGCTTTTTTTGAAGGTTTCTTCGCAGTTTCCAATTGTTTTTTCCGTTGTTTCAAGACAACTATTTTTTCACGGACTGTTTCCAGCTTTTTCGCAATTTTTGCGAGTATAGCAGCGCGTTTAGTATACTTAAAGGCTTTTGCTATCGGAATTTCCATGATTAAGGCAATCGCCGCATCTCCATATTTCTCATCTTTCAAGTTCTGATAAACGTCATAACCTGGTATGAACGAAGCTCCTGACTGGAGCATCTCCTCCGCAAGTTTATCGTACTCCCGATTCGCTTCAGCGATTTCAACATCTAATTTTTCTAACTCAGCTTGACTTTTTTTATCTGGATTCATCTCGGGTCAATCCTCTTAGCTCTCTGTCTCCCAAGCGTTATCATTGTAGTTTTGGGATGCCTTTTCCCAATCCTGCTCATAGATAGGCTGGATCAATTGTTGCATACGCGCATCTGGATCTAACCGTTTATCGTTGAGGACTGCCTTAAATCGCGGCTGTTCGTCAAAATTGGGCGCGACTTCAAACATGATGGCAACAAAAGCGGTTACGCTCGATTGTGTGTTAAGTTCATATTGATCAGCGCGTTTGATTCCGCTCATAATCATTTGATGCAGAATATCCTCCGGTATTTCATGAACGGTTTTTTTATGTGACTCTTTCAAATGTTGTTCAATTTCATAGGCTAAAATCCGTATCGCTTCATCTTCAAAAACAGCCATTTGTGGGGGACGAATGGGCATTTTGTAACCTTTGGATTTTGCTTCTATAGGAAGCGTGGCTTCATGCGCCATGCGCTCATTCACTTGCCATACTGCTGCCTCTTCCTCCAGGGTTTCAGGTATGTTAAAACAGTAGGATTTAATAGGGCCAAACAGAAAACGCAGTTCACCAGCATTGCAAGTAGGGAGAAACTTTCTTAAAACACGCGGGTCGTAAAATCGGAAATACATCTCTTCTCCGTCGGGATCCTGCACAATAAGGAATTTCCGAAAATGTTGACGAAGCGTCGGTAAGTTTTGTGAGCAAACAACAAAAATTCCCCAGGGTTCCTCCCATACGTGGGTGATTATCCATTCTAAAATCCCTTTATCCACATGAACTAAGTAGGGAGCAAAGTCCGCGAAATCCAATTCTTCATTACCACGATAAAGCGAAACCGCTTTTTCTTCACCCCACTCGATCACTTGATAAGGCACTTCCCGCGCATCACAGGCATCGATGACGGCGAACAGTTCCCCTATTTCAGCCGATAGTTCAAGGTCCCTCAGCTGGATCATTTCTGTTTTTAAATAGGGTGTTGCTTTCATCAACTCTTATCCCGACGGAGTTGTATTTTGTTTAGCGTCCACAGCATCTTTGGCATATTGTTTACGCCTTTCATGTCTGTCGGGCGCGCTTCCTTTGACACCGATCCACTTTGTATCGTCCTCCAAAGCATCTTTAAGCCCTTGGAGATCATCGTTAACGACGTGCTTTTGGATGTTTTTGCGTGTATCTCCAGTGTAATCTCCGCGGAAACGCAAATCAACGAGAATGTCTTTGATGGCGGGGTCTAGTTTGCCCCAGTCAGTTTTTCCATAAGCATTCTGGACATCTTCTTTGTCGCAGATGCGCT
>CAZSPF010000067.1:0-1482 GCA_964608695.1 uncultured Fimbriimonadales bacterium | reverse complement strand
CAAACAATTCCTTTTGTTGCTTCGGAGTGATTTCTATCTTGTCTAATTCGTTCTTTGTTATGTAATCTTTTGCTTCTTTTCCTGACAATCCCGCCGCGCCCGCCATTTTTTCTGCAGTTTCTTTATCTACTCCGCTCTTAGTCAGATCACTAATGATTTTATCTTTACTTTTGGTTTTCATATCGTATCCTCGGCCAATCGTAACTCCAGAGCTATCAGTGGGGACGTGTGGTTTTCGGCTATGATATCGATGACTTTTGGAGGTTGGATCGGGTGATTCTAAACCTTCTGAGTCAAAAGTGATTTGTCCTTTAGGCACCTTAAAGGGGTCTTCAGCAGGCGGGGTCGCAGATGTGGTTTCAGGCGTTGGGACGTCAACGTTAATCTCCGATTCTTGAGCTGCATTACAGTTCGTCTTAGTAAAAGGAGCGGCTGCTTTTTTTGCTAAACTCATAGTTAATCCCATGGAGGTTGCT
This sequence comes from uncultured Fimbriimonadales bacterium, assembly GCA_964608695.1. Classification (GTDB taxonomy): domain Bacteria; phylum Armatimonadota; class Fimbriimonadia; order Fimbriimonadales; family ATM1; genus CAZSPF01. The sequence goes on along the minus strand of CAZSPF010000067.1, from coordinate 1,006 downwards.
GCCCCCCCGCTCTCACCGATCAATACGTTGGGCGCGCCCATCACAATGGGGTCAGGTCCGATCATTGAGCCGGGTTCGATCACCATATCCCCCATACGCACTGCCATTTGCATATTGATGAGCACGGTGGGGCTGCCCATCATCACTTGTCCCGGTCCGTGAGGTGTGGCAGCAGGAATAGGATTCGGCATGGCGCACATATGTGTGTCCACGACCGTCCTCCAGGCAGGCTTGTTCGCAATCAAAACGTTCGGACTGCCCGGTCCGGGTGCCAGCGGGTTGCCATGCGCAGTTGGATCGCCAATACGCGCTGCAGGTTTCATCGTCGTTTATCTCCCATCATGATGTATGTTCTATGTTTGTTCTTAAAATCCTTTGTTCTGTCCGGTCATGGAAATGACATATGGCGTCTATCAACTATTAGGCAGACCTTTGAAAACGGTCGATTCCGTCTGGACTTCACTTAAACTTGGCACAGCCATTTTTATTTGCTTTTGCGCAAGAATCGACGTAACAGTTGTCTTTCTGTGTCGTCAAAACTCCCTTTGTCAACAGGTTGCTTGTTGTGGTCATCCTTGTTATTACGATCGTACTTGATTTTACCATCTGCGCCTGTCTTTTTGTACCAAAGGTTGTAGGCAGGACGCCAAAGCAAAAACTTTTTCTTGGAAGGCGGCGTTTTACTGAGCAAATCCTCAAATCGAATTGCGCCAAACTCTATGGAATAGGAATTCGTGTCTTCATTATGACTTGGACTATAAACAAACGGACCATCGGGCGTCCAGACTTGGCATGTGTCGCAGATTATAGCAGAATGTCTCTCAATCTGGATTTGACGAAATCCGCCTTTTTTAATAGCGGACGCGTTTTTATCTGGGTTTCTTCTCAACCCAATCTTTTTCAGTTGCTCCGCTGTGAAATTATTCGCGATGATGTCAACCGCTTTTTGAAACTCCTGATCGCTTAAGTAATCTTCAAGAGAAGGACAAACTTTGATACGCGCGTT
>CAZSPF010000066.1:4198-6258 GCA_964608695.1 uncultured Fimbriimonadales bacterium | reverse complement strand
GCAGGTAGGCTGACGGGTGAGTTTTAGAAGCACGAATGAATTCGCGCATTCCCAAGGAATACGTTGCTGTTTTCACAAAAATGATGCAAACGTAGATTAAAAGAAGAGGAGTTAGAAAGAGGGTGTGCTTACTTGATTGAAGCCTTAGGCGGTTTGTTGCGTGATTCCCAAAGTGCGTCGCGATAAACTTCGTTTCCGCTAAATGTTAATAATGTCTTTCCTTTAAATGATTTTCCGTGATAAGGAGTGTTTTTGCCTTTGCTGAATGTTTTGTTGACGTCGAAAGTCCATTCGATATTCGGATCTATAACTGCGACTTGCGCAACGGGAGTTCTTCCGGGTTTCAGAGTGCCTGCGTCCAGTCGGAAAATTTCTGCTGGTCTTGTGCTCAATCGTCGAATGGTTTCCAATGGGCTTAAAATACCTTTGTGAGTGAGGTATGTAAGAGTTACTCCCACCGCAGTTTCCAAACCTACAATTCCGAAAGGTGCTTCATCGAAAGGTACGTCTTTTTCGTATTTTGCATGAGGTGCGTGGTCGGTGCTGATGCAGTCAATCGTTCCGTCTGCAAGCGCTTGAATGATGATGTCTATATCCACTTGCGTTCTTAGGGGGGGGTTCATTTTCCAGTTTGTATCGAATGGTGGCATGTCTTCGTCGGTAAGTGAAAAATGGTGCGGACAGACTTCACACGTAACCGGTGCACCAAGCCTTTTTGCTTGCTGAATAATTTCTACAGATCCCCATGTGCTTATGTGGAGAATGTGCAACGGACAACCGGTTTCAAGACTTAACATACAATTTCTTGCTACTTGAATCTCTTCGGCAGTTCTGGGCATTCCGTTCAAGCCAAGCATTGCACTCACGGCGCCTTCATTCATGCTACCGCCTTCGGTTAAAGACTGGTCTTCACAATGCACAGCAACAGGTAGGTCAACTTGTTGACACATCTCCATGCACCTTCTCATTATCAATGCGCTTTGAATAGGAAAACCGTCATCGCTTGCCGCAACTACTCCTGCTCGTTTTAATGCGGCGATGTCGCTGGGCTGTTCACCTGCCATTCCTTTTGTGAGCGCTCCGATGGGTGCTACGAAGATTCCGCCCGATTCGGGTGATGCGCTTCTGTCTAAAATAAAATCAATTAATGCGGGGTTATCCAACGCAGGCTTTGTGTTCGGCATGCAGCAGATAGTGGTGAACCCCCCCGCGGCGGCAGATTGCGTTCCTGTTAAAATGGTTTCTTTGTGTGAAAACCCCGGTTCTCTTAAATGTACATGAATGTCCACTAATCCCGGACAGATCCAAGCGTCTTCACAATCATAGATTTCATCCGCATGGGATTCGTTTATGTTTGCACCGATTTCTCTAATTTGGTCATTGATGATAGATACGCTCCCCACCATGTCAAGATTTTGTGAGGGGTCTAATATTCTTCCGTTTTTTAAAATGACTTTCATTTTTTCTGCCTATTTTGTTTTTCTTGTTCTCGTTTTTGGTTTTTCTGGTGTTTCTTTTACACCGTTTTGAAACATCCAATCAAACACCGACATGCGAACGAACACGCCGTTTTCGACTTGTTGCGAAATAACCGAATTTTTTCCGTCGGCTGCTCTGTCGTCTAATTCTAATCCGCGATTAATCGGTCCCGGATGCATTACAAGGCAATCCGGTGATGCAAACCTTAACGCACGCTCATTTACTTGATACAACGATGCATATTCTCCTATGCTTGATATAAGTCCAGAATCCATTCTTTCCTTTTGCAATCGAAGCGCCATGACAACGTCTGCACTTTCAATCCCTGAAATCAGGTCATAGTGTAATGCCGCAGGCAGTAATCCTGGGTGTTTTGGCAATAGTGTTTTAGGTCCAACAAGATTTACCGATGCACCAAGTTTTGTCAACAGCCATAAATTACTGCGCGCTACTCTACTGTGCAGCACATCGCCTACGATTGCAACTTTCAGATTTTCGATTTGGTTTTTGTGTTCGATAATGGTGAGAGCATCCGCAAGTGCTTGAGTAGGATGTTCGTGCATTCCGTCGCCTGCGTTTAT
>CAZSPF010000066.1:0-4176 GCA_964608695.1 uncultured Fimbriimonadales bacterium | reverse complement strand
TGAGCAAGGTATGGCGCACCGCTTGAATGGTGCCGCATCACCAGCGCATCTAATCCTTCATGCTGCAACGTTAAAACAGTGTCTTTCAGGGATTCGCCTTTTGACATGCTGGAACCCAGCATTCCGAAAGATGTCGTTTGTAAGTTGAGTTTTCGCGCGGCTTGCTCGAAAGAGACTCTGGTTCTGGTGCTGTCTTCAAAGAACAACATCCCTACGACTTTGTTATTTAAATTTGGAAGAGACTTATTTTGTTTATGCAAATTTTTCAGTTGCTGTGCGTGTTTGATAAGGTATTCCAAATTTTGTTTGCTTGTTTCGCGAATACTGAGAAGGTTCATGAAGCGGTTCCTTTTGTTATTGTACCTGTTTCGTCTGGAGAATTGTCATCAAGATGCACGACAATAAATTCTTCGTTTGCCGCATCGAGTTGTGTGCCGATGTAGTTAGGTTGAATGGGGAGTTGTCTTCCGTTTCTATCAATAAGCACGGCAAGTTGAACTTCTTGTGGTCTTGCATGTTGGAACAGGGCGTCAAGCGCCGCTCGAATGGTTCTTCCGGTTTGAATCACTTCATCCACAAGGATGACAATTTTATTGTTTATATCGAAAGGGATTTCGGTTTGGCTTTCAGCGGTGGATTCTCGTTTTTGGTCATCGCGAAACGGAGTAATGTCGAGTTTCCCGCATGGGATTGTGTTGCCTTCTATTTGGGTCATTGCAAATGCAAGCCTTTTTGCGACGGGAAATCCGCGATTGAGCACACCCACCACGACGATATTTTGCGCCCCTCTGTTTGTTTCAAGGATTTGATGCGCCATTCGCCCGAGGGTTCGTTTGATATCGCTCGCATCCATCACGACGTTGCTCATGTCAAGTGAATTATGAGCACGATTGTTGTGTGAATTGCAAGTTTGTCAAGGTGTATGAAAAGTTTTCATGAAAAAATGCAAAATGTATAAGGTGCTGTGATGGAACGAGTTTTTGAAAGCCGAGTGAGGATATTTATAGTTTTATCTTTATTGTTAGTAGTCTTAGGATCACTGGTGCCTTTTGTTAAAGTTCCGGTTGAGTATTTGAATTATGGGAGATTGTTCACATCTATTTTGTTTTTAGGTTTGCCGATTGTGCTTCTTTTTTATGGATCGGAATTTCGATGGAAACCAAGGGCTGTATTCTTAGTTTTTGTTTTATGTATTGCAGTGACGGGCTTTTTTATTTTCATCAGTCGCATTCCAATGGGTATGCCAGTATTGGTTGTTATTTTTGCGATTCTTGGTTTGCTCACCGTTTATTGGACGGGTGCATTGGGTGTATTCGTCTCTTTTTTATTTCGAGAAAGAAACATTGTCGTGCCTGCAGTTATTGTTTTGATGGCAGTGGATTTTTTGGTTGTGATGACTCCGCGAGGGACAGTGCAAGTGGCGATGGAAAGCGAGGTGGGAAGAGAGATTTTTCAATCAGTTGCGTATAAAATTCCTGAATTTGGTATGGCATCACCGATGATTTTCATAGGTCCTGCAGATTTTTTGTTTTTAGCTATGTTTTTCAGTGTGATGCACCGCTTTGGTTTGCGTGTGTTTTGGACGATGGTTGCGGTAGTTATTGCTTTACTGTTTTATTTAGTATTGGCGGGATATTTAGTAGGTCGTGAATTTTTTGGAGTGAAAATTTATGGTTTGCCTGCACTTGTTCCAATTGGCATGGCTGTTTTGCTGGTGAATGCAGGAGAGTTTCGCATGTCGAAACAGGAAAAGTACATGACAGGCGGAGTGATTTTTGTGTGTTTAGTGTTAATATACTTGATGTTGTTTGTTCTCAGGTGATTTAATTTAACAATTGATAAATTGCGCGCGCATATCCTGCGCCAAACAACCCCACTTCTCTAAGTGATTCTGCAAACGCAGTTGCTGTTTGTAGTGCTTTTATGCGGAACTCATCGTTATTAAGCATTACACTTAAATCTTTAAAGTTTCTAATGGCCAGTGAGTTAAGGCTTTCTGTTTTGTCATCTGAAAAATTTCTATTAGTTAACACAAAAGGAGCAAATTCATATTCAGAAAACAAAGAGGTGATATACCCACCTGCAGAATGTTCGAATAGTTCCGTAACGCGTATCATAATTCGCTCTGCAATATGTAAAGCGGCTTTATTATTGGTTGCTTTATAGCACTCTATCCCTGCACGTGCGAGCCATAAGTAATCTCCAAGATAACTGGTAGTGCGTGCACGACCTTCCACAGCGTGCAATACATCTCCCAGTGACAGCACAAAGGTATTCCTTGCTGACTCCCATGCGGTTTTCGCAGTTTCAAGTATTTCGTTGTCATTTAATATTGTTCCTATTATAAAAAGCGAAGAAATCACTTGTCCGTTTACATCAGCATAAGTACTGCTGTCCTTGATTGGCTTTAAACTCTCGTCTTTTGGTTGTATGGATTTCAAAGCGTTTTGTATAGCAGAAACTCTCCTTTCTGAAACTGCTAAACTGTCATTGTTCTCACGTTTCAGAATTAGCCCCCCCGTTGATCGTCCGGTATTGTGAATGTCAAAAATGTTTAACGCTGAACTTGATATTTCTCCTCTTGACCACTCATAAAATGGACTTGCTCCGGTATGTGCTTGATCAGAAGCCATGCCTGTGAAAAATAAGTTTGTATTGTTGTCGAGCATTTCTTGTATCGCCCATTGCGCTGTATGTTTTGCAGTTTGATAAAACAACGGGGCATTAAACTCTCTGCCTGCGTGTGCATAGAGTCCAGCCATCAGCAGGCTTTGCCCAGCATGTTTTCCATATCTGGGTGATGACCAGCTTGGCAATGCAGAGAAAACAAAAAAACCTCCATTGTATTGATCATAAGATGAAGACTCCCTTAATCTTAACAACCAGTTGAACGCCAGTTGTTTTGTGGACGGTTCGTTGATCGCAAATAACAACCCCGGTATCTGCTCACAAATAACCGAAGGAACTTCCTTTAATGCGCCAGCTTGCATGTCCGAGTTGCGTACAATTTCCATTGCTAAAGCGTTAGCGAGAAACAAATTAACCTCTCCGGGTTTTGTTAGTGCGAGATTGAGGGTTTCTCTTTGCTGTTTGATTAATTCTGCTTTTTGTAAGATCTCATTTCGCTGATGAATCCATTTGCGCGCATTATCACGAAGATAATCGAGCATTCCCTGCCTTTGTCCGACACTTTCCGTTGGTCTGTACGGTGTTTCATCAAAAATTTCACCTTCCGAAGTTAACAATATCACCATGCTCCCTTCTGTTCGAAAAAGCATGTTTGTGTTTATGTTAAGTGCATATGCAATCCCGGGCATCTCATTTAAGTCAACTTGAATGCTGATGTAATGATCATTCACGATTCTTATCACCTCTGCATCTTCAAATACTCGAGACTTCATTAGCATAGCGGGTGTGGAAGCCACAGTTCCCACATTTAAAAGAATCATCATGTTTTTTCTTTTTGCGATAGCGAATGGCTCCGGACTAAACGGATACCAGTTAATTTTTTGTTTGTCTGAAGCACGTAAAAATGCGGAGTATTCGATGGATAATCTGTTCGGCTGCCTTTCTGGCAAAAGGGGTGACGAGAGTTTGATGCCTATTGCAAGAAATGAAATGACTACCAGCAACCCGGTAACGACATGAAATTTCGGCGGACGTATCCAAACAGGCATTTTTTCTGTTTATGATATTTGATTAGTGTGCTACAATGCATTCATGGCTATTTCCCTCGAGGAACTAAAACATATCGCTCTTCTTGCGAGGCTTCGCTTGTCTGAGGGAGAACTGATGGCGATGCACTCTGACCTCAACCGTGTACTTGATCATTTCATGAGTCTACAACAATTGGATTTAGCCGGGATACCTTTGACCTCACACTCTGTGGATGTTCACTCGATTTGGGAGCAGGACGAGCCTGTTTACGGTTTTGACCACGAAGACGCTTTATCTGGAGCGCCTATGTCGGAATCGGGGCTTTTCCTCGTGCCTCCTATAATTGATTAGATTTAGCGAGCTATGAGCCTTTTTCAGTTGAGCGTGTCCGAAATGCGCTCGAAACTGGATAACAAAGAGATTTCCGTTAAAGAGTTGCTGGATGCTCATTTTGAGCAGATAAAAAGTACAGATAACAAATTAAAAGCCTTTCTTACTCTAAACGAAGAGGGTGCATAT
>CAZSPF010000065.1:0-6770 GCA_964608695.1 uncultured Fimbriimonadales bacterium | reverse complement strand
TCTAAAAACCCGCCGAAAATTGTCGCAGGGATACCAAGTTCAAATGGTTTTGGGATGCGAATCCAAGTCCCGTCCGGCAGTTCGAACGACCACGAAAAGTTGCGCACCCATCCAGGGCGGTTTAACCACTCATCCTTATCCTTGTTTGCTACAAATTCAAGCAGCGATGTAAACGCCGTCGCTATCACCACGCGTTTCGCAAAACCGTAAGGATCGTTCTTAATCGAACGCGCTGCCTTGTCGATTCCTTGTATCTGTGCATTAAAAAACTCATAAAGCATGTTTATGTTCCGCATGCGCGCTCCGCGAGTCGCATAATCGATTAGATCACGTGCTTCAGCAACCGCTTGCGTCAACGCATCTTCATAGCTTAATCCTTGCTTCATGTAATGCTGAATGCGTTGTTTCATAAAACCGACACGTGTGGCTTCTTCGGATATTCTTGAGAATGTTCCTAGCAAAGTAATTGGTGAGCGAATCGTTTTTTTAATAGCATTCCACGCGGCACGAGAAGTAACAACACGCGAACCATCAGACAACCTTCCTTTCAACGCTGCCTTTTGCAGCTCCTGATAGTTCTGAGTTGTCAAAACCGCATAACCACCGCCTGCACGATAGTATTCATGTAAAAGTTTCTTTCCGCCAATAGTCATATCAACTAAACCTTCGACGAACTTCCACGGCCGCATTCCTGCATTGATGTAACCTGCGGTAATGTCTCTTACGAAATTACGCGCCATAAACTCAGGCGCTAAGATCGCACCGACGCGTATTGTCTGCGCAGGAACAGCAAGAATCTTGACAATCCAGTTTATTGCATCATCATCCATCTGTTGGATCGCGCGGTACAAGTCAGGAGCAATCTGAAAATAACGAGCTTTGCCGTCAATCATTATCTTAACTGTATTCTCACCAGCCTCATTTACAATTCGAAACGGCCCGGGCCCGTCACCCTGAGCCTTTACCATCTTCGCCAAGATCTCATTCGAATCAGATGACTGCAAAATACGTATCGTGTTCTTAGCTAACTGCTCGACAGGGTCGAGCGTCGGTCGCGTACTCCCCTTGATTTCTTGTAAAATCTTTTTTCCCACTAATCCTTTCTGGCGCATCGATTGCGCAAACATTCCAATAATTTCTTCGTCAATTCCCGCTTCCATCAAGCGATTCATCGGCATGTAATGTGGATACTTTTCACGTAGAAAATCCGCCAATCCTTCAGGAATCATCCCCCGATTCTCCGCGTATTTCAATAAGTTGTAAGAATAATCGCGCAGTTCATCAATAGCTTTATCGAATTTGGCGTCGAACCCTTTTGCTTTAATATCATCAATTGCGCGTTGTGCAACGCTCAGAGGATCGTCAATTCCCAATCCGGCGCCTGTCTTAATTCCTTTTGATTCTAAATCCAAAACATGCTTTGCTTTCCAATAATTTCGGAACAGTGCGTAGTCTTTAGTTCCGATATCGTCAAGAATGCGATTCAAGCCACGACCGATAGATTTTCCGTTCGCATCAATTTGTTCAACGTCTAAATAATGCTCAATTTTTTTAGCAATACCCTGATAGTTTTGTAAAAGCGCCTCTGGATTATCACGTCCAAGGCGTGAAGTTTTAGACAAAGACCTCCCCCCCGTAAGCTCGCGTATCGCGCTGCGAAGCGGATCAAATCGATCCACAACATCCGCCCGAAACATCTTGTACGCTTTTACAAGCTTTTCTAAAACATTTTCAGATTTCGGCAATGCAAACGTTTGGGCAATCGCCTGTGGGTCTGCGCGAAACTCTTTCACAGCAACAGCAAATGCTTCTATCAGTGACTGCGCTTCGAGAGGAGTGTTTTTCAAATAGTGAGCGAAGAATTGTGGAGCGGCTTTTTGCGCTGCGTTCGGATCTCGAATAAACAATTCGAGAAAGTTTGCAACGCCCTCGCGGCGCAAAACGTCATCGCTTGTGCCTTTCGGTGTTGTCGTGCGACCTAACGAAAACAGTTCATTGTCAAATGCGCTGGTGGGACTCTCGCGCGGTCCCAGCAAATTAAACTCGATGTCCAGATGATGCCCAATTTCGTGAGCGATCGTGGGGATATCCCAGGGGCTTTTGATGCGAATCTGTTTCGCATTAACCCTGTAAATTCCTTGTACACCACGACCCGGCACCCTTTTCCAGCTTACAGGTATGTCCAGTTTTCGCGCCAAATCACTAACTGCCTCGATGACGCCCTTGCCGGAAGGGGTGACGTGCATAGGATCGCGTGAATCAGGAAGATCACTTGTAGTAGATTCCTTATCTTTTCTCAACGTTTCTGGGACTTTAGAAGAAGACGGCGCATCATCAGGTACACTCTTATTGATGATGCCAGAGTTTGTACTTCTTGAAGATGGTCGGGTTGTCTTTGATGGCGCCACTCCCATAGTGGTTTGGGATGCCTCTTCAGGAACTTGGATTCCGCTCAAAGGACGTCTCGGAATGCTTTGGCCCCAAGAGGGGGCACGTCGTGTTAATGCAGACTTTGTTCGTGAAATCACTTCTGGGTCTATGCCTGACCAATATGAACCCCAAGATTCATAACTTGCAGCAGCTTCTTCCTTGTACATTAAGTGTGTGCTTTGATCAAGACTTTCAATATTTTTAGCTCTCCATTTCTGATAAATATCATCTGTTTGTTTTTTCAGCGCCCAGCTCTCGCGCGTGTGAATCTGTATCTCGCCCTTAATACCATCACCCATATCCAACTCAAGATGTACACCTCGATATCCAAAATCTCCAAGAGGCTCATCAGGAAACATACCCCCGATAGCTGTATTGTTTTTTGATTGAATCGACCGAATTACTGCTGGCGCTTCTGAAAAATCATTGACAAAAACAGTCCCACGCACAATATCTTTGGGTGACAACAAACTATATGCCGGATCGCTTTCTTGTTTGCGTAAAACTTTATTTATTAATGAGTCCGCTGATTTTTGACTACCAATATATTCAGGTAACCCATGCTCCTTCGTTACTGCTTCCATTAATTCGTTCAACTCATCTTGTTTCGGCTTCGCTCGTTCAACTAAGAGATTTGCTTCTTTACGCAATTGTTCAGAATCTACTTTATTCAGCGATTCACCCGAGTCCGCACCCAATCGCTTTGTTTCAGAAACACGACCCTGCGCAACTAATGATTCATAAACATCCCTTGGCTCAACAATAACATCTTTAATTCGATACACGCCCTTATCGCCACGTGATTGATACACTCTGCCAGTATCAGCAACCAAAAACTTTTTCCCCTTCGGAAGCTTTGCATCTAATCCTTCTTTTAAATTATGCACAACGGGCAAACGTTCGCCATTGACCATATAAGTTCCGTCTTTAGGCAAGCGCCAGATTTTCATTCCTTGAGTTTCCGGTTCACGGGTGGGCTGATATTTCGGAACTTCACGAGGCGCATCTACCTCTAAAACAACTGAGCCATCCGGCTTCGTTTTAATCACCGTTTCGTTTGGTAAGCGTTCAGCGATTGAACCATCTGGCAAATGCGTAATAACAGACCCTGAGGGCGAGCGATACACAACAGAGCCATCAGGCAATCGCTGCCGAGGCATCTCATGCTTGTGTACGTCATTAACCAAATCAGCGACGATGTCTATATTCAAATCTGGTTTACCGGTAATCGTGCGCAAATGATTTAAGTGTGTTTTGGCTAAACTCTTTACGCCCCCCCTCGCCATCGTAAATAGTGAACCGCCTGCATGTCCTGCAAGAATGTCCAAAACCATCGCTTTCCAAAAAGGCTCACCTTCCTCCATAAGTTTTGTGCCAAGCGACTCGCTATAAGTGAAGTTTTTAACTATCTCTGGAACTGTCGGCGCCCTGCCGGTCTTTGCGATGTCGAAGCCTGTGGCGATTGTAGGATCTCCCAACATCATGAACATCAGCGTTTCCAGACCACGGCCTGCCAGCATCTGCCCCAAGCCATAACCGCCTGCGAATGCGGTTAAAACCGAGCCTGCTGTTAAAAAGCGACTCCACGCTTCTTCATCCATCGCGCGCGATTCATACAATCTTTCTTCTTCGCCACCAGCACGTGCGAGCAAACCGGTCAGCGGACGCGGCGATGTTTTAAACCCACGCGCCTTCACAACCCGCTGCCTAACTAAATCCTCTAACTGCTGAAATGCAAGCAATAAATCTGGTTCAGCTACTTTGCCGCCACGACTTGCGCGTCTCAAAAAATCACGCACCGTTTCCAATTCTTCTTTTGTTGGAAAATCAGGGGGTGGATTCTGCAGTACCTGTTTTAATGTTTTTCCTTGAACTCCCTTGGGCATTTCGCCTTCTGTTTTCGCATACCAATATGAGTTTAGCCGCGCAAGCGCAGTGTCTAAATCTATCGTAGCCCCCTCGCCTCGCAACGCATGACGACGACGCGCCTCAATCTCCAAGCGAGCTTTTTCCTCTCCTCGAGGAGGAACTCCACGCTGTAAACGCTCAACTATTTCAGCTTCCCGCAATTCCACACGAGCCAACTCCTCCGCAGCTCTCTGTTTGCGTGAATCAGACGTGTTTTCCGAATAAATTATCTGACGTAATTTCTTTTTGCGCGCGCTGTGACCCTTTAATTCGGTCCGGAGCGCCTCAGATTGCTCAGGTGTGAGTTTTGCTGCAGCGCGAATATCGCTCATCGCACGTTGTGTCTTTTGAAAAATGTTTGCAGTCGGCTCTTTAACAGGGGGCTGCATCGCCTCTCTCGCTTTTGAGAAAATCGAAACACCATCCACTTGAGCGTCATGTAAATTTACTGCTCTGTCTTTACCAAACTCCCCTAACGCGGCAGGCACTCTTTCGCCAGACCACTCGACGTGTACATGGTCATGATGAGCGTGCGGACCGCGATACGGCTGAGGTTTCCAACCTGTTCGCTCGCTCCAGATTTTCCCATCCCAAATGAGCGCATTTATTCCGTAACGCTGAGGATTGCTCAAAAATGTCTGAGCAACCTCGTATCCCTCGTCCTTTTCTCTCACGTGAAAATCTAACGCGTGACCCTGTTTGTGCTTCGAATTTGGAATTGAACCGGGACCGAATTGACCCATTTTCGTCACACCAGGATGCAAATTCTTAATATAGTCCCCTGTCTGCTTAATGAAATCTTGCAAGCCTGTGATCTCGCGCGTTGCTCCAACGCGCTGACTGCTTCCAACTGCCCCACCCAAATACTTCAGCATCTCTTCCTCGGTAGGCAGTGAATTATCAACAGGGGTGTTTTCTTGAAAAGGTAATGAAGCCAAATACTTCAGCATCTCTTCCTCGGTAGGCAGATCAAAAACAGCAGGCTTCAACGCAATAGACCCATTCCTCGTAGAATCCTAATAATCTCAGCAGGAGGCACACCCTGAGCATTCAAAGCCTGAGCTAACTGATATGGAACCTTCGAATTTTCAAACCCTTTTGATAGATTTTCGTCGCGAGCTGCGCGCAGCTCGTTCAGTGCAGTTTCTAACGCCTTAACTTCTCGGTCCAATAATGCAGCAAACTCAGGATCAGTTACTCTAAACTTTGCAGCATCGGCTTTCAGCGTTCCCAGTTCGCGTGCCATTTGCCTGTATGTAACATCGTCTAAATTGTCTCCTTTTGATGCGCGTGTGACTGCGTCGTTTATACGCACTGCTAAATTCCCCCAAGAAATTAAATTCCTCTCGGCACCCAAAGTTTCCAAAACCTTATTGTGGCGCACACGTTCATTTACATCCCTCAACACTCGCAGTGTTGAGGGTTAAACACCTTTCAAACATCACTCAATATCAAATCTGCAACACCTTTCTCAAAAAACACCAAGCCTTCAGAATAAAAACGTGCGCTCGACCAATAATAATCCTCTGGTTTTTCAACAATCCCTGCACGCACCGGATTGTTATGAATGTATTCAGCCTTCTCCAAAAACATCTTATCGTCAACTACAGGAACTGAGCGAAACGACAGTTTCCACAGTTTTCGATTATTTAATCCTTGCTGCATAGAAAGATAATCTCTCTCTTTATCATTTAAGAAAGGAAGCAGCGCTTTTGAACTGTTCGTCTTGATTCTTTGCATAAATATGCTTATGTTCATATTTTCGCTCGGTTGAACGATGAGGTGGATATGATTTTGCATAATAACAAATGAAAACAATAAGGCGTTATAGTATTTGCAATCATTTGCAAGGATGCGCATTAGTTTGGTTTTCATTTCATCTCTTTCGAACAGGGGGGAGAAATCGAGGCATGTGGATGTTACGAATGCGGCTTCGCCATTTTGTGAGAGATTTATCCAGTGTTTGTATTGTGATTTCATGTTTGGGCGCTGTTTGACCGCTTGATTGTAACCCTCAACACTGCGAGTGTTGAGGGATGTGAAAACTCTTGCAGGCACTAAATTCATACCATGTCAAACTATCCTACTCCTGAATAGGTGGGAAGTGGATTTGGGTGGGGTGGACAGAATGAATCACCAGAGCCACGGGCGCGACCAGTACCGGCACACACTGCGTCAAGAGAACTGCGCCTAATCCGGGAGATTTTGGGGCTTTGCCTTGCGCGCAGGCATAAGCCGGAAGGTAAATCATCAATCCGTAGACCCACATCCAAAAGCCCCAATTCAGCAAGTTTTGCAGACCAAAAGTGAGGCTTTCCGCCAAAGTGCCGGTGATCCCGAAAAGAACGAAGGCTTGTTCTGGCGTGAAAGACCACCGGCTCAGCAGCCATGCCCAGCCGATGAACATCGGGACAAACACCACGACGCTGTGA
>CAZSPF010000064.1:2524-6878 GCA_964608695.1 uncultured Fimbriimonadales bacterium | reverse complement strand
GAATAAAAGAATTTTGTGCGATTTATGGCGGTAGTCAATTGGGTGTTCTTTACGACATGCTTCTCAGATCAACACAATCTTTTATTGGAAACGATTACTTAAATAATATCGGGCTCGTATACCAAAGCAACACTCTAAGAAAAATGAACAATTTAACAAAAGAAGCCGAGCGTCAATATGACGCTTGGCCTCTTCAGAAAATAACTGATGAAAACTAAAGTCGCTTCATTTCCATGTTGCCTGAAATATTCATTCCAGCACCTTGACCTTGTCCTTTTACGTTTGTTGTGGTTTTCACATTTCCTTTTTCGAGCATTCCATCAGACGTACGCGCCCAGATTGTTCCGTTACCTGTGACGGTAACGTTTTGCATGGACGAAGAAAGGTTCATGCTGATTTTGAAGCAATTCTGATTGTTCACTCTTTCTACACCTAATAGTTTCATAGTGGACTTAACAGAACCCGCTCCAGCACCTAAATTGCCAAGATTCACATTAGTAGTCCAACTCTGCCCGACTTTCACGGCGTCTTTCGGATATCCGTAGTATCCACCCGCCTTTCCTGCACTTGCACCAATTGGATTACCGCGAGAGTCTATCGTCATTGTTTCTTTCTGCCCTATCGCGCTTTGCAATTGTTGAGTAATCATTTTGTTCATTTCTGGTGTTCCGCCGGTTGCTCTTGCAGATTCCATCTCACTCACAATCGTAAACTTGTCTTTTTGTGCATCGGTGCAGGTTTGCTTCATCACCATGATCATGGTGATGTTTGTCGCCTTTCCGCCCGTAGCTGCACCAGGCATTTGCGTTATTTTCATCTCCTGTCGAATCGTTTGCCCTTTTTTCATGTTGATGCGCAACAGGTGTGTGTTTTGAGCATCGGTAAATGTCGGAACCATCAACAATGCTGCTAAGAAAAATATTTGTCGTTTCATAGTTTTCACCTCGTTATTGTATGAAAAGTTATACGAATTTCACCCGAAAATCGTATCTCATTTCCTCCTTATAGTGACCTTTGGGTAACAAAAAGAACTTAATACTCGTCGTTTGGTGCCGCAGGCCACCACTCAACCCGCTTGAGCCAAGTATTCTCGAACACCTTCGCTTTCACGTGGTTGTCTACATAGAGATAATTATTGAAGCCGGCATACCGTGTGATGGCGACCTCTTTAGCCGCCGCATCTATCGGAGGTATCTCCTTGTCAGGAGGCCAAATACCGCCTTGCCAGTTCCACCACTCGATGAAGTCATGCTCAAACAACTCCGCTCTCTGTGTGGCGTAAATGCAGCTTGTGCCGTCCACCACCTGCGATTCAGAAATCGTGTAATCAAACCAACTGTTTGCGGCGAAACTACTTGGCCGTTTCTTAGGGTCGGTCATGTCCACGCTCGCACGGAAAACGCGCAAATCGTTCACATACGGTACTAACTTCTCCCACCATTCCAGAACGCCGTCTTGGTTGATGTCAGCCGGGTCATCAGGAGAAGCCCACTGTGGAACGGGGAAGTAATGGTCGTAATCTCCACGATATACAAGACACGCCGCCCCAATCTGTCTCAAGTTACTGCTTGCGCCAAAGGCATACACTTTCAGTTTCACCTGCTGAACTATCGGAAGCAGCAGCGCACCCAAAATCGCGATTATCGCCATCGCCACCAGCAGCTCCATCAATGTAAACCCTCGCCTCATCATTGTTTTTTTTAAGTTATCGGTCATTTCATTCGCCCCTCAACTGTCAAAACCCACAGGTTCAAAAAATAGGCTCTATCAAACTCGCGCACCCTCGAGTGCGTGGAGGAATGATTTCAAGTCCTCCTCGTTCACCAGCGGTTCGCCGGGCGAAACGTTGTTCAGTTTGCCCTCTTTCATCCATGCCTCCAATCGCCCGACTTCGTCAAACAAATGATCGAAGGAGTCCACGATGAACAGCAACGGCTGGTAGTGGTCAATTTCAAAATACTGGTTTATCACCCATTCCAGCTGGAACGGATATCGCTGAACTTCAGGTGATTCGATGCAGTGCTCGATCTCGCCGTAAGAGCTCAAAAGTCCGCTTCCGTAAACACAAATCCCGCGTTTTGCGTCTTTCATCAGGCCAAATTCGATGGTAAACCAGAAGAACCGCGCCATCGCCTTGATGATGCTTTCCACGATGCGTACACGTTCGCTTTCGTCTTCAATCTCTTGGGCGTGGATGGCGGCTTCGCGCGCCACTTCACCAAAGCGCACCAGTACGTCTGCAAACATCGTGTCGGTGTGCATGGGAACATGACCGGCGACGTCGTGGAAGATATCAGGTTCGGGAAGGTAGTCGAGTTTGCTTCCGTCGCGGATTGTGATGGTGGTGGGGAAATCGCGCATGCGCAGGCAGTCGAAAAACACGTAAGCGGGAACGTAGCCGCTCACCGCCTTCGCCTTGAATCGCGTTAACGGCTCTAGAAACTTGTTGATGTCAGAGAGGTGGGGAACGTTGTGCGGGTCAAGCGCGAGTTTGTTCACACCTTCCATAAACTTCGGATGGGCATATTTCTCCCAGCGCGGCTTAATGCGGGCGAACAACCGACGCCATGTCTCCTGATTCTCTTCACTGTACAGATGGTAGGGCTGTTCGATGTAAATCTGCCCGGAAGCCTTCGCTTCCTCGATAAACGGCGCCTTCGTGGTAGTTAATCCAACCGTTTCACTCATCTTGGTTCACCTGTATGTTTACTATACTTCACTTTACGCTTATTTGAGTTCAATTTTCCCCGAAATCCGCATGACGGAAAGAGGAGGGATGTCGTGGAAACATGCTCCTTTTGAAGGTAAGGACGGACACATGCAGCGTTTTATTGTAAAAACCATGTATTAAAAAAAGCAAAAAGCCCGCCCAAAGGGAGGCTTTAAGTTTGGTCCTTTTCATCGTGACCTTCGTTACCCCTTTCGAGGAATACCTGCGAAGCATCGCTTCTTATTGCAGATGCGGACACAGTTCCGATTAGGTAAAACGCCCGTATAATACCATAGATAATTCCATTTGTCAAGGGGCAAATTCATGAAAAAAATCATTTTAGGTGTTGATTTAGGTTCTAACTCCCTCGCAATGCAACACGAAAACGGAAATAAAGTCCGTTGCCAGCACACATCTCGTGTTATGTACGAACATGAGTTCGAAATAATATGGGAAACTCAGAAAAAACATTATCCGCAAATCCTTGTTGACTCTATTAAAACACAAATCCACTCTGCAATCTTCCACCAAAGACCTCTAAAAATTCAAAAGTTTTTAATTGGACGTTGTGAATTCGAGCCAACCAGAAAAAGAGCCATGAAAGGATTAACTATCTCGCAAGATTTCCGAATCTGGCAAGACCTAAACAACATCAAATTAAAAGACTTAACAACCAGAACAGAAAGACCTTTAACACCAGATGAAAAAACAACGATTTACGAACTTCTGCAAGAGCAGGAATCTATGTCATGGTCTTCTTTCCGTATAAAATTGAAACTTCCTAAAGACAAAAATCTAATGACTATCAATCTTGAAGAGGGGGTAAAGAAAAACTCATAGGAAACATCACAAGAATAAAACTTCGAAAAGCCTTACCTGATAAATGGCCTCTTGAAGAAATAACAGAAAGAAAAATAGTTACAGATATCCTTACCATCTCTCGAAAGGACTCGTTGATAAGAAGTTTAAAAAGAAGGTATGGACTAACGGCTAAAGAAGCCTATGAGGTTTCCAAAATTGAACCTCCTCCCGGCACTATGAATCTAAGTGCAAAAGCCATATGCAAAATCATGCCGTACTTGAAAAAAGGGATGAACTATCACGATTCATTTCAATCAGCAGGTTATCAAAGAACAGACCAAAAAGAAAAAATCATATACGATCTTCTTCCTGAAACTCCCGATGCAAGAAACCCTGTTGTAAATAAAGCAATAAGAGAACTCAGAAAGGTTGTGAATGCGGTAGTACGACGCTTTGGAAAGCCCGACATCATTCGTGTGGAAATGGCACGCGACATGAAACTTAGCAAAAAGCAAAAAGAAGACTTGCAAAAATCCATAAGGAAAAATGAAAAACTTAATGAAGAAGCGGAACAAAAACTAAAAGAGCTCGGCATTCAAAACCCCACACGCGAAGATAAAATTAAATACCGATTGTGGAAGGAATGCGGCGGCATGTGTCCGTATACAGGTCAAGAAATTAGTCTGGAAATGCTTGTCAGTGAAGACGTTGATATCGAGCACATCATCCCCTACACGCTATGCCTTGACGACTCATTTAAAAATAAAACGTTGTGCATAGCGGCTGAAAATCGTATGGTGAAGAAAAATCAAACACCTTATCAATCTTACAGTTCGAATCCGG
>CAZSPF010000064.1:0-2486 GCA_964608695.1 uncultured Fimbriimonadales bacterium | reverse complement strand
AATATGCCCGACATGCATCCCCGAAAAAAACGCCTCTTTGAACTTGAAAAGTTAAGCGAATTCGACGATTTCGTTTCTAAACAATTAAACGATACAAGGTACATCTGCAGATTAGCAAAAGATTATCTCGCTTCATTGGTGGGCAATGAAAACGTACAGCTGATAAAAGGAGAAGCAACCGCCGCATTAAGACATAAGTGGGGATTGAACTCAGTTCTTGGAGACGAAGACGGTGAAGAAAAATATAGAGACGATCACAGACATCATGCTATTGATGCCATTGTCATTGCTTGCATTTCCAGAGGATTATTCCAAAAACTCTCACGTCTCACAGCGAAGGGAGGCAGTTTAAGTTTAAGAAACCAAATCTCCGGCATAAAAATCTCTTTACCGGAACCATGGCAAGGATTCAGAAATGAAGTTGAACAAAACATAAAATCAATCATTGTTTCACATGTCCCTACAAGAAAACTATCGGGGGCGCTGCATGAAGACACTGCCTATGGATTAATCACGCATCCGAAAACCAAAAATCTTGTATTTGCTTATCGCAAACCGCTCAACGGCGATTTAACACCGGGAGAAATCGAAAGGATCATTGATGACAAGATTCGCACTCTTGTTCAGGAACGCATTAAACAACACAACGGAAACATCAAAGAGGCACTGGGAAACGAAAATAATCCTATCTTAATCACAAACAAATATGGAAAACAACAACCTGTGAAAAGAGTGAGGCTCTTCGACAACAAAAAACTTGATTCATTATTGGGCATAAAAGATGAAAACGGAAACATATATAAATATCATCCATTTGGAAATAATCATCATGTGGAGATTTTGGAGTGTATTAATGAACACACAGATGAAGAAGGCAAGAAGTGGAAGGAGGGGCAAAGAAAAGGAGTGTTCGTTACAACTTATGAAGCTGTAAGACGCGCTCGTATGTTAAAAGTTCCTATCGTGCAAAAAGATCATGGTCCTAATTGGAAGTTTATCATGAGCCTTTGTGCGAATGACATGGTGGAAGTTGAGGAAAATGGAAAAAAAGAATATTATCGAGTGCAGAAACTTGCAGCGACTAATAACGTGGTCGTTCTGAGGAAGCATGAAACTACTAGAGTAGACGAGAAAGATACAGAAACAGTGTTAAGAAGAACACCCAATACATTAATAGGTGTTAAGGTAGAAATCGATCCATTAGGAAACATATCGCCAAGTTATGATTAGCAGAGTCGTCGAAATCTCCAGTCCTGCATTTTTGACTATAAAACATCAGCAGCTTGTTATCGAAAAACAGGGTGAAGTGTTGGGGAAAGTTCCTATTGAAGATTTGGGTGTGCTCATTCTCGATAATCATTCACTTGTTTACACGCAGCAAATCATGACTGCTTTAGTTGAAAACAACACTGCAGTTGTAATCTGTGACATGAAACACATGCCGTCCGCTATGCTTGTTCCGTTCGATGCATACAGTGTGCACACAAAAACCTTAAACCAGCAAATAGAAATGCCGGAAGTCACAAAAAAGCGAATTTGGCAGAAGATTATACAGGCAAAAATCGAAGCACAGTCAGAACTTATAAAAAACATAAATCCAAGACTCAGAAGGCTCGATAACCTCAGCAAAAAAGTAAAAAGCGGCGACCCGGAAAACATAGAAGGTGTCGCGGCGAAACTTTATTTTGACCTTTTATGGGGTGAAGATTTTAAGAGACAAAGATTTGAACCCGGAATAAACGCTCTCTTAAATTATGGTTATGCCGTTCTTCGCGCGTGTGTCGCTCGCTCCATTGTGGGTGCGGGGCTGCATCCCGCGTTGGGCATTCATCACAGCAATCAATACAACTCTTTCTGTCCGGTGGATGATTTTATCGAGCCTCTCAGGCCCCTCGTAGATTTCAAAGTCTATGAGATTTGGAAAACACAAGGAGACGACCTCGAACTGAATCCTGCCACAAAACGCGAAATCCTTTCTTTCACTCAGGAATGGCTGGAATATGAAGGGAAGAGATACCCGTTTATGACCGCTCTTCCTTTTTACGCCGCAAGTGCAAGGAAATGCATAACAAGGGAATCTCTAAAACTCTCTGTTCCAAAGTGCCTTTTCGAAAAACCTGGTGAAAATACTGATGTCGGAGAGGAGGAACTTTATGAACAATAGAACCTAATGGGCTATTTAGGAGGCTTCAGAAGAATGTGGATTGCTGTAATGTTCGATCTGCCTGTAGACACCAAGCAGGCGCGCAAGGAGTACGCTCGGTTTAGAAAGAAACTCCTGAATAACGGCTATCTAATGCTTCAATACAGCGTGTATGCCCGCCCCTGCCCCAGCCTTGAGAATGCGGAGGTTCACAAGAAGCGTATCAAGCACCATATCCCGCCAAACGGCAACGTGCGCATCGTGTTTTTCACGGATAAACAGTTCGAAAAGATGGAGGTTTTTTACGGAAAACGGCAGATCGAGCCGGAAAAACAGCCCGAAC
>CAZSPF010000063.1:2828-7284 GCA_964608695.1 uncultured Fimbriimonadales bacterium | reverse complement strand
CCTTAATTTGAGAAGGACGATTTTTTTCGTTGTTGCCTACTCCTCCCATTCCTGCAGAACGTGCTTCATAAGATAGTAAATCATTTGCAAATATGGAAAAAACAGAAAACAACAAAAAAACACCTGTTAGAGTTTTCAGTAAATATACCTTCATGTAAAACCTCATTAAGTTTTGAAAATGCACACACAATGCCAAGAGATGTAATTGCAAATTTTTAATAAAGAACTAATGAAAGTACTGATAGTAAACCTGCTAATCAGCGGTTCTGAACAAATTTGATACAGCTTCCAGTAAAATTACAGGTAATGACATTTCAGGAACTTATTTCGACACTCAACGAATACTGGTCTAAGCAAGGGTGCATTATCCTTCAGCCTTATGATGTAGAGATGGGAGCGGGAACAATGCATCCTGCTACTGTTCTAAAGTGTCTTGGGAGTGACCCGTGGAATGTGGGTTACGTTCAGCCGAGCAGAAGACCTGCGGATGGCAGATATACGCGCAACCCTATGCGCAGCCAGCGGTATTATCAGTATCAGGTTGTGCTCAAGCCTAGTCCGGACGATATTGTGGACATTTACATGGGTTCCTTGAACGCCATTGGTTTTAATGTGAAAAAGAATGATGTAAGGTTAGTGGAGGATGATTGGGAGTCACCAAGCATGGGCGCAAGCGGAGTAGGATGGGAAGTGTGGCTTGATGGAGCAGAAATCACGCAGTTTACGTTTTTTCAGCAAATGGGCGGAATCGAGTTGAATCCCATTAGTGTGGAAATTACATACGGTCCGGAGAGACTTTGCTTGATGCTAAATCAAGGACACAGTTTTTGGGAAGATTTGGAATGGGGTAACGGTGTTTCTTACAAAGAGGTAGATTTCGATTTGGAGTTGCAAAACAATATCTATAATTTCGAAGTTGCAGACACTGAAATGTTGTTTAAACTTTTCGAAATGTTTGAAAATGAAAGTAAGCGCATTATAGAAACCAGTGCCTACTGGGACGAAGAGTTAGGGCGTCCTTCGATTCATGCAAAACCTAAAGATAAACATGATATCCCGATATCTTTAATCTACCCCGCATTCGATTATGCATTGAAATGTTCGCATGTTTTTAATCTCCTTGATGCACGAGGAGCACTTTCGCCGAATGAGCGAGCCACATACATTAATCGTATTCGTGCGAGATCGCGTGCATGCTGTTTGAAACAATTAGAAATGATAAAAAATAAAGATACACAAACTGTATGAAAATAAGTTACTCCACAACTTCAATTTTGACTTCCGGCACTAACCCGATTTCTGCGCCTTTTTGCAAAAGTAAACGGATGGCTTTTAAACCGTCCTCACCCATATCGAGTGTGCGTTCATTTACGTACATTCCCACAAATTCATCACCCGTTTGTTCGTCAATACCTCGCCCAAATTGAAGTGCGTACTCCAACGCTTCTTTTCTATTTTCCAATGACTGCTTGATACTTTCTTTCATCACACGGTTGATTTCATTTATGGTTTCTTCACCTAAATCTTTCCTCACTACATTTACTCCCAAAGGCAATGGCAAGCCTGTTTCTCCATGCCACCATTTTCCAAAGTCTGCCACACATACCAAACCTTCTTGTTCCCATGTAAGTTGCCCTTCATGAATGATTAAACCGGCTTGATATTTGCCTTCTTTTACAGCGTCTATGATTTCGTCGAAGGGCAGAACTTCATATTGTGGATTTTCGATATAAAGATTTAATTGCAGAAACGCACTAGTAAGTTTTCCCGGAATTGCAATAGTGGTTTGCTCTAGCTCTTCTCGCGACAAGCTCTTTTTTGCAACAATCATCGGGCCGTACCCTTCGCCAAAAGAACCTCCATGCCTTAAGAGTGCATATTTGTCTGCAACATAGGCATAAGCGTGAACTGATATTGCTGTCGTTTCAAGTTTTCCTTCCATTGCCCATTCATTAAGTGTCTGAATATCTTTTAAAATATGTTCAAATTCAAACTGAGTCTCAACCTTGTTTTTTGCGAGGCCCCAAAACATAAATGCATCGTCGCTGTCGGGGCTGTGTCCTATTCGTATTGTTTTGTTTTGAATCATGAATCTCCCTTTATGGTTCTATTCGTGGAATAGGTGCTGTTAAAACAACAGATCCCTCCAAATTTATTTCACCGTTTCCGATTTCAATGGATTTTACATCAGCAGTAAGCGGTAAACTTGTTAAATCAAAAATCGGATTTATTTTATCAATCTGATCTTTTACCAATCCATCAGGTGCTTTTGCACCTGCGATTTCAGCACGTAATGGGACAAAGTTCAATTTCCCATCTTCATAATTTAACACTCCTTCCGCTCCGATTTCCATAGGTATTAGAACCTTCGCTTGCCCCACAATTTGAATTTTTCCATTATCAGTTGTAACTCGAAAATTCGAAATTCCTCCCGGCCTCTTTTGGTTAAGGTATTGTTGTATATCAGAAGCGGAAACAACAATTGATGCGTTTACACGTGTTCCTTCAGGAACCATAAACGGAGAAAATTGAAGCGCAATTTGTGGGAAAATGAGATTGACATCCGCAATTCTGATACCGCTTGGTAGTGCAAGTCCATGTATGTTAATGCGCAGTTCTGTTGCTTTAGCGGTTTCCGGCATTTAATCCTGTCCCCCCCCTGAATTTCGCTCAAGGAGTTGTTTTAATCGCTTTTGCGCATCGCCATATCTGCTCCAGTCGTTCTGCTGTAATGCACGCTCTGCTTCATCAAGGATACGTAAGGCTTCGATTGCAATATCTCTTGCTGATTGTGCTCGCGGTTGCTCGGATGTTGCTTCGTCTAAAATTTCCTCACCTGCTACTGTGCTTGCTTCTTGTATGTCTCCCATAACCATTGCGAGTGCTTCGGTGTAGGAAGAAGCATGTACAACTCTGTCTCCAAAAATTATTGCTACTAGTTTTAATTCAGGGATCGCACGAATATTTTGGCGCGAAGCTTCGAGGAAATATGTTTTAACGTAAATAACCGAATCACCAACAGGAACTACAAGCAAATTTCCTGAAATGATTCTGCTCCCCACTTGGCTTAACAAAGTTATCTCTTTACTAAGTGGAGCATGTGCTTCTAATTTTGCTTCTTGTTGCTCGGGACCGAATACTGTTCGATCACGAGGGAAGCGATACAGAATCATTTTTCCGTAATCGTCAGGATCACACTGTGCCGCTAACCATCCTGATAGATTTGGTCTTCCTACCGGTGTAAAGGGAAGCATTAACATGAAAGCGTCCCTATCTTCATCAGGAAGTTTAATTTGTACGTAATAAGGAGACATTCGCACACCCTGGTTGCCTGCACCTGTTTGTGTGGGCACTTCCCAAGCGTTTTCTCCGCGATAAAATGTTAATGGTTCTGTAATGTGATACCTTTCCAATACGGCAGTTTGAATAGTGAAGATATCTTCGGGGTATCGCAGATGTGAAATGACTTCTTTTGGCATTTCATCAAAAGATTTAAATAGCTTGGGGTAGATTTTTTGATAACATTGAATGACAGGATCATCCGGCTCAGTGATATAAGCATTCCATTCTCCAGTGTATGCGTCAATTGTTATCTTTACACTGTTCCTAATATAATTAATGGTTCTTCTTCCTACTCGCGTGATTTCAGAATAGGGAACATTTTCTGCAATAGTGTATGCATCCATTATCCATACTAAACGTTCGTTTATGATGGCAACATAAGGGTCTCTATCGAACATTAAGAATGGAAAGATACTGGCTGCTCTTACGCGAATGCCCCTTCTCCATAAAAGTCTCGATTCTTCAGTTATATCATTACTAAAAAACAAGTCTCTGTCGCCTAATACAATAGAGAATACAAATTTATGCCAGAAGGAACTAATTGGTATGCCTCCGTCTCCTTCCCATCTGTGTTCAGCGTCACCGGTTGGACTGTAATCAAGTTCAGGAACTCTGGTACGTACGAAAACATACCTGTCGGATGGTATTCCGTTTTCGTCAACTAAATCGCTGTAATAAATTCTTGATTGAGTAACGTTCATTTCAGGAACCCCTAAGGGGGGGACGTCTTTCAAAAAATAGATCGGCATCCCTTCAGGAGTTGCAGTGTTAACGGCAGCTGCAACAACTCCGTTGCCATGTGTGTACTGCAGCCTTAAGTTCTGCCAACTGCGGCGTGCCGGATCAAGCTTGTTAACACTCAAATCCCTCGCCCCAATCATCACCATCCTCTGTTCACCATTTATCACGTATCTGTCTACATCGATATCTTGAAAAGTGTAATAATCTCTTAATGCTTGTTGGATTTCTATATTTCTTTGTAAAATAAATGGGTCCCATAACCGCATGTTTTTCAGTGTTGTAGGATGATTTTTCAGGACACTTGGGTCGGGATTTGTAACAATGTTGAACTTCCTGTCTTCAATCCTATCTAAGGCGTATGCCCATCGAGTTG
>CAZSPF010000063.1:0-2797 GCA_964608695.1 uncultured Fimbriimonadales bacterium | reverse complement strand
TTGTTGTTGCATACGGAATTCATTGGGATTGACTTGATAAGTTTGAACAATAGAGGGATAAATGATTACACTTAAAAGGTAAATCAAAATAGTTACACCTGCTGATGCTCCTATTCCAATAAATGCAGGCCATTTCTTTATATTGATAATTGCGATAATTGCACTAATAACAAGCAATACAACAACAATGTTTTTCATCGTGATTGCTTGTAACTCTGCATGACCTGCACCGGTGAACTTCACGTTTGTTGTGGAAAGTGCGTCAAATCTTCCATACCAAACTTGTAATGCAAAAAGAATAAACCCAACTCCTGCAAGAATGCTCAAATGAGTTCTGGATATTTGCGGAATAGCAATTTTCATTTGGGCTGTGCTGATTGCCAATGCCAAAAATGCGCCTACGCCAGCGATTACACAAGAGAAGAACCAAACGGACATAAGCCAAGAAACAATACTTTGATAAAAGTCTAATCGGAAAACATAAAATGCAAAGTCGTTATTAAAGAGGGGGTCTTTTCTACCAAACTCAATTGCGTTTGAAAATAGCAACCATTTTTCCCAAGCACCTGCTAGAGACAGCCCAAATAGTAATCCGGCGATGAAACCGCCAACTTTGATAACTCTTTTCGAATTTCTATCACACCAATCTAAAAAACCTTGTACAAAAACATCTGCAAGAACCATTGGGATTCGTCGCATACTTGCTAATGCTGAGAGTGCGAACTTGAGATTAATCGCAAAAAGGATCGTCATTGAAACAAAACCAATTGCAAATAGTAACAACCTTGTGCGAAACTCAACTAAAAATACCTCTGGTGCTTCTGCATCAACTGAAAACCAAATGTAATTAGTGTAAAGACGAAGTAACGATGCGCCGAATGCAAAAATTGTTAGTAAAATCAGAACGATGATAATGACTCGCACAAGGCGTGCACGAGTTTTTGGATCTATTTCAAAACCTTCATATTGTCTGCTCATAATTTTATTGGTTAATGCACAAGTCTACCGAAAAACTCTTCAGGAACTCGCGCTGGTGTAATGTCTTAATGCAAACCGGAAGAACAGCCTACTGAACACAAGGGCACAAACAGCCCAAGCCACTCCCCAAAAAATAAGGCTGACATTTAAACTCCCCATAAGAGCCTTCGAAGGTGCCCATGCTAAGAAAGCAAGTGGCACCACATAAGTTAGAACTCTTCTCACACCCATACCAAAGATTTCGAGAGGCATACGTGCTATTCCTATAATTTGTTCAGACAACGCCCATAGATTTTCAACTCTCACTAACCAAATCCCAAGTGTCATGATGAACAAGTCAAAGGCATAGAAAATGACTATTCCACATCCCAAAAGAAGCAAATACTCCCCAACATGCCATAGTGCTGGCGAATAGCCTCCAATTCTTACACCTAACCAAACAAGCACAAACCCAACGACGAGGCTTCCAATTTCGTCGAAGTTAAACTTTCTAAAGCTCACAAGGAACTGAGTGTCGACAGGCTTGACTAAGTCGTAGTCTAATGAGCCTTTTCGCACTTTTTCAGGTATCTCCATGAGATTTAATGAGAAAAGGGCACGGACTAGTGCCCAAAGAAGAAAAGTCGTAGCTGTGAGGATATAAGCATCACCTCTCGTCCATCCTGCAATTGAGTCTGTGTTGTAATACAAAACAAGCACAATCAGCAGAAAAAAACCCATCCAAACCGCGTTTTCCAGTACTTTGCTAATGAAGTTCACTCGAAATGACGCTTCACGTCTTAAACTTGAACGAACAAACTCTTTGTATAGACGAAATAGCCGAAACACCCAAAAAGTCTACCAGTCTTCTAAAGATTCTTGAGTTCAAACCCGAAAATCTAACAGTCTGTCATAAAGCAATTTAGGGCAGAACAAATAAGGAAAATTACACTGGGAGGTGCCAATTGGCTTCTAAAACACCTTATCCGACATCTGACGCTAAGTTCAACACTTGGTTCAAGAAGTTCGCGTCAGCATATTCAAAGAACTGGAAAAAACTCGGTTACTCGAGCAAAGACTACAACTATTTCCGAAACTTTTATAGCAACTGGGTCGGCTTCAACAGCATGTACTCGTCATATAAGAGTTATGCGAAAGGTTGGTCACCTGCGCAGAAGTTCTTCGTGAACAATGCCAAGGCTTGGGTTTCCTCTTTTTACAAGTCAGTATCAAAAAATCCGTATTTCACGCCCTCGATGGCTTCTCAATTCGGTTTTACATACCCGAGTTCAAGTACATCTGGGCGCACAAACGGGTATTCAAGCGGTACACCAAAACGATCACGAACAAAGTCCAGACGTTCAGTTTCAAAACCGGCCACTTCATTCCCTTATCCGAATATGACATTCGATTGGGGCAGGAACGGGCAGGTCACCATTGGATACTCAGGTCCCTATAAGTATAGAGGGTCATCCACGAGTGGCTTTAGTTGGAAGAACGTATGGGTTCAGTTTCGAGTAAACGGTGGCAGATGGCAAAGCCTTCACAAAGGCAGTAAGTGGCCATTTGTTCACTTTGTTGGAAAATCGAACTGGAAAACCATCGAATATCGAGCTGCATACTACAAGGGCTCAAGCCACGGACCTTGGAGAACTTGGTCATTCAAGTACACAAAGTCTAAGGCAGCTTAAAATTGCTGAGATAAAATCTTAGCGGTAAGAAAAATCATCCGAGTGCCGAAAGGTGCTCGGATTTTTTGTGTGCAAATTTAGGTATGTTTAATTGCATTTTATCTGTTCAAATGAGGAGTTTGAAATGAAAAGGTATGATTTTCGGATTT
>CAZSPF010000062.1:7776-8039 GCA_964608695.1 uncultured Fimbriimonadales bacterium | reverse complement strand
GAAAAAGCCATGTACGTCCAAAGCACTAATAGCGTAAACAAAAGATTTCCATAATCACGCCAAGTTTTAAAGTTGATAAACTTTTTATAGGCATCCTTATTATAACTATTAACAAGGATGATAAGTGCCACGCACAATGCAGCAAGTGCACCGCTTACCGTCATTAATAATCCGAAAATCATCGAATACCAATGTTTTTCTAATGACATCACCCAGTCTGTCACTGCAAACGTATTAGTAAGCACAAACAACACCGCAAATAC
>CAZSPF010000062.1:0-7766 GCA_964608695.1 uncultured Fimbriimonadales bacterium | reverse complement strand
GTATGTCATTCTCTTTCCAAGTAGACTGTTGTCACCACTCTCGTCTTGCTTTGCGGAAAGTCTATTGAGAACCGTCATGATGAGAATCCAAGAAGCAAAATAAAGGACTGTGCGTACGATAAACCACGTTTGCTCCAAATATTTGGTTTTCCATTGCAGGACACTATCCTTCGCAACTAACTCTTGATTCATCCAAGGATAAAGTTCTTTTAATCCGAAAAAGATAATAGGAATCACCAAAAGTGCCATAAGCGGCATATTTTTCGAGCCCGCTTCCCAAATGCGTAATCCTGTATTACCCCAACCGCCTTTCGTGGCATGCTTTAACACCACAAGGGCTAAACACCCGATTGTGAGCACCATCCAAAACACAAACCCAAACAAATAAGATTCAAAACCATTTCCTTGACCGGATGTATGTCCGAAAAACACTCCAGCAAGTCCTGCAATCCCCAATACCCCCCCCACAATTAGGAGATTTCCATATGACGAATTAGTGCGCTCCATTCTTCCTCTCCTGTGTGCGATTTCCGTCGAGTTCGCCCATCTTTTCTTGTGGTACGTCGTTGATAGTGCCTGTCTGACTTATTTGCAGAACTTTGATGTATGCCACTACCGACCAACGCTCGATATCATCTAAATGTTTTGTAATGGGAGGATGAACGAGATCATCCTCTTGGATCATTTCTTGAAGCTGAGAAGGCACGAGTGCATTCTTCTGTGAGTACCCTTGTGTTAACACATAATAAAAATATCCTGGGGGGGCATTCAGCAATCGAGAATCTCGAAATGCTGCAGGCTGTTTGTAGCCTCTTAAAACAATCATTCCTGTACCGGAACCTGTCCTTCCATGACATGGAGAACAAAAAATGTTGTATCTATCTCTCCCTTTTTCCAAAACCTGTTTCGTAATTTCAAACGGGAAACTATCAGCATAATTTGCATTCACCATGCCTTCATGTAAATGCTCATCTTCTTTAAGTTTTCCGCGTGCAACCGTTCCCGAAGTAGGTAATCTCGAAGACATGCCATCCCTAAAGAACCCGCTTTCTCCGAGCACTTTTTCTTTAGGCTGATCCCACATGTCATCACGTTGACAACTTGCCAGAATCACTACCCCCACAAGCAAACAAGCGCTTAACGCGAATTTCAGAAGATGTTTCATTCGAACACCTCCTTCACATCTTCCGCACCGACGTTCTGGAAGAAATCTTTCACGCGAGACACATCAAAGTTCGGGTCATTCGATTCTACGCAAAGATAAAACTTATCTTTTGAAACTTGTTCAAAACCGTCAACATCAAAAAGCGGATGATGCGGTCTTGGCAAGCCATTTAAGAAAAGCATGCCCAACAGCCCTCCCAATGCCGCCGCAAGTATTCCGCACTCAAAAGTAACTGGGATAAACGAAGGCCAACTGAGATCAGGCCTGCCACCTACGTTCATAGGATAATCAATGACTGCAACGTAAACTTGAAGTAAAAACCCTAATATTGCACCTGATATTCCGCAAATAAAAACAATCCAAGGAACACGATCATCACGTGTCCCCAAAATGTCAACAAGACCTTCCACATGATAAGGGGTGTATGCCTCAAGTTTCGTAAAGCCGGAATCGCGTGCCTCTTTAGCGGCTTTAAGAATTTCCTCCGCTTCGCTAAACTGTGCGATTACTCCAAAGTGAGTGACTACAGGTGCAGTTTTTTGCATTAGTGTGCACCTCCAGACACATGTTCTTCATGTTTCGAGGTATGCAATAAATGCTTCATCTCCGACATCGGAATCATGGGAAGGAACTTACAAAAAACTACCATTCCAAATACAAAGAATCCTATTGTCCCCACGAACAAACCAATATCCCAAATCGTTGGCGAGAACAAGCTCCACGATGACGTTAAAAAGTCGTGATGCAAACTTGTAACGATAATAATGAACCGCTCGAGCCACATACCTATGTTCACAAATATTGTGATGATAAACAGCACAACAATATTTCTTCGTATCTTGCCAGACCATAACAGTTGAGGAATTAAACCGTTACACAGTATCAACGCCCAATAGAAAGGCCAATAAGGTCCGATTGTTCTGTTTCTTAACAAGAACCATTCATAAATATTCCCACTATAAAACGCATAGAACGCTTCCATGCAGTAACCATAAAACACAATCAAACCTGTTGCCAGCATAATTTTCGCCATCCAGTCGATGTGATTCATGGTAATCATGTCTTTCAACCCGTACCACGAGCGCAGAGGTAGAACCAGAGTAAGAACCATAGCGAAACCGGAATAAATCGCCCCAGCAACAAAGTATGGCGGGAAGATGGTGGTGTGCCAACCCGGAAGCAGTGAAACGGCAAAGTCTAAAGAAACGATCGAGTGTACGGACACTACCAACGGTGTAGAAATACCAGCAAGCAAGAGATACAAAGTTTCGTACCTGTGCCAGTGCGATGCTGCTCCTCTCCACCCTAAAGCAAACATCCCAGACAGCACTTGACCGATTCTCTTCTTTGCCCTATCTCGAAGTGTGGCTAAATCGGGAATCAGACCTACATACCAAAACACCAGCGAAACCGTGAAATATGTAGAAACGGCAAACACGTCCCACACCAACGGGCTTCGGAACTGAGGCCACATCGCAAGCGCATTTGGATATGGAAACAAGTAATAAAATAGCCACGGACGACCGAGGTGCAATAACGGGAACATACCAGCACACATGACTGCAAACAGAGTCATCGTTTCTGCAAGCCTGTTAATGGAAGTTCGCCATCTCTGTCGCATTAAAAGTAAAATTGCCGAAATAAGTGTTCCAGCGTGTCCAATACCGATCCACCAAACAAAGTTTGTAATATCAAACGCCCAGCCAACCGGAATGTTTAAGCCCCAAATACCCACACCGATTAACAACAACCACAAAACAGAAACGCCTAAAATACCAACCCCTAGGAAAGATAGTGCCGCAGTTGCGAACCACTGCCTTGGTGGTACTTGTGCAAGGGGAATCGACGAGATTTTATCGGTAATAGTGCCGTAGGTGTGTTCACCTTCCAGCATCACCTCAGGTTTCTCTCGTTCTTGTAATCCTATGTTTTCTGACATATTTACACTTCAGCCATCTCAGGGTTAATGTTTTTCACTTTTGCAAGATACGTTGTTCTCGGGCGAGTATTGAGCTCAGGAAGCAAGCCGTAGTGATGAGGCTCTTTTCTCGCCGCACTTACCTCGCTGCTCGAATCGTTCATGTTTCCAAAAATAATGGCTTTTGTGGGACACGCCTGTTGACAAGCAGTTACCACTTCGCCATCTTTAATCTCTCTGTTTTCTTTCTTAGCAGTTTTTCTTGCAATGTTAATTCTCTGCACACAATAAGAACACTTCTCCATTACACCACGACCACGGACAGTTACATCCGGATTGTTGAGAAGTTTAATTAAAGGTGTTTTGTTATCGGAATATTGCTTAAAATTAAATCTTCTAACTTTGTATGGACAGTTATTAGAACAATATCTTGTGCCTACGCATCGGTTGTAAACCATTTCATTCAAACCTTCTGCTCCATGTACCGTAGCTGCGACAGGACACACAACTTCACACGGTGCCTTTTCACAATGCATACAAGGAACGGGTTGATGATGGGCTTCTACGTGATCCAAATCACCTTCGAAATAGGAATCCACTCTAATCCAGTGCATTTCACGTCCGCGAAGCACCTCATATTTTCCAACCACTGCTATGTTGTTCTCTGCTTGACATGCTGTAACACATGCGTTACAACCCGTACACAAACTCAAATCAATTACCATAGCCCATGCGTTTCCTTTGTATTCCCTATCCGGATACATGGAAATCTCGTCATGGTGAGGTTGATGCTTATGAACTATTTCTTCAGGATGGTGTCGAAACTCTTCAATGGTGTCACTTATTACAAATCTTCTTTCATGATCTTTTGCTACCATGGAATGATGCATTTGTGTTGTGGCTAAGCGGTGGTTCCTGTTTGTTTTTTGAATATCAACTCCGGTGAGTGTCCAAAAACTTTCCGAAGCTCTGAGTTTATACGCGTTATAGCCAATTGCTTCAATCCCATCCTCCGCTTTGTGAATAGCTCTTTCACCGGCATTGGTTCTGCCGTATCCTAATGTTAATGTAATAACATCATCCGGATATCCTTCTTGAATCCAAACCGGCGATTCAATTATTGCTCCCCCTTTCTTTAATGAAATCACCGGCGAGTGACGACCACTTCCCCACCAATCTACTCCTAAAGATTCGATCCCAAATTTCTCAGCAGTCCTTGGACTTACAATCGCAACATTATCCCAAGTAACCTTATTAAAAGGTTTGGGAAGCTCTTGAAGCCAAACGTTATTTGCATACCTTCCATCCCAAACACTGGGATCAGGGCGGAAAGAAACTTCTATTTCACTTCCTGAACTATTCGAATAGAAGTTTTCAAGTGAAATTTCCGGAATACTGACAGATTTTTCCGGAAATGCACTGTTCGCTATCAGTCCATCATGCAAGTATCTGCGCCAAGCTTTTTCAAAATCGTCTCCTCCCAAGCGAGATGACCAATACTCTTTAACTATCTCATACCCATCCTTTGGTATTCCTATAACTGCAGAAATGAATTCAATCGGTGAAACACCATCAAATAAAGGTTGAATCAAGGGTTGGATGATGGATGCTGTGCCATCGTATGCCCGCGCATCACCCCACGACTCCAGCTCGTACGCCAACGGTATGTGCCAATGACTAAGCAAAGAAGTTTCATCTATTCGGTCACTTAAATGAGCAATAAATTCTACATCTTTCATCGCACCTGCGAAATCTAATTCAGCAGGTGCGTTATAAACGGGGTTACCATTAACAATAACTAATGAACTTACGGAACCTGCTCGCATTTCATTAACCAGAGCATTTATTCCGCTAAGATGCTCTCCAGCCTTCGCTTCAGGCGGGTCAATGTAATGTACAACTGAACCTAAGCCAAGAACAGCGTTTATCTTACAAGCGATTGCATGTGTGACAGGAGTTTGATGATCACCTACGATAATCGCAGATTGCATCTTCGAAGCTCTGCCTAAATCTCGTGCAGCTATTTCGAGCCACTTCCTTTCCCGTGCACTTACCTTTCCGGATGAAGTTACGCCCGTGATCCCCAAAATCACAGCAAGCTCTCTTGCAAGGTTTTCGATATGAGAAGGTTTAACTGCTAAACGGTGATCTGCCGTTGCACCTGTAATAGTAAGTCCGGCTTCTATTACGTATAAACGATTCATCAGCTCGTTGTTTGAAGCACGCACTCTTCTTCGTGAACTAAAATCTCTTGCATAACGCACTCTTCCCGGACCGTCGAACAAAAAGTCCGAGTCGAGCGAAAGAACCACCTCTGCCTGAGTGAGATCATAAACAGGTTGCAGTCTTTCTCCAAATGCAATCTCTGTCCCCAAAAAGACATTGTCTCTGGAAACAGGTTCATATACATACCACTTCGCTTTTGGAAGCCTTTGGAGGAACGACTCCATTTGAGAAATAAAACTCGGAGAGGTGGTCGCACTTGTTAAGAACCGTAAGCCCTCGCCTTGATTGATAGTATGGTTCACCATTCTTGTGCGTACCGCTTCGATAAACTTTTCCCAAGTGCTTTGCACGTTCAAATGCATCACAGACTGCGAACGATCCGGGTCGTACAACTCTAAAATCAATGCTTGTAAAAATGCATCCGTTGAACCAAGAGTCGCAGGATGCATCGGGTTGCCTTCTATTTTTGTAGGCCTTCCTTGATGACTCTCGACTAATAAGCCATACGCATACCCCCCCATCGTGAGAGATGTGGCGTATTCAAGCGGTTTGCCCGGTAGCATGTCCTCCGGAGCCTTTACATAGGGAACGATGCGTTCCGTAAACTGTGGGCGACATGCGCTTAATCCGGCAAGTGCCATTGACGCCGCCATTAGCTTAATGAACTCTCTTCTATCAAAAGAGGATGCCCATGGTGCGGTTTCTTTAGGGAACTCTCTTTCTGCAAACTCTTGAAACTCTTCTGTGTCTGCAATCTCCTCGAGGCTTCTCCAAACGGCTTTACCTCCGCGAGTTTTTAATTTTTCTCGCAGAGTGGAAATGTCCAGTTCCTTACGGTTTAGCTTTGTCGAGTCATTGTGTTTAGACATGTATCCGTTTTCCCTCTTTGTTACCTATGGCACACCCAGCAATTCGTAATTTGCTCTTTATTGATTCCGTAATGTTCCACGAGTGCTTTGCCAAAATCTTTATCACGTGGCTGTTTGTAATTGGGGTTGTAGATTTCGTGTTGCTCTCTTATAAACTCTTCAGGATTGCGATGACATGTTAAGCACCATTTCATCTCAAAAGCATGCTCTTTATAGAGCAGATTCATCTGATTAACAGGTCCGTGGCATGTGTAGCAAGAAACACCTTTAGCAACGTGAATACTGTGATCAAAGTAAACAAAATCCGGCACAACATTCACCCGGTTCCATCTCATGGGTTCATCGGTTGCAATGCTATCCCTAACAGGCTGAAGCAAAGGGCTGTTGACCCAGACTTGGTTGTGACAGGTGTAGCATGTCTCAGTTGCAGGAATACCCGCAAAAGGCCCTTTTTCCACTGACGTGTGACAGTAACGGCAGTCTATCCCCAACTGTTCTACGTGATGCATGTGGCTAAAGGGAATAGGCTGGTCAATCGCGACTTTGAGTGTATGTGTATAAGGGGTGACGTTATTGGCTACCAGAACAATGGAAATCAGCAGTACAATACCGAACACAATAGACGCCCTCGATAGTACGTTGCTGCTCCTATGAAAGATTTGTGGCATGCCCTTTCCTTAACTCAAGGATGTTAGCCTGCAATACAACTGTATTGTCAAGAGTTTTCCCATGATTTTGTGAAATTTTTCACAAAGTCCTCAAGAACTGGTGAAATTATACAGGTCAAGACGAAGGAAACCACCTATAAAGCATCAAATAAATGAGCACTCCTGTCACAGAAACATATAACCACAAAGGCAACGTCCAACGTGCAATGGCTTTATGTTTTTCAAATCTCCCTTTGAATGCGCGGATCACGGTTACCAGCACTAACGGCACTATGAGTACAGCCAAAGTGGTATGCGAAATGAGAATGGTGAAATAAACCGAACGAATCAAACCCTCCCCTTGAAACTTCGTTGAACCTGCTTGGTAATGGTAAATCAGATAACCGGTTAAAAAAAGCACAGAAAACACTAAAGCGCTCATCATCATAAACCTATGTTTGTTGATTTCCTTCCTTCTAATAAAGATGTAGCCGATTATCAAACAAACTGAACTCAGGGAGTTGAAAACAGCGTTCATTGCCGGTATGTCCTCAATTTGCACCGGTTTCTGTTCCTTGCTCTAATGCTAATGCATCGGAAATAAGTGCATCTACATCGTCAATCAGAGTGCCGTGGTAATACTTCACCACGTAGCCATCCCTTCCCACTAACACTAACCGATCGCTATGAAGTATCCCCAATGGCTGATCTGCCGCAGAATCAGATACACCAAGCTTAAAACCATTTAAAGACAGATCGTAGATTTTCTTCTTCTCTCCAGTTAAAAACACCCAGTACCGAGAATCAATGCCTTTGTCTTCTGCAAATTTCTTCAAAACCTCCACCGTGTCTGTTTCGGGATCAACAGAGAAAGTCACGATTTTAACTTCAGAACCCTCGGAAAGAGCATTTTGAACTTTTAAAAGACTTTCTGTCATTTT
>CAZSPF010000061.1:5910-8414 GCA_964608695.1 uncultured Fimbriimonadales bacterium | reverse complement strand
ACTGCAAGCGCTTCTAAATCTCTTCCTGCCATACCTCCATAAGTCAGAAAGCCTTCAGTAAGTATTAACAAGTTGCGCGCATCTTCCGCAAGGTTGTCATCGTTTAAAGCAAGAAAGCCACCGATGTTCCCGAACCCATCTTTTTTTAATGACATCGTACATCCGTCTGCATAACTGAAAATCTCTTGAGCGATTTCTTTGGGGGTCTTGCTTTCGTATCCCTTCTCTCTTAACTTAATAAAATAAGAGTTTTCTGCAAATCTACAAGCATCAACAAAAAAGGGTATCGAAAATTCCTTGCAAACTTGAGAAACCTCTTTAATGTTTTGCATACTAACAGGTTGCCCCCCGCCTGCATTATTAGTAATTGTTATCATCACAGCAGGAATATTCTCAGGGCTCTTGCTTTTTATATAGTCTCTTAGTTTTTCAACATCCAAGTTTCCTTTGAAAAGATGAGGGCTTTGTAAATCTTTTCCTTCTTCAATTACCAAGTCATCTGCCGCTGCACCTGAGTATTCGATATTTGCTCGCGTTGTATCGAAATGAGTGTTATTAGGAAAAAACTTCCCTGCACCTCCTAATAGGCTAAACAACAACCTTTCTGCCGCTCTTCCCTGATGAACTGGGATTATATGCTTGAATCCTGTTATTTCCCTTACCTTGCTCTCAAATCTGAAAAAACTCTTGCTGCCCGCATAGCTTTCGTCACCAACCATTAACGCTCCCCATTGTTCACTTGACATTGCACTTGTCCCACTATCAGTCAATAAGTCAATTAATATATCTTGTGAGTGTATAAGAAACGGGTTGTAATGAGCCCTTTTTAGGATTTCCTGCCTTTCCTCTGTTGATGTGAATCGAATAGGCTCGACAACCTTAATTTTAAATGGCTCGATAATTTCACTCACAGTAGTTCATTTCTGCTTAAAATCGTCTTTTCCTGCTGATTGCAGCTATAAAAAACATTTGAAAAAACCCAGTATTTTTACTTATCCTCGTATCCTTACTAGCCGGAATAACTACCTTGGAAGTAATAGCCAAGGAGGCAAAAACTTTCAAATGGGGCGGCGAATTGAAAAAGGCGAAAGCCTAATCAAACAAACTCACCGCGATTCTCCGCCCACACGCTAACCTTTCAAGGAGGAGTATATGTCATTTCGCGTGAATACTAACTTAGGAGCGTTAAACGCTCTTAGAAACCTCGGCCGTACGACTGCGGAGTTCGAGAAGTCTGTTTCAAGGCTTTCGACAGGCCTTCGCATCGTTACCGCCGCAGATGACCCTGCTGGACTCATTATTTCAGAGAACCTTCGAGCGCAAATTGCAGGTTTAGAGCAAGCGCTCTTGAACAACCAAGATGCCATTAACTATGCAAAGACTGCTGAAGGCGCTTTGGATGAGGTCAGCAGGCTTTTAAACGACGCACGAAGGCTTGCAGTAGCAAGCGCTAACACAGGTGTGTTAGATCAAAACGCCATTCAAGCAAACCAAAACCAGATTAACTCCATCATTCAATCTATTGACCGAATTGCTCAGCAAACACAATTCGGAAACAAGAAGCTCTTAGATGGCTCAGCAGGAATAGTTTCCACAGTTACAGATGCCGCAAATTACGCTGCAATCGTTATAGGTGGCACTTTTGCAGGCTTCCCTGTTAACCAAAGCGGAACAGTTACGATTCAAGTTACACAAGCCTCAACTAAAGCCGTTATTACCGGCGATGTTGACTTGAGCACAGATGGTCTCAATACCATTCTTGGCGCTGGCTCATTTGTTGTGAATGGTTTCGCCTTCCAAACTGATGGCACAGAAACATTGGGAACAGTTCTGACAAAGTTCAATAACTCATCAAATGCAACAGGTGTGACATTTATGTTTGATGGCACAAACGTTGTTATGACCTCGAATGGCTATGGTGAAAATGCGAAAATTTCATTCACTGACACTGTAGGGTTAATAAATTCTGCAGGAAATACTACTGCTCAGGGAACAAATGCTACTGCTGACATCACTGTTACAACTGCTAACGGCGTTCAAACTGTAACATTCACCGGCGGTAGAGGTACAGATAGCGGACTTCGATTAACAGATAATTACGGCAACTATGTTTTGCTCACTGAGCAAGGAAACGCTGTCGGAGCAGCAGCAGAAGCAGGTCGCATTGAGGCAGGCTCAGCATCATTCCAAATCGGTGCTAATGCCGGTCAAACCGTGAGTCTGTCACTTGCCAACATACTGTCTAGCCAGTTAGGGCAAGGTGTCATAGCAGGTGAAACTCTGGCTACAGTCAACGTAACCACACTTGCAGGGGCAGAAGATGCCATAAAAATCATTGACTCTGCAATCGCTGATGTCACTAAACTACGCGGAAATATTGGTTCATTCCAGCGAAACGTACTTGAGAGTAACGTCCGCTCGGTTGGAGTCGCAAGAGAAAATCTAATAGCAACCGAATCCTCCATTAGAGATGCTGACGTCGCGGCTGAAATCACACACTTCAC
>CAZSPF010000061.1:0-5881 GCA_964608695.1 uncultured Fimbriimonadales bacterium | reverse complement strand
CTGTACTTGCTCAGGCTAACGCTGCACCGCAAGCAGTCTTGGGTCTCCTCCGTTAAGAGAGGCACGTAAGGGGGTAACACGCGAAGGGGCTCGTTTTATAGCGAGCCCCGCTCTCTTTTTCAATCCCAGCAAGAAAACTGATGTCAGATTGCGTAGTTTAAGGAAATAAAATGACGTCCGAGGGCTGCCATGGAAGGCGCTCTTGGGAAGTGGGGGGCACTCTTCACCTTATAAAAATTCATGAATGAAGAACCTCTGCTCGTTCATTCAAGGAGGATGAATATATGTCATTTAGAGTCAACACAAACTTAGGAGCATTAAATGCGCTCCGCAACCTGAACCGCACGGCTACTGAATACAGTAAGTCGGTTACGAGACTCTCAACAGGTCTTCGTATTTCGACTGCTGCTGACGACCCTGCGGGACTGATTATTTCTGAAAACCTCCGAGCGCAGATCGCGGGCTTAGAACAGGCTCTTCTCAACAACCAAGACGCTATCAACTACGCTAAGACTGCTGAGGGTGCACTCGATGAGGTCAACCGACTATTAAACGACGCTCGTCGCCTTGCCGTAGCAAGTGCAAACACGGGTGTTCTTGACCAAAACGCAATACAAGCAAACCAGAATCAGATGAACTCTATTCTGCAGTCAATAGATCGAATTGCTCAGCAGACACAATTCGGAAACAAGAAACTACTCGATGGTTCTGCAGGGATCGTTTCTACGGTAACTGACGCTGCGAACTATGCAGCGATAGTTATAGGTGGAACATTTGGTGGTTTCTCTGTGAATGAAAGCGGCACAGTTACCATTCAAGTAACTACCGCTGCTGAGAAAGCATCAATAACTGGAGACGTTGACTTGAGTACAAATGGGCTTGACACGATTTTGAGTGCAGGTTCATTTGTTGTTAACGGCTTTGCGTTCCAAACGGACGGAACAGAGACACTTGGAGGATTGTTGACACGATTCAACAATATGAGCAGTGTCACAGGCGTTACTTTCCAGTTCGATGGAACAAACGTCGTTTTGTCAAGCAACGGCTGGGGGTCTAACTCAAAAATTTCATTCACTGATACTGCAGGAGTGTTAAACTCAGCAGGCAACGTGACTGACGAAGGAGTTGATGCTGTCGCCACAGTTTCCGTAACCACTTCAAATGGAGTGACTAACGCTACATTTACAGGTGGTAAAGGTAGTGACTCAGGTTTAAGGTTAACTGACAACTATGGCAACTTCATTGTTTTAACAGAGCAAGGCAACGCAACCGGTGCAGCAGCCGCAGCCGGTCGAATTGAGGCAGGTTCTGCGTCATTCCAAATAGGCGGTAATGCAGGGCAAACTGTTAACCTTTCATTGTCGAACGTAATGGCGAGCCAGTTGGGCGTTGGAGTAGTCACAGGTATGACGTTAGCATCTATTGATGTTACTACTCAGCAAGGAGCTGATGACGCAATAAAAGTTATTGATGGTGCGATCGCACAAATCAGTAAACTTCGAGGCGAAATCGGTAACTTCCAAAGAAACGTCGTCGAGTCGAACATGCGTTCAATTGGCGTGGCTCGAGAAAACCTGATCGCTACTGAAAGCAGCATTCGCGACGTAGACATGGCAGCTGAAATCACTCACTTTACGAAGTTGCAGATTCTTCAGCAAGCAGGTCTTTCGATCCTTGCACAGGCGAATGCATCACCGGGTGCTGTTCTCGGATTACTTTAGTAGCCCGACAATAAGGTGAGAGAAAAGCAGGCTCGTTTTACGAGTCTGCTTTGTTTTTTAAATGTTGTAAAGTTCTATCTGCAAGTTCGGAGATTTTCACTTTGTTGTAACCACGAACACCGCTTTCGAGAGTGTCGTTAAGGGGATTTTTCCATTTTGTGGGTATAGATTTTTCCCCGATCATTGCTCCGATGATAGAGCCACATGTTGCAGAATTACAATCCGTATCGAATGCGGAGGTTGTTGCAAGTGTAATAGTTTTTTCAAAATCATTTTCTCCCCAGAGCAATGCCATTGCTACGACTTCTGCATTGGATATCGTGTGACACCAATCATGTGGGTTGTTTTCGTTCCATCGTTCATGTACATCGTCTATTGCAAGCTGGGCATTCGACAACTCTCTTCGGTTTGTTAATTGTGTTTGTATTGCAGAACACAATCTACTTGTTGAAGGTATGAATTTAAGGCTTTCTGAGATAATTTTTTCTGCGTCATCTAATATGAACGCAAGAGCAATCATCGCAGACACCCACATCTCTCCATAAATACCATTTTTCACATGGGAAACTCGGGCATCTCTCCATGCGAATTCTGTTGCTTTCAAGGGGTCGCCTGGATTTATGTATCCCCAAAAATCTGCTCTAATTTGAGCACCTATCCATTCACGGTATGGATTCTTGTATGATGCACTTTGGGGGGGGTAATTCCCATTGATAAAGTTTTTATATGCTATTCTTTCTGCTGTACAGGTGCTGAGAATTGGTAAGTTCTCAAGCCAATAATCTGCTACATTCTCTGAAGTAAAGTTACTTCCCCACTTTTCATAAACACCAAGACCTACAACAGTATAGTTTAAGTCATCATCTTCCGGCATTGAATGAATTTCTTCGATAAAACAACTTCCTTCATGAAGTTGGTATCGCTCTTGAACTTCGTGATTGCAGCCTCTTGAAAAATAAAATGATAATGGGAACTGAGATGTCTCTTTTAGAAAAGATTCTATTTGAAATCTCTTCCAGCCTTCTACCGGTTTCCCTAATAGACATCCACAGCATCTACCCACCCAAGCGCCGTAGATTTTGTCTTCGATGTTTTGAATTGTGTTGTTGTTCGTAAAAATTTCTTTGTACTGAATAAGACTTTCAAAATCGTTTGGTTCTTGTTCGTCTTTTATTTTTGGTATCGGTATAGAAGAAACAGACAAGAAAAACGACTGCACTTTATCTTGAAACTTCTCATCAGTTTCACTCATTGAAAGAATGCTTTCAATGAGTGACTGTAAAGAAGAGATATCCCTTCCTTCCTGTTCACACTGAAGCATTTCTGTCTTCACGTCCTCTTTTGTAAAATTTAACCAAAGGTGTTTCACTGCTATAAATCCAAAAGATAATTGTTTATTGTTTTCAGCAACACATCATCACTTTCCGGCATCATGAAGTTTCTGATCAACATCCATTTTTCTGTATGTTCAACTGACTCATTTGGTTTGAGGTGAACTAATGGGCCTAGGCTTTCGAGTTCTAACATGCTTTCATTCGTAAAGGTTTCAAAATTACATCCGAAGTCTGGATATTTTACATTTTCCCGGTAATCAAACCCCTTCAAAAAGAGCATGTTCCCCCAAACATAGCCTGCCCAACCTTGAGTAACCAGCGCTCCTACCTTTTGAGGTTGGTTGCTTGAAGTCTGTTTTAATTTTATTATCTGTCTTCCCCATGACCATCTTTCGTCTGACATATCGGTATATCCCCATAAAACAAGGGGCCTGGCAGGAAGAAGTTTTTCTTTATGAGACTGATGTTCTTCTTGTGGGAAGAACCCTACCCCCCCTTGCCTCATAACACTTAATGCCCATGGAGCAATTTCGATTGTTTCATTAGCATAGTTCGTGATAATGTGATTTACCAGAACGATATTTTCATTAATAGAAATTTCAATTCTCTTTTGAAGTTGTGTTGCTTTTTCCACAGGGGACGCTACAATTACACTATTTTTTTCTGTTCTGTATTCAACAGGAAAATTATCAGGATAATCAGTAAAGCCCGGGATTTCCGGTGATACCCAAAGCCTGTGCCCGCCATAAAGACGAAACACATCACCTAATGTTTTTCCCATTTGATTCGAGTCTTCATAAAAAATATTTTCTTCATCCACAAAACCAAATCGAATAATACGCGGTCCTACTTCTAATGTGATTATGAGTTCGATCTTGCCATTTGAAAGACGTATGCACTTCTCCCACCCGCCATAAGCGATAATTTCCATAGACAGAAGATTTTAACAGAATTTACGAAGAGTTAGAATCTGACTTGATAATCAACCCTGAGAATCCAGTTATTCCAGAACGCGCCGCTCGGAACGCCGTGTTCCCAGCGAACTGTACCTACCAAGAGATTTAGCATTTGATTGGGTCCCGGTTTTTGGTCAAAACTGACTTCCCAAATATGTCGTGTTTTCCTGTTACCTTTATTATCATTTTGCTCAACTCCATACATGAGCTTTAGTGGACTACCCGTGTGATTGAACATTGAAACATTTGCAGTAAGTCTGCGTGCTAATGTTTTTTGATCGAGTCTTGCCAACTCATCAAACTGGAATGATGATGTTATTGATTTTGAGTAATTGTATTCTATTGCCCA
Source organism: uncultured Fimbriimonadales bacterium (assembly GCA_964608695.1). Lineage (GTDB taxonomy): Bacteria > Armatimonadota > Fimbriimonadia > Fimbriimonadales > ATM1 > CAZSPF01. The sequence continues at coordinate 1,521 of CAZSPF010000061.1, read as the reverse complement.
AGAGCGTGATTCTACGGGCAGTAATGTCGAGCCGAGGAATACATCATTTTTTGCTTGTTCTTGGAGATTGTTAACTTTGTGAACCAGTTTCACATTATCTCCTGCTTTGTAGGCAATGTTATAATCTCTGATGATAAATGAATCCCCACCCGGAACAGTTCTTACTTTATACATTAAATTCGCTTGGATATCTTTTTTTCCTGTTGGATCATATTTAAATGAAAACCCTCTATCTGCTGCTCTTTGCCCAGATTGCACCATAACTTGCGCATAAGATGCACCAAACTCACTTCCGAACACATTCGTTGTGATTCCTGCTATTTTATTTTCTTTCTTCCAAAGAGAAGAATCTTTTTCACTATCATAACCAAACTTAATCATGATATCTTTCATGAACAAGAAATTAATGGGGTTTTTATTACTCAATGAAAAATTCCCAAGTGATAGTGTTTTCTTGCTATCAATTCTTTTCTCATCATAGTATCCGCCGAATTCGAATCCACCATAACTTCCACCAGACATATCCCATTTATAATTCTGTTTGCCATCTGCATTGCTGTTCAATTCTCTGAACCAGTTTAAGCCAACTTTAAATCCGTTCCCAACATCATAAGAGAAACCAAATGCTCGAATTCTTTGATCAGGCTTATCCTCATTTCTGTTCACGAATAATTCACTGTAATTAAATCCGAACTTTTTGCTTAGCTGATAATTTAATCTGTACGCCTGAACCGTTTCGAAGCCACCATCTTGGAAATTTGTTCTCATGTTTTCAACTGCAAAATCCGCATTTCTAAACAGTTTGGTTTCATATTTTGCGTATTCTGTTTGCCTGCTGGGCGTTTTGGCGTCTGAACCGCCAAGGTATTCGTTTTCTCTTCTTAAAGTAAGTTTCCCAAACTTACCGAAATCTCTCTGGCCTTCGAGCAAAGCGAGGTTGTTTTCAAACAATGTTCCCACTTCTCCACCAAATTTATGTCCATACATACGAACAGAAAAACTCGTTAACTTATCTGGTGAATATGTGAGTTTTAAATCACGGTGATATCTTCGCAAATCTTCTTCGCCGTTAATCGCGTCGTACAGACTTCCTTCAAAACTGATTTGCTTAATGGGGTTCCATTTCAACATCATGTCCCATTGGCTAAATCCTATCAACTGATAAAAGAGAGCCTTTTCTGAATCATTAATTTCGTTCGCTCGAGAAAATGTCTCGTCTACTTTTCTCATTGAGCCCTTAAACTCGAAGTTGGGTGTTTTAAAGTTTCCGCTCCATCTATAAGCGTTTCCTTGCTCAGATTGAACGTTTAGTCCGGTAAGATCGAAAATTGTTTTATCGTTTATTTTCCAATTTAGGTTCATGTCAGCTCTATCGAAACCTGTTTGTGTGCCAAATAAGTTTCTCTCATATTCCAATAAATCTCCTATTCGATTGAAATTCTTGTCAATGGAAGTTCTTCTAAGGCTTAAATTAACGTTTTTGGAGTTAAGTAATAGGTCGCATCCTTTAACCTCTCCTCC
>CAZSPF010000060.1:6514-8921 GCA_964608695.1 uncultured Fimbriimonadales bacterium | reverse complement strand
AGACATCCAATGCTTTCACCCCTTCTTTTTCGGTACCGTTCATAACTAAGCCCAGCAAACCATCCAAACCGCCGGCTTGTTCAACCTCAGTACGTTTATTTGCAGGTATCGCATTTAGAAGAAAATCCATACCTACGCTTCTAACATTCTCATCAGCACTTTCGCACAATGAAGAAGCCAGATTTGCTGAATGCTGAATATCAAATCTATCACCTGTTTTTTCCAATTGATTTGTAAACTTCGAAAACATTTTTCTAAGGTTATCTGTAAAAGACCTCGCATTTTGCTCGATCAAATTCTGGATGAGCCAATCTGCAGCTTGCAAACTTGCAGTACTTCCAATAAGTAATTCTGCATTTAAACACTTAGCATATTCTCTTGATAGGATATCAACGTTGCCAACTCTGGCTACATCATAAAGGCCGTTTGTGTATTGTCCTTCTGAAACAGGAGGGAAGAGCCTCTTGTTTACTGCATCAATTGTTGCTTGATCAGTTAAAATCCATAGCCTCGCTTGCTCTAAACCGGTTCTTAAGCGTGTATTTGCAGAGATTTTAGCCATGTTTCTGCGTCCCGGATCAGATGTAGGTCTAACTCGGAATTTTGTATTCTTGTTTGGTTCTGGTTTTCCCATTTGCAAACAAAGAATCCTTACTTGCTTAAGGTTTGAGATTGGAAAATCATATATAGAAGCAATGAAATTAGATGAGGGGATGTTTGCAGGTTCAATCAGTAGCATCTCTTGAAAGTTTCCTGAAGTTGGAATCAATGTTGTGCCAACAGGAAATCTTGCGAAATACTCGCCATGAAAAGGTGTGTTATATTCAATAACTGCGTAGTTCATATCAACGCCTGTTATGTTGATAGAGCTCTTTTTATCCGGTTCATTTAGATAAATGCCGTCTTCTGTTTCATAAGCAACAAATGTATCAAAGAAGGGATGAGGACCTTCAACATCATATAAATCTTGTATTTCTTCCGGTTCATATTTGCACTTGCAGTAAACGTCTCTACCTCTTTCTCTGTGATTTTCATCCGGAAGCCAGACGTATGCAACGGTCATCGTGTGTGATTCTCCGGGTTCTGTTATGTTTGTTGTAACACCACTTCTTGTTTCAGAAATAAACTTTGTGAAACTACCAACAATTGTAAAGTCATAACGTTTCCATCCCCATTCCCTCATGTCAAATACACAAGGTTTATCAGCCCAGTGATTTATTGTTTTATTAATTCTTGCTCTTTCTGCGATACGTCTTGCTTGCCTTAATGCATCAGTGCTTGCTCCTGTCCAATCTGCTCTGTCTGCGCTTCCTCCTGATGCAACTGCTGCAGCTCGCGCATCTCTTTCTGCTTGACGCATGTTATCCTTTAAAGGCTCATAGCGCCCCCTCATGTTTAAGTTGTGTTTCAAGCTGCATCTTTCATCACAAGAAAAGTCGCATTCGCTATGTTCTTTGTGCTTTCCACCCTTACATTCATTCCAGCAATAGATTTCAATGACATCATTGGAGCGTATGCCACTGTCACTAAGACTCCATGTAACTTCATACTTTAATCTTAGTGTTCGGCGTGCGACGATTCGATTGCCTTCCCGAATATCTTCAACGTAGTCTCTTGATTCGATACTTTTTGCCCCCTGAAGTAAAGTATCTTGTTTACTCAGCCACAATGGATGCGCGATCGTGCTGGAAGTGTGATGAGCAACAGAACCTGCCCCAAGATTTAACGCAAAAATAAATATAGAAACCATACTGTTTCCCTCCTAATTTTGAGTATATACCAGAAATAACCACAAAGGAAAGCAAAAAATATGAGTCAAGTGAATTACCCAAATAGTGTGCTTATATCGCAAACCCAGATTGCCGAAAAGGTAAAGGAATTAGCAAAAACCATTAGTAGTGATTACATGCATCTGAACCCGATTCTTGTAGGCATACTGAAAGGGTCTTTTGTCTTTATGTCTGACTTGATAAGACATTTGGAGATTCCTTTTGAAACAGATTTTATGGCAGTTAGCAGTTATGAAGGAAAGCGGTCTTCGGGAGTTGTTGAATTACGCCTTGACTTAGCGACTGACATTCAAAACAGACATGTTTTGTTGGTCGAGGACATTATTGATTCAGGTTTAACACTTTCATATCTGTATAAAATTTTAAAAATTCGGAACCCTCAATCTTTAAGAGTAGTATCTCTTCTGTTAAAACAGGGCTCTTATGTTGGGGACATTATAATAGACTACGTTGGTTACACAATTCCATCTGTGTTCGTTGTTGGTTATGGTATGGATTATGAAGAAAGGTTTAGGGGACTTGCAGATATACGCACACTGAACGAATAACACTGAACTTTTCAGTTTCTTTGCCGTAAAATCTTTCATGAGGTGTCTACTAACGATAATAAGCTTATT
>CAZSPF010000060.1:0-6478 GCA_964608695.1 uncultured Fimbriimonadales bacterium | reverse complement strand
CCCGAGACCGAAAGAAGGTAATTTGAAGGTGGGACAAAAAGCCCCTGACTTTACTTTGCAAGTATTGAATTCTGATGAGAAGTTCACTTTAAGCAGCAATTTTAGTAACCAGCCTACTTTCCTTATCTTCGGCAGTTATACTTGACCCCCTTTTCGCACTCAGGTGAGTGAACTTGAGAGAATATTTAAATCCTATAAAAATAAAGCAGATTTTAAAGTAGTTTACGTAAGAGAGGCTCATCCTGCAGATGGATGGCGAATGAGAGAAAATGACAGGGAAGGAATTGTTGTCAATGACCCCAAGACACTTGATGAGAGACTGAAAGTTGCTAACTCTTGTGCTTCAGATTTAAAAATATCAATTCCCATAATTGTGGATGATATGAACGACACTGTTGAGAAACTTTATGCAGGGTGGCCTGATAGAATTTACGTTATAGATAAGCATGGTGTAATTATATATAAAGGCGCTCCAGGCCCTCGAGGCTTTAAGCCAAAAGAAGCAGAAAATGCATTGAAAATGTTGTTAGAGGGCAAATAAAAAGACATTTTAACGGGTATTCTTACTCTTCCCAATGAAGCTCTACGAATATCAATCACGCGACCTCTTGTCGTCTTTCGGTGTGCCTGTTCCAAAAGGAGAAGTAACCGACAACCCAACGAACGCCTTTGACATCGCACAAGATTTGGGCGGGAAAGTTGTTGTTAAAGCACAAGTACTTATGGGTGGACGCGGTAAAGCAGGTGGTGTAAAACTTTTTAATTCTGCTCAAGAGGCTGCAGATTTTACAAAAGAACTTATTGGCAAGAGGCTGATTTCACCGCAAAACCCTGCTGGCATGGTTGTAGAAAAGGTGCTGATTTCTGAACTCATAGACATTGAGAGAGAGTTTTACATTGCCGTTTTACTTGATAGGGCAGAACAAAAAGATGTAATCATGATGAGTGCAAGAGGTGGAATGGATATTGAGGAAGTTGCTGAAAAAGACCCTTATGCAATCGTTAAACTTCATGTAGATCCGAAATGGGGACTCAGTGATTACGAAATTAGGGATGCAATTAAGCAATCAAAAATAGATACACGTGCAGAAAGACAATTGATTTCAATTATAAAAAAAATCTACAAAGCCTACAAAGAAAATGACTGCACGCTAATTGAGATAAACCCTTGTGCGCTTACACCAGACGGGAAGGTGATTGCCGCTGATGCGAAGGTTGCCATAGATGATAATGCGCTTTTTCGTCATCCGAATTTTGCAGAAGTTAGTTCAGAAAGCGCAGAAGATTCCATAGAGGCTGAGGCTGCAAAACGCGGTATTGCTTATGTGAAATTAGATGGTGAGATCGGTGTTATAGGAAATGGAGCTGGATTGGTGATGCTCACGTTAGATGAAGTAGCAAGAGCCGGAAGCGAAGCGGCAAATTTTTTAGATGTAGGGGGGGGAGCACAGTCGGAACGAGTTAAAGAATGTGTAGAACTTGTTCTCATGAACGAAAATGTGAAGGCATTACTTATCAACATCTTTGGTGGAATAACCAGAGGTGACGAAGTTGCCAAAGGAGTTGTTCAGGCTATTCAAGAACTTAATGTAAAAATACCGATAGTAGTAAGAGTGGAAGGCACAAACGCAGAGCAGGCTAAGCAGATACTGTCTGGTGCTAACCTAATTCCTGCAGGTTCAGTGCATGAAGCTGCGGAAAAGGTAGTGAGTTTGGTGAAGAGTTAACGGGAATGACAAGCAAGAATATTGCAATTTTTGGTGTGCCGTTCGGGCTAGGTGGAAAGAGACCTGGCAGTAGTCTCGGACCGTCAGCAATTAGACTAACTAATTTGGCGGGATGTTTATCAAAGCACGGCTTTAATGTTATGGATAAAGGAGATATCTATTATCATACTGAAGAGATTGTGCTTGATAAAGGAAGTGGAATCGGATACTTTGAACAAGTTTTTAGAAATTTAATGGAAACACGAAATGCAGTTGGCGAAGCAATCGCAGAAAATTACCTCCCGATCGTTGTAGGAGGTGATCACAGTTTATCAATAGCGACCATTTCATCTGCATTAGAATACTTTAGAAAAGATTTAGGTGTTCTTTGGATTGATGCTCATGCCGATTTAAATACACCCGACACATCACCAAGCGGAAATTTACATGGAATGCCTTTGGGACTCTTGCTGGGATATGAATGCGGAATGATAAGCGGTCCTCATAAGGAGCAGTGGGACAAATTAAAAGCTGCGATGCTTCATGAAAAACCTTTATCTTTCGAGAAGGTCGTTTGGATAGCGGCGAGAGATTTAGATGCCCATGAAAGGAAAAGGCTATTAGACAGAGATATTGAGCAAGTAATCACTATGCATGAATTAGATAGATATGGCCTTGCAAAAATGTATGAGCATTGTTTGAAGATTTTTGCTTATAGTGGTGTGAAAAAACTGTGGGTGAGTTTTGATGTGGATGCTTTAGATCCGCTTGTTGCTCCCGGAACAGGAACAAGCGTTCGCGGAGGGCTAACATACAGAGAAGCTCATCTGCTTGCGGAGCTCCTACACGAAACGCTAACCCGAAAAGATGCACCTTTTGAGTTAGTAGGCATTGACATTGCCGAAATAAACCCGGTTTTGGACAGCGAAAACGAAACAGCCATAATGGCAAACGAATGGATCATGTCCATGTTCGGTAAGCGTATTCTGCCCATGTGGCAAAAGCGCTAAAATTCTGCTTTTATACTGCAAATTTCAAACATAGATGCCATATATTTCCGTCATACTATTTAGGGATGGGTTGATATGTTTATAACGGCAGTACTAGGCTTGCTTTTGTTACAACAGCAGGATGTGTTTCTTGGCGATGAGCGATTTGATAAGCTCATCACTTTTCGATCTGACGCGTTAATGATGGAGGATTTCTTAAAGGATCTATCAGAAACGCTTGAAGTTAAATTGAAATGCACAAGCGACATCGAAGAAGACTTCATCATTATGTTTGCAAAAGATATCCCTGATCGTGAAGGCCTTAAGAAAATATCTGAACATTTTGGATGGGATTGGAAAAAGGAAAATGATGTATTTCTATTATACAGAAGCGAAGAATATAAAAAACAAGAAGAAAAAGAAAGAGATAATCAAATTTTAAGTGTGTATCGAGCTTTAACTGATGAGGCTAAAAAAAGATACACTGAACCTAAGGAAATTTCTGAGGAGATTTGGAAGCAGCATTATGAGATTACAAACAAGTATCATCATTCAGTTAAAAGTAACATAGAAAGCGGAGAAGGGTCATTACCGGAAATTTCTCATGCATATTATCAATCATTAGAATGGGTAAGCCCTATTAAATACCTTCGTGATGCTGTCATATCTGAAATGACAGATGAGTTATGGATGGAATTGGACAAAAAAGGCAGATTGGTTTTTGCTTACAATCCAACGAAGGTGCAAAAGAGAATGGGAGCAAAAGCAAGACAGGCGGCTGAGTGGTATGTGAATCAAATGATAAACAAAGAGACAAGACAACGTTACGAGAGGAGCGGTTTACCTCATATGTTAAGAATCCAAGAACTTTACGAAAATCCTCAATTTTCTGATATTGCAAATGTGAGATTAATCATTAAAAACGAAACTCCTGTTTTTTATCGAAAAATGTTTCCTATGAATGTCGTATACGCAGAAATTATAGACAAAGAGGGGAGATTAGTTGTTCGAACGTGGTCATCAACGCACACAATTTCACCAAGCGAATTGGATGCACCCGTTGAAAAACAAATTATTACCGAAGGCAATACAAACTATTTGAATGATTCATTTGTGTTAACTCCTGAATTAGAAAAGGCTTTTGAACCTCCGTCTGGCATGGAAAATTTTTATTCAGATATGTATTTGCAACATATTTTCTTAGAATCTAAACTTGGAGAAAAAAGAGGCAGATGGAACGTAACAGGTTATATTATTAATGAAATTGCGAAAGCAGGGAACTTTCACATTATAGCTGATGCATATAACAGTCTTTTCCCCAGAGTTTTAAGGCCATTTCCTCAGTCGTCGTATTCACGGATTCTTAGCATATTAGGACTTTATCAAAACTGGCAATGGACAGTAAAAGATAAGTGGGCGACGGCAAGAACTGAAAACTGGCAGTTAGCTCGCGCATCGTCTGCACCTAAAAAGAAATTATTTCACCTTAGAGATCAAGTGATTAGGAACGGCGGGTTAAGTTTGGTAGATTTAGGAGAGTTTTATCTTAACATTGATGACAGGAAAGCAGCAGCAGCCCCTTTGAATCAATTTACTTGGAACAGTAAATCTCACGTGATGTCAATGGAGACTTATTCTGGCATTTACTTGTTGAGAGGAATTGCAAGCATGAACTTAATGGAAAAACAACAAATTCAAAGAAATAATCGGATACCTCTTTCATCCTTAAATGCTAGTACAAGAAGTTACTTTAATCAATCTGTGTTCATGGCAGGCTTTGAACCGTCCTCAGATGTGCTTTATGAGTATCGGTTTAACCCAGACTACGATGGTGAGATAACCGATGAAGACATTCGCACACTTGGTGTTTTAGATAATGAAATTACACAGATATATCCAAATGGTCTACCTGCTAATGCTTTTCTTAATGTTTCAATAGACACTACTCCCATGAGCGGATATATTTGTAAAACTGCAAGCGGAGCGTTTTCAGAATTGACGTTGAATAAAACGAGATTAGAGTACACGATGGATCAATATAAAAACTCAAATTATGGAGTTCAAATCGCTCCGGCAGATGTACGTATGTATTTCTTAGATATCCATACTACTCCCATCACACGGGCGAGATTTCAGAGTTACACATCACGAGTTTCTGATGGTCATTCTTTTACTACTTACGAACGCTTGAATCCGGAGTTTAAGCGTAAGTTGGAAAGTGGAGGTTAGGCATGTTAACGAATCAAAAAAGGAGGCTAATAAATATTATAATATAGCTTGCCAAATAATTTAAAAGATCAATGCAATGAAATGCTTGAAAGAACAGCCAAAGGTAGGCATTAAATCATTTTTAAAAACTCTTCCAAACTTTTTGCTCCTAAATCTCCTTCTTCTCTGCTTCTCACGCTCACAGTCCCATTCTCCATATCCTTATCTCCGACAATTAACATAAACGGAATTTTGAATTTCTGATTCATTACAATTTTTTTCCCAAGTCTTTCGCTGGAATCATCAATTTCTATGCGCAATCCCGGAACAAAAGAACACAGTCGTTCTTTGACTTTTAATGCATATTCTAAGTGCCTATCTGCAATAGTTAAAATCAAGATCTGCACAGGAGACATCCAAAATGGAAATGCCCCCCCGTAATGTTCTGTCAGTAAACCAATCATTCTCTCTAACGAGCCAAATGGTGCGCGATGTATCAATATCGGTCTTTTTCTTTCACCGTCTGCATCCACATACTCTAGTTCAAACCTTTCAGGCAGGTTGTAATCCACTTGCACAGTTCCCATCTGCCATGTGCGCCCCAGTGCATCTTTCACCATCAAATCTAATTTAGGTCCATAAAATGCCGCATCTCCTTCAGACACCACAAAATCTAATCCGAGTTTTTCACAAGATTTTTTGATTGCAGATTCTGCCAAGTCCCAATTCACATCCGAACCAACATACTTAGAAGAGTCCGGATCTCGTGTACCAACCCTAATTGAGTACTCGCTTAAACCTAATTTCTTTAAAACTAACATCGTCAAATCTACTACTCCAATAAACTCATCTAGCAACTGGTCAGGTCTTACAAAGATGTGCGCATCATCTTGAGTAAAGCCCCTAACTCTCAACATCCCTGCCAATTCTCCACTTTGCTCATAACGATACACTGTCCCAAATTCAGCATAACGAATCGGTAAACCTCGATAACTTCTCATTTCGGATTTATAAATCTCAATATGAAAAGGGCAGTTCATCGGTTTCAGAATGAACACATCGCCATCGTTGTCCTCCATAAAGGGAAACATCTTTTCTCTGAATGTTAAGATGTGTCCTGATTTTTCATAAAGTTTTTTATTTCCAATGTGCGGAGTAACTACAGGTAAATACCCGCGCTTCAATTGTTCATCTTTCAAAAAATCTGAAAGCAATTCACGCAGTATCGCTCCTTTCGGGAGCCACAGAGGCAACCCTGAACCCACATCTTGTGAAAAAATAAATAGCTCTAAATCACGACCTAAAACCCGATGATCACGTTTTTTGGCTTCCTCCAACATGTGAAGATATGCGTCAAGTTCTTCTTGTGTCTCAAATGCCGTACCATACAATCTCGTAAGCATCTTATTACGAACATCGCCGCGCCAGTATGCCCCGGCAATATTTAACAACTTGAAATATTTAATTTCTCCAGTAGAGTCTACATGTGGACCTCGACACAAATCTGTAAAATCTCCCTGGGTGTAAAAAGAAATTACTTCGTCTTCAGGAATTTCGTTTATAAGTTCGACTTTA
>CAZSPF010000059.1:0-9021 GCA_964608695.1 uncultured Fimbriimonadales bacterium | reverse complement strand
TCAATTTATGCTTAGAGCTTTCTGGAAGGCAAGTATCCTTACAAACCAGTCTTTTCACCTCAGCTTCGATTTCTACTTTTGAGTTCAAAGAGAGGTTCTTAGAGGGCGTAATGGTTGCAAGGATGACCGCTCTATTTTCAAAACCGTAACTCACAATGCCTGCATCGTTGAAAGCCTTAGGAAACGGAAACTGTAATTCACTTACAGTAAATCCGGAAGGGAGTTTCCAAACTACCGATGTAGGCATACCGGAATCTCCGGGATTACTCCAATACACATGCCACCCTCTTTCCAAATCTATGACAAACGCAACTCGAAAAGGCGAACCTGCTTTGATGCTCGAGACCTCGGAAATAAAGTTGACTTTGCTATATCGAGGTTGTTGCATTTCCAAATGAGTTGAAAGTGTTAGCAGCAAAGTGATCGGAATAAAGGCATACATGTAACCTGATACGAACTTTATATTCTCGAAGTTTCTCTATTTCACTCTTGTAAGCATGGCTTTGGCACGAAAAACCGACCCGGGGAGAAGATTTTTGGGGCTCGTCACGAGATACATTAAGCCTGATTCCGGAGATATTTCTATATCGAAGTCTCGCCGAGGTATTCCTTGCAATTTCAATCCGACCTCACTTTGTTGGTTCGCTATAATTAAGTTATCATCCTCTTGTAATACAGGCAGTACTGTTTGAAAAGGGCCAAATTCGATAGATGAATTAGCCAGTCTTCGCTTCATGGTTAGCCTTATATCAAGAACAATGCTTGATGAGTCATGCGCTGGCTCTACAAACAATAACCAGTTTGCAATTTCACTCGCTCCTTTTAGTTCAACTCTCGCCGGTGTAATTTTTGAAACTTCTGACCATAAAGGAATCGGAGATAATCCTTGCCCTACTATCTGTGCCAGCATGTGCAAAACACCAAATGTCTGCCTGCCGGTGTCGTCTCCAACGTGAATTGGTCCAAAAGCGTAGTCTGTTTCGTGTGCAGTTAATCGAATGCCACGCGTTCCAACTGAAAACCACCTGCGAGTACCCACCACACTGTTTAACTGTCGTTTCTCTGCTGCATGGGGTACATGTCGAAGCGTAGCACCTTGTATAGTCTGTTCTCCTCCCTTATGACCCACTAAAATTTCGTAACTCGCGAATGCTCTTTTTTGTCTCAATACAAGCCATGAGAGTGTCTGTTTTTGACGAATATCAAGATAAGCAATAGGCAATTCACTTCTGGATTCCTCAGAAATATCATGTTTTTCCGAAATCAGCCTTGCGTATCCACCCTGAATAGGTTCTGAGCCTGTATTCACAATGTCCACAACAATTTCAAAAGGTTCGCCGGGTTTTTGGAAAGCAATAGTTGATCGAGGGTTTTCTAACCTTATCCGAGCACCGACCGGGTTGAATATAACTTTGCTTATACCTACTTTCTTTCCAGGTTTAACGGTAACTTGAACACGTACAGGTGATTCCTTTGCGATGACTTCGTCGAAAACACCCGGCTTAAGAATACTGTTTCTACTGATAACTGTAATCTCACAATCACCCCTTAATGCCCTTTCTACTCCCACTTTGTACGATGCACCGGGAAGCACATCAATTGGATCACTGCAAATCGCCGCACTGTGAGACTCGGCGTTAAGCATGACAAATCGTTTAATTCCATGCTCCACAAGCGTCACACCATACGGAGTTGTGTCCCAACGCCTTAATCCATCGAGGAATCTGTTGTTGGGGATCAGGTTTTCGCCCGTGTCGGATATCATGCTCATTGTAGAAATTACGTCTATTGTATTGTACGTGTGAAAGAAAATAAAAGGACAATAGGAAGTGAAGTCGGATTTAGAAACAGGAAGTTTAGTGGGATCGCGATACAGAATCCTTGAAACGATAGGTAGAGGGGGGTTTTCTATAACCTATTTGGCTTATGATCAAGCACAGTGTGAAAAAGTCGTCCTTAAAGAATTAGCACCAAATGGAATAGTGCGGCACTCTGACGGAACCATACAACTCATCTCGGATAAAGAAGAAGCGGACAAAATGATTAAAGAGTTCCTCGATGAAGCAAAACGTATGTCTCGTCTAAGAGTTAGAGGGGTGGTTAATGTTTTAGACGCATTTAAAGAAAACGGAACAGCATACTTTTCTATGGAGTACCTTGAAGAATTTTTGCCACTGTCAACCGTTCTTAATAATGAAAAAGTTTTACCGCATGAAAAAAGTTTAAAAATTTTAATAAATACTTTAATGATTTTAGATGAAATTCACAATCGTGGCTTTCTTCACAGAGATATAAAGCCCTCAAACATGTTAATTGATGCTGAGGACAATGTGATTCTCATTGATTTTGGCGCTGCACGTGAATGGCATGCAGACAGAACTGTAAGACACACGTCCTTGTTTACAGCAGGATACGCCCCGATCGAGCAGCTTGCAGAAAGCGGAAAACGCGGACCTGCAACCGACATTTATGCCCTTTGTGCCACAGGCTGGGAAATGCTTACAGGTGCACCCCCCCCTTCTTCCATTGACCGTGTAGGTGGAAAAACCTTACCACTTCTAAGTCAATATCGAGAGGATGTTCCTCTATTTCTTGAAGAAGCGTTAAAACGAGGATTAGCAATTAAATCACAAGACAGACCACAATCTGCAAGTGAAATGCTATCTCTTCTTCAACCCCCTCCTGGTTACGCAGTTGTTCATCTTTCTCCAATTGATGAGATGGATATTAAACTGGCAGAACTACAAAAATTGAAATTCTCTCCTTCAGAATGTCCTTCTTGTAATTCCGCCATCGAAAACGTTAAACCTTTAAAATCAGGACATTGTGCTGTATGCCGTAAAGGAAAAATTTTATTTAGAAACTTGGACGAAAGACGATGTGCGATTTGCAGATCAGGAGTATTGCGTGAAAGGGAAAATTATCCTACACTAAGATACTGCCCGATTTGTAAGTTTGGAACATTAATCTATAAAGGATTAATGTCTAAGAAAGTGTTCTGTAAACACTGCAATGCATCATTTATTAAAAACGGAGAAGAAATGTGTTTGAAGGCTTTTGGCAATCATGAGAGTGCCTTAATTAATTTAGATCAATGGGAGAACATGGACTATTGGTTATCAGTAAGTAATCGCTCTGCAGTTGTTTACGAATGTGAGACGTGCCATGCACAATGGGATGAAAACGAAGATCATTCTTGGGCACTTGTATACGTACTAGATGATTTATTCAATATTCAAGAAAAACATAAGACTTTAAAGCCGGAAGAATGGGCACGTGTGGCAAGCGGTTTGTCAATTGAGTGCGGAAATGCTTATTGTTCCTCTTGTGACAGCGATTATTTTATAGATGATGAATATATTACGCTTTTAGATACTCAACAAGACCCGTTTGATTATTTCCAGAGATACGCAGGCAAGAAAATCCACTTTGGTAAACTTCCGTACTTAGCAGTTGGTAAAACATCCGGTAACCCCGGATTGGTTTGCCATGAATGTGAAACAGAATTCGATTTTGATGCAGATTACTTGAGATTGCGGCATACCGAGCACCATCAGTTGCGAATACATCTTCATCGTGCCTTACCTTTTGAAGACTGGCACCGAGTTGCGCGCGGTTTACCGACACGCGGCGAAGAAAATAGTTTTCTCGAAAATTTTGAAAACGTTTTGAAACGTGAAGTCATTGAGGGAAGGATACCGTTTGACGATAAAAACGAAGGATTATTATGGGTAAGCAACGCAAGAAGGTTAGTAATAAAAAATGAAGAATTCTACGCTATTTCAAAAGGTGAGTTAGAAATTTGTGAGGGCAGACTATCTTTCGGTGGCAGATTTCGAAAATGGCAAGTTCCGCTAGATGCGATATTCGAGTCTCACACAGAGGAAAACATTTTATCTTTACGTGTCGCAGGTGAACAAGAGACTATTTACTTTGAAGTTAACCCTGTAAGCATTGAGTTCGAATTACGCTCAGGAAGAACCACCTTGGAATTAACTGCAGAAGACTTGTGTGAAATTATTAAAAATCATGAGTTTCGTTCAAGTTCTGAGCATATCGGAAGATAACATAAAATTAAACTCAGGAATATCTTCAGCAGGCAAGTTAAAGTGTTTCATAATTATTGATGTAATTCGGTTAGATGCCAATCCATCTCCGTAAGGATTTACACTTTCGGTCATTTTTTTGTACTTCGAATCATCATTAAGTAAGCTTAAACATTCTTCATATATCAAGTTTTCATCAGTGCCAACAATTATTGCGACTCCTTGTGCAATCCCTTCCGGACGTTCGGTTTGCTCTCTTAATATCAAAACCGGTTTCTTTAAGGAAGGGGCTTCTTCTTGAACTCCTCCCGAATCAGTAAGAATTAAATACGAAGCCATCATCAATTGAGCAAACTCTTGATAATCCATCGGTTCTATTAGAAATACTCTTTCTTGATTTTCAAGATAATTCCTTAATACTTCTCTAACTTTTTCGTTTCTATGCATTGGTATCACAAAATGAATGTCATCTTTTTCCCGTAAGAGTCTCAATATCGCTTTGCAAATTCTCACCTGAGGCTCACCCCAGTTTTCTCTTCTATGTGTTGTTACAAGTATCATTTTCCCTTCGGAAAATGGTTTCAAAGGTGGCGTCCTTTTTATAATTGACAGTAATGCGTCTATAGATGTGTTACCAGTTATGAATATATTCTCTTTTGGAATGTGTTCCTTCATTAAATTGCTTGCTGATTGTTTCGTAGGAGCAAAATGAAGCTTTGTAATTAAACTCGTCACTCTTCGGTTAAACTCTTCAGGGAAAGGTTGTAGTATTGTATCGGTTCGTAAGCCTGCTTCTACATGAGCAAAAGGAATCCGTTGGTAAAATGCTGAAATTGCTGCTGCAAAAGTTGTGGTTGTGTCACCTTGAGCAATAACAAGATCAGGTTTAAGATCTTCCAACATGATGGATACACTTTCCAATACTGATGTTGTTATATATGCAAGGGATTGGTCTTTACGCATTATGTCGAAATTGGCATCAGGTGTTAAATCAAAAGCAGACAATGCTTGCTCCAACATCTCTTTGTGTTGCCCAGAGACTGCTAAAATGGTTTGAATTTCTTGTTGCTTTCTAAGCGAAATCACCACCGGTGCCATTTTAATTGCGTCTGGTCTTGTACCGCATACTGCCAAAATCTTTGGCTTCATGCAGGTAATTGTTTCATATTTAGCGTATTGTTTTCTTGCGGTACACTTTTCGGTCTATGTCTAAACCAAAACTTCTCATAGTCGGTCCCCTTCCCCCACCGATTGGGGGTGTAGAAACCGTTACTCAAGCAGTTTTGGAGTCAAATGCTTTTACAGATTTTCAAACAGCTCACTGCAACACCACAAAAGGTCGCCCAAAACAAACTCAGGGGAAATTTGATTTGGGCAACTATTTTTGGGCGATTAGGCATTTTTTCAGAATGTATAAATCTGTGAAACACTTTAAACCTGATATAGTGTATATGCCTGTGGCGGGTACGTGGTCAGGTTTTTTACGTGATGGAGTACTCGCAAAAATTGCAAAATCGAATACGGCAAAAGTCGTTGGACATGTACATGGCAGCGATTTTGGGAAAGTTTTAGAACGGAAAAATGATGAGCAAAAAATTAGAAGAAATCTGAGTTATTTTGATTGTCTTTTGATGTTGGGAACTCCTTGGAAACAACTGATAATTAATTACGGATTTAATGGTCGAGTCGCAATCGTCCCTTCTACATTAAGAAAAGAAGTTTATGAGAGGGGGGTTGCATTTCACAGAAAAGGTAAATTGTCCGGCGAAGTAATCGGCCTTTTTCTTGGACAACTCGGCGAACGTAAAGGTGTGTTTGATATTTTAAAAGCACTAACACATATTAAAAAAGAGAGCTTACAATTTCATTTAGTTTTTGTAGGTCCGGGAGAATTGGAAGGAATGATGGAAAAAGTTTTAGAGGAAAACAAAAAGTTAGAACTTGAGAACACAACGGAATTTACCGGCCCTTTAATGGGAGAAGATTTGTATAAACGATTTGAGCAAGCCGACTTTTTAATCCTGCCTAGTTACAACGAAGGTTTGCCTGTTGTGTTTTACGAAGCAGGCGCATTTGAGCTTCCTCCGATAACAACACCTGTTGGCGCAATTACAGATTTAGTGAAGCATGAGATAAACGGATTAATAGTTGAACCAGGAAATGTCGATCAAATATATAACGCAATGAAAACTTTTATAACTAATCACGAATTACGAATTAGACTTGGTAAACAAATGAAGAATGACATCGCTGATTATCATCCCGATAAGGTTTGTGAAAAAATTGCAAAAGAAGTGAAAGATACTTTGAACTCATGAATTGGTTCGTTTGGAAAATTAAACGATTACGCGCAATGAAATTCGATGAAGTATGGCATCGAATGCGAATAAAATTAAAAGACACTTTTTTTATCCCAAATTACTTAAAATATGAACCACAGGATGCATTTGAAAACTTCTTTAACGGCACATCTATCGAAAACATTAAAAACTCATTGCTAAGCCAACTTGTTTACATTCCCGATGATTTTAATGAATTCTCAGATTCTATGATTGAAGCAAGTAAAATTATGGAAGGAAAGTGGAGATTATTTGAAAGAGATGTGACTTTAGATAATCCACCAAAATGGAACAAAAATTACTTAACAAATCAAGAATGGCATAATATTGCAAGCAAAAATATAGACTACAGAAGTTCATTTGCAGGAGATGTGAAATTCACATGGGAATTGGGGCGTTTTACTTTTGCACCATCGTTGGCTTTATTATTTGCTCAAACAAAAAATGAAAATGTAGCGACTCTGTTAGTTGATTGGATGTATGACTTCGCTGAAAAAAATCCAATCTATCACGGCATTCATCAAACAAGCGGCATTGAAATGGCAATAAGAAATATGACGTGGAGTCTTGCGCTTGCAATTTTATTGAAATGTGACGAAGAAATGAAGTTTCAGTTCTGGGACGAAAAGAAGCTAAGCAGCATTTTAGGCTTGATGGCTCAACAGACTATGTATTGTAAAGATCATTTGAGCATAGGCTCTAGTGCTAATAACCACTTGATCGCAGAATACGCTAGCATGGTATTCATAGGGGGAATTTTTAACAATTTGAAGAATTCTGAAAGTATGTTTTTAGAAGGTATTTCTGGGATAGAAAGAGAGATAACCTTACAACTTAACTCGGATGGAACATCTGTAGAACAAGCATTCGGATACATTCCTTTTATTTTGGAGATGATGTTTTATCCACTAATTATTGCTGAAAAAAAAGGACATACAATAAGTCAAGAGATAAAGCAAAGATTGACTGCAGTAGTTCATTTTCTAAAAGTAGCAAGACATGAGGATGGAGATTTACCTCGTATTGGTGATAACGATAATGCAAAAGTTATTTGCGGCTCTAAATATTCTTATAGAGCTGATTTCATAGGAAATGCAATTGCTACATGGTTGAACATTCCTTGTATTAGCAAGTTAGACAAACAATGTTCGTTATTGTTTTTTAATAAATTTATTCCGGAAGAAGAACAAGTGCTCGGCACTTCTACATTTGAAAATGGTGGATATCTTTTTTATAGATCTGAAGATGTACACTTGTCTTTCGACATTGGAGAATTGGGTTGGGGTTCGATCGCTGCACATGCACATGCTGATTGCTTAAGCATAACTCTGCAGTATAACAACAAAATGATTGTGTGTGACCCAGACACATATATCTTTCACGGAGATTTACATGCAAGAGATCGTTTCCGCTCAACACCATACCACAGTACGGTTAACTTCAACGGAAATAATCAAAGTGAAATGTTAGGTGCATTTCTCTGGGGAAAAAGACACAAAATAAGTAAAGTCAATGATTGGTATGAGTGTCATTGGTTTTCCGGTGAACTTCATCGGAGAAAGTTGGAAATAAATGTCAAAGAAATTATAATTTACGATGAAGTTCAAGGGCATAATCCTGAAATTGTTTTCGTTCTACACCCGAATGCCATCCCTTTAATTACAGAAAACAAGGTGGAGTTAACAATAGAAAATGTTAAAGTCGAATTTATCTCTGAAGGATTGCTGGATTGGAGGCTCGAGCCGGGTGAGTATTCGGAGATTTTTGGCAGTAAAGTACCGACAACTCGTTTGTGCGCTTCGTTTCTTTCGAATAAGTCTCAATCCAAAGTGGTTATTCGCTTGCTTTAGAATTCGCAATAAACTCATAAAATGATTTTAAGAATTTTTCAAATACTTCTTTTGTTTTGTCGTCTGTTATATTTCCTGATTCATCAATTTTTGTTTTTACAAAAGGAACAAACATCTCTGGAAAATACATCTGATTTGCCTTCATATAACTAAGTACTTGTCTAAAATGATATTGCGCTCTGCTGCCGCCTAACATCCCTGTTGACACGCTAAAGATTGCCACTGGTTTTTTGTCAAATGGATTTTCTGTCATTGGTCGACTCAGCCAATCTATTGCGTTTTTTAGTGCACCACTGTATGAGAAGTTATGTTCCGGTACAGCTATTAATACTCCGTTAGCATTTCTTATTTTTGATTTGAGTTCTGTTATAACTGCCGGAGGATTTTCCTCATCATCCATATTATAAACAGGAATGTTGTTTAAAAGGCAATGCTCAACATCTAAAACGTCTTTCATTATCTCTTCCGATCGCTCTATCAACATTCTGTGAAAAGAGGCTTTTCTTAAAGAACCTGCAAAAGCGACTATCCTAAACTTGTTCATTGTCAAATACTACCTTAAAATTAAACGTGCTCAAAGTGTGCTGTAAAGTGCCTTAGCAATCTCGGTTGTTTTGTAATTTTTAATCCTCTTGCCTTTTCTCTTGAATGATAAACTTTTTCTAAAATTTCACTAACATAGTTTACATGAGATTGTGTGTACACTCTTCTTGGTAGAGCAAGTCTTACTAATTCATTAGGTGGAGATACTTCATTTCCTGTTGAATCATCCAGTTTCCCAAACAT
>CAZSPF010000058.1:9518-9929 GCA_964608695.1 uncultured Fimbriimonadales bacterium | reverse complement strand
TTGTAATTGGCGAGCCAATCGCAATTCCGAAAAATGCAACACAAGAAGAGTACGAAAACTTCAGAACAAAACTTGAAAAAGAATTAAATCGTTTGGAACAGATTGCAGAAGAAAAAGTTTCGAAAAAATGATGCGCATTATTTATAACCTACTGCTCATTGTGTTTTTCCCTTTTTGGTTTTTATGGATGATTCAACGTGCGAAAAAAAGAAATGAGTCTCCAAACTGGAAACAAAGGTGGGGGAACTATGATATCCCATCAAAAACAAATAACCCAAGAATATGGATTCACGCAGTCAGCGTCGGTGAAGTGAGTGCGGCAAAACCTATCCTCAAAGAAATTAAAAAACGTCTCCCTGAAACAGAAATTATTTTAAGCTGTACTACCCCCCCAGGGTTTCGAATGGGTAA
>CAZSPF010000058.1:852-9498 GCA_964608695.1 uncultured Fimbriimonadales bacterium | reverse complement strand
AACCGTAAACCACATCATCTATTTCCCTATTGATCTACCATTCGTTTGTAAAAAAGCGCTCGCAAATATACGACCGGATATTGTCATCATCATGGAAACAGAGCTCTGGATGAATTTCCTTTGGGCATCAAAATCTTTCGGGGCAAAAACATTTGTCGCAAACGGAAGGCTTTCCGATAGAAGTTTTCAAATATCAAAAAAAGTCGCTTTCTTTTATCGCGCTTTATTTAAATATGTTGATGAAGTTCTTGTGCAAACACAAAAAGATGCGCAGAGGTTCGAACGAATCGGAGCAAAAAACATCCACATTATGGGCAATTCGAAGTACGACGAAGCACTCGAACTCTCAAAACCGCAAGATTGGAAAGCGCTTATGAATATGAGTCCGGAAGATTTGCTCATTGTAGTGGGAAGTGCACGAGGAGAACTTGAAGAAGACTTTATTCTTGATGCACTTTCGGAAATAAAATCTCGAATTCTCTTCGCGCCTCGACACATCGAACGTGCAACGGAAATTCAAAAAAAGGCAACAGAAAAAGGCTTCGAATGTTCCTTAAAATCAAAAGGAAACCTCAACGCACAACTCGTCATCCTCGACACTTACGGCGAACTCGCTTCCACTTATCACAGCGCTGATGTAGCCATCATTGGGGGTGGTTTCGATAAACTCGGCGGGCAAAACATCATCCAGCCCCTCGCCGCAGGAAAGCCCGTCATCTGTGGACCGCATATGTTCAACTTCCGTGAAGCCTTTGATGAAGCAAAAGAAGTAGGAGCCGTCATCGTGGCAGCTACCCCTCAAGAACTCAAACTTGCGGTCGAGCAGGTGCTTCAAGACGAAGACGCAAGACTCTTCCCGGGTGAAGCCGCTCGTAACATGGTCGCAAAACACAGAGGAGCGTCCGCACGCATTGCCGGTAAAATCATCGAAGCAATTGAAGACATAAAACTGCAACAATTAGCGTAAGAAACAAGATGCTTCTTAAACGGTATGTAAAATCTGCCAAACTCATTTGCATGAGATTAAGTTATGGAGGTGAAAGCCATGACAGATGAGGAAAGATATCCCCTGCTTTCAACAATTTCAAAACCTTCAGAACTTCAGGGATTAACACGCCAACAATTGCACACACTTTGCAGTGAGATTCGCCTTGCCATATTAGACAACGTCAGCAAAACAGGCGGGCACTTTGCAAGTAATTTGGGAACGGTTGAACTTACCGTTGCAATGTACGCCACGTACTCTATCCCGCCGGATAAAGTTGTTTGGGATACAGGACACCAAGCATATCCTCATAAAATGCTCTCCAACCGTCTGTCCGGGTTTCGAAAGTTAAGACAGTATGGAGGGATCAGCGGGTTTTTAAGAATGACAGAAAGTGAATACGACCACTGGGGAGCGGGACATGCATGCACCGCAATGTCTGCCGCATTGGGATACGCAGTTGCACGTGATAAAAACAAAACAAATGAAAAAGTTGTTGCCATAGTCGGTGATGCCGCAATGACGGGGGGGATGTGTTGGGAGGCAATGAACAACGCCGCACAACTGAATACCGACATCTGCGTAGTTCTTAACGATAACAAATGTCCATCGCAGAAAACGTCGGTGCGTTAACGCATCACTTTGCAAAACTGCGCACGCGTCCATGGTTTGCATCAGCGGAAATCACCGCGAAAAAAGTCGTGGAAAAGCTTCCCAAACCCATCCAGCGCGCCGCCGCAGGATTGCGTCACGGAGTAACACACTATTTCGCGCCGGAAGACACTGGTGCGATTTTCGAAGAACTCGGTTTTAGATATTACGGACCGATTGACGGACACAACCTCGATTTCCTTTTAGATGTTTTCGCAAACATAAAAGAGATTAACGGTCCAGTTTTTGCACACTGCATTACCGTGAAAGGAAAAGGTTACGAAGTTGCCGAGCAGGATGCACGCAAATGGCACGGTGTAATCCCATTCGACCCGGATTTATGCGAAATGCCCAAGTCGTCAGGACCCGTCTCTTACACACAGGCTTTCGGTGACACGCTTCTGGAACTTGCAAAGCAAGACCCCAAAATCATCGCCATCACCGCCGCCATGCCTGATGGAACCGGACTCACAAAGTTTTCTAAAGAACTCCCCGAACAATACGTTGATGTGGGAATTGCCGAACAGCACGCGGTGACCTTCGCCGCAGGTCTCGCCGCGGGGGGGCTGAAACCTGCATGTGCGATTTACTCCACATTCTTGCAAAGAAGTTTCGACCAAATCATTCACGATGTCGCTATACAAAATCTTCCCGTTCGGTTCTTTATGGACAGAGCGGGTTTGGTGGGTGCGGATGGAGCAACACATCAAGGAGCGTTCGACATCAGTTATCTGATGATGATTCCCAACATGGTCATCATGGCGCCGCGCGACACGAACGAACTCGCGGGCATGATTAAGTTTGCCATGAATTACAATGACTCTCCCATTGCGGTGCGCTATCCGCGAGGCAATGCAGACTCATGTCTCCCTGAAAAACACACGCCCATTCATTTCGGAAAAGCCGAAGTTTTGCGAAAAGGCGACGATGTCGCGCTTCTGGGCTACGGAAGCACGGTGGCGATGTGTTATCGCGCCGCGCAGTTGTTGGAAGAAAAAGGCATTCAGGCTTACGTTTTGAATGTGCGTTTTGCAAAGCCCCTCGATGTGGAAACCATAAGAAAATCAGTGGAGAAATCGCGCAAGATGCTCATCGCGGAAGAAAACGTCGTTCCGGGGGGGCTTGGAGAAGCTGTCATGCGCGCCATGCGAGAGATTGATATGAACGATATCACGTACAAACACCTCGCCCTCCCAGACCGCTTTATCGAACACGGCACACAGCGCGAACTCCTTGCAGAAGTAGGACTTACTGTCGAAGACATCGTGTCCGCAGTAGAAGAACTTCTCCATCGCAAAACCACAACCCCTGCACCATCTAAAATGCAGTAGGGCGTTAAGTAAATATCTGAATGCAAGAATCATAACTGCCAACCACTTAATGACTAAGCACAGCAGATGTGAGAAAACGAATTCAATATGAATAGCAAAGACTCGTCGTCGTTTTTTTGTGAGTCTTTGCTATGATGATGTTCCGGCTATTTAGTTGATAATGGGGGTTGCCGCCATGTAATCTGTCAGTTTCACATATTTCGCCATGCAAGGAACGCCCTGTACGTCTTGCAAGGGTTCCCATGCATTTAATTTTAATCCTTGTAGCCTTGGACGCGTCTCACAAAATCTAAATCTCATGTACAGAAAAACTCGCAGTGAGTTCACGCACCTCTTTCCGCACTTGCTCCTTCTCCGCTTCATCTTCCGTCGCGCGTAATGCACGCGCAATCAGCGATGCTATCAGCGCCATCTCTGGCTCTTTCATTCCGCGTGTCGTTACAGCAGGCGTCCCAACTCTCAGCCCGCTCGTTACAAACGGTTTCTCAGGGTCAAAAGGTATAGCGTTTTTGTTCGTGGTAATTCCCACATCATCCAAAACTTGCTGTGCAACTTTTCCGTTAATACCGAAACTGCGCAAATCCATCAACATCAAATGCGAATCCGTACCACCGCTCACAATCCGAAATCCCTCGCCCGTCAACGCCGCTGAAAGCGCATCCGCGTTTTTCCGCACCTGCTCCGCATACTCGCGAAAAGAAGACTGCAGCGCTTCATGAAAACACACTGCTTTACCAGCAACTTGATGCATTAACGGTCCGCCCTGAATACCCGGAAACAAAGATTTATCTATCTGTTTGCCAAGGTCCGGGTCGTTCGAAAGAATCATCCCCCCCCTAGGCCCGCGTAATGTCTTATGCGTCGTGCTTGTAACCACGTGGCAATGAGGAACGGGATTTGGATACTGCCCCCCCGCAATCAAACCAGCAGGATGCGCCATATCGCACATCAGTATCGCCCCCACCGCGTCCGCGATCTCGCGAAACCTCGCATAATCAATCACACGGGAATACGCAGTCGCACCGCAAACTATCAACTTCGGTTTATTCTCTTTCGCAATCTTTTCCAGCTCATCGTAATCTATTAACTCATCTGATTCACGCACGCCATAAGCCACAATCTTGTACATCATCCCCGTGAAATTCACCGGACTGCCGTGCGTCAAGTGCCCCCCGTGCGCAAGGTTCATCGCCATCATGCAGTCACCCGGCTGTAGAAATGCAAAATACACCGCCATGTTCGCCTGCGCACCGCTGTGCGGCTGCACATTCGCCCACTCCGCACCATAGAGAATCTTCACCCGCTCGATCGCAAGATTCTCCACCTCATCGTAATACTCGCACCCGCCGTAATACCGCCTTCCCGGGTACCCCTCCGCATATTTGTCCGTCATCACACTGCTCACCGCTTCGCGCACTGCTTTGCTGGTGATGTTTTCACTGGCAATGAGTTCGAGGTTCTGCTCCTGTCGCGTCTCCTCTTTTCTGATGAGAGTCGAAACTTCAGGGTCTGTCTGCGCGAGATTGTTTTTTCGATGTGCAAAAACTATGGGATCGTCAATTTTTAATGTCATGTGAGAATTATGACTGAGCCAGTAAAAGGATATCTAAAACTCTGGCGGAGCGGGTGGGATTCGAACCCACGACCCGTTTATTCAACGAGTACGCGATTTCCAATCGCGCTCCTTCGACCACTCGGACACCACTCCGCAATTTCAACTGCGATTATAAGGGGCAATCACAACAAACTTCAACAATTATTTTTAACTTCGCGCTCCCCACATCAGCCGCGTGCGCAGCTTAACTAAGAAATCCGTTCTGTCTACCATTAGCAGTCGTGTAACCCGTTCGGACTTGGTTACTGTTATCACGTCTCCCGACAACATGTTCAACCGGTACTGCCCGTCTGCCGAAAAAACAGCATCTCCCCGTACATCCACTGAAAGATCAATCCTGCTTTCTGGCGCAAGCACAAGCGGTCTCGCCGCAAGAGAATGCGGCGTGATCGGAGTTAAAATCATCGCTTCAAGCCTAGGGTCTAAAATCGGTCCGCCTGCACTCAGGTTGTACGCAGTCGAACCTGTCGGTGTACTCACCAAAATGCCATCAGCAGGATACGTTGTTATCTCTTCCCAATCCACTCGTACTCCGAAACTCATCATACGCGTGGCAATAGAGCGTTGAACAGCAATTTCGTTTAATGCATGAAGAGTAGCGACAACTTCGTTATTGCGGATAAGTTCACCTTTCAGCATCATGCGGTCATCGAATTCCGATTCCGCATCCAGAAATTGCCTGATTGCAGTGCGTACTTCTCTCGGCTCACATTGCGTAACGAATCCAAACCTGCCGAAGTACACGCCTAAAATCGGAGTTCTTGTTTCACTGCAAGATGCGCTTGCACGAATGAGTGTCCCGTCACCGCCAAATGAAACCACTAAATCAGATTTACCAATTTCAGATATCTGAACGCTTTTTTCTTTGATGACTTCCGCACTTTCGTGGTCGAATGCAACTTCAACACCTAACCCTCGAAGCCAACCCGCCGTATCGCGCGCTGATTGCAGTGCGTCTTCGCGAAGCGGGTTGACTATAAAGTTGATTCTCGAACTCAATTACGGCTGCTGCCCTCGATGCGCGATAAGTTGCGCTTTGCTTCATCGTAATTCGGATCGAGTTGAATCGCTTTCTTGAGCAATTGAATGGCTTCCGTTTTTTTGTTTAATCGCTCCAAGGTTACAGCGAGGTTATTGTACGCTTGTGCGAAGTTCGGATTTGCGGCAATTGCGGCACGAAACTGTTTTTCCGCCTCTTGCATGTTTTGCTGTCTGTATGCCAGCAAACCTAACCCGTTTAATGCTTCTGCATGTTTCGGATTGCTCATCAAAAGTTGGCGATAGTGATAACCTGCATTTATGTCATCACCGATGATGTATTGACCGTTCGCAAGTGAAAGCCTGATATCGTGCCTTGCGGGCATTGTTCGAATTAATCCACGATAAATCTCAACCGCTTCCGCGATTTTCCCGAGTTTCACCTGTGTCGCAGCGAGATTGAGTTTCGCATCCACACTTCCCGGCGCTAAGCCCACAAGCTTTGCGAATGTGAGTTCCGCATCACCAAACCTTCCTAATGCATATTGTTCAAGTCCGAGATTGTTTAATGCATCGACATCTTTACTGTCGATTTCTAACGCTTTTTGGTAAGAGCGGATCGCGTCTTCGCGCTTGCCTTCTCTGCCCTGTAATACACCTAAGTTGTACCAAAGCAAAGGTTCGTTCGGCATTTTTTGCACCGCGATATCCAAAATTGACCGTGCTTTATCGAGCTGATTAGTTGCAAGATAAGATTGTGCAAGACCTGCAACCGTGTCTATGTTGTTTGGTTCTAAGCGGTTCGCATTTTCCAAATAAGGAATCGCTTGTTGATATTGTCCAAGTCGCACATGTGCCAATCCTGCGTTCATTGCAAACATAGCTCGCTGTGGCCGCAGTTGACTTGCTTTGGCAAACATTTCAACCGCTCGTTGGTAGTTGCCTTTTGCTGTTAATGCAGTTCCGTAATTATTCAAAGTGAACGGATCATCTGGCCGTAATTTTATGGCTTTGTCATACGCTTCGATGGCTTGATCAATTTGACCGTTTTCACGTCGGATGTTTCCGATGTTGTACCAAGCATCGAAGTAATCCGGTTTAATTCTTACAGCATCGCTGTAGACTTTCAATGCTTTGTCTGTTTGATTTAAGCGCAAGTATGCCGCACCAAGATTATTTAAAATCTCCACATTTTCCGGCATCATGGATAAAGCCTTTTCCAAAGGTGAAACAGCGTCGTTAGGTCGCTCAGCTCTTAAATATAAAAAGCCAAGCCACTGAGCGACATCTGCGTTATTAGGGGCTTCTTTGTAAAGACCTTCAACTTTTGCAAGCGCTTCACTAACTTTATCGTCTTGATAGAGTTTAATAGCCTCTTGAAGGCGTTGGTCAACGGCTGCCTCTTGGGCAAAAACGGCTTGCCCAATCATGAATAAGGCGGTTAAAAGTATGATAATTGCAATTCTCATGTTCTCCACTCCTTTAGGTATGTTCCCGCAAGGTGATATTTTACCTGCTTCTAACAGGTCACTTACCTCTTATTATTCTCTATATTTCGTCTAAATCAAAGAAAAAATTGCCCTGTAGCCCGAAAAAAGCACAAGGCAATTTTGCTTGTTTTAGCCGATCTCTTCGAGTATCTCTTTGGCGACTTTTACATGTTCGGGGTTTGCGCCCTTCATGCTGATGAGTTCATTGCAAACCTTTTTGCACTCTTCTACCTTGTCCATGTAGTAGTAGGAGACGGCGAGAGAGATTTTCGCATATGACTTTGTGAAAGGTTCCTTTGCTGTTTTGTCTGCCTTTTTAAACATTTCGACTGCTTTGTCCATTTCATCTTTGTCGTAATAAACGTCGCCGAGTGTGTTGTAAGCCCACGCGATGGATTCACCGGTTGCATTTGCTTTCTCCGCTCGAGTTAAAAACTCTTCACTTTCTTTTACTTTTCCGCGGAGCGCATATCCCAAAGCTGCTTCCGAAAGCGCATCCGCATCGTTAGGTTTAGTTTTTACCGTGTCGAGTGATTTTGAAAAAGCATTAAATGATTTTTGGATGAGTTTAGTTTGATGAGTAAAGTCAGGAAGCGGAAGATAGCCGACGATTTTTCCAACTAAGTCACCGTTTGAATCCACGAATACGATAGTGGGAAAACCGTCAACCTCAAATTTCTTAGCGAGTGTTTCACCTTCTTTTTCCGCATTGAGTTTTACTGCGAGAAAATCTTTTGATGTTTTTCCGAATTCAATGTTTTGAAATACATCTGCATCAAGTTTCTTACACCAACCACACCAATCCGTATAAAAATCAATCATTATCATTTTTTTGGATGTTTGCGCAGATTTCAGTGCGGTATCCCAATCTTTCTCCCATTTCACGCCATCGGCGCTTGAGACGCCTAATAACATGAGAGATGCGCAGCACAGGGTGAGAAATTTCATTTGCTTTATTAACTCCTTCGGCTCTTTTGGAGCACAAACACTATTATGGCTGTTTGCCTTTCGTGTTACAATATAAGACGTTCTATCCGATAATAAGGAGACTTGGAATGTATTTGGCTTCATTATCTGTCCTCGTTGTAATGGGCACGGCACAGGGTTTAACATTGCCGGAACTCACGGATGCGAACTTTGAGTCTTGGAAAGTGTATTTTCTGCCGAAAGCAGAGGAGGCAGAGTTCTGTGAAGTTCCGTGGCGCGCATCATTTTGGCAGGGCGTCCTCGACGCGAACAAAGCAGACAAACCGATTCTACTTTGGGCGATGAACGGTCATCCACTAGGGTGTACGTGAAACAATGGAGTTATTGCCAGGCGGTCTGTCTGGACTCATCCCGAAGTTAAAGAGTTGCTGAAGGAGTTTATTCCTGCGGCTGATGAAGTGGCACGGTTGCAGCGCGGGAATGATCCGGAGTGCAAACTCTTTCAATTGTTTTCCGAAAAAGGTCATTACGGAGGAAGGACGCAACCGTCTTCCACTCGACAAGGTACTTATGCAGTTGCGCCAAGCGGTGAGTTTCTTGCATCGATAAATACAAACGATCCGAAACGGATGGCTGAAATGATGCGAACAGCCTTGCAAAAATGGAGAA
>CAZSPF010000058.1:0-842 GCA_964608695.1 uncultured Fimbriimonadales bacterium | reverse complement strand
CCTAAAGAAAAAAGATTGTTACCGAACGGTATTGAGAGTCAGAGCATTTCTCGAATTGAAAGGTTTTATCCAGAGAATGGTTTAGTGTTAAAAGTTTATTCGCGTGATTTGGAAAGAAAAGATCTACCAAATGATTGGCGTGCGAAAGCATGGAACATTGATTTTGCCTGGTTTAAAAAAGAAGAAGCGCGTTCGATGCTGCCCGATGAAATTGAGGCGGGAGTTAAACATCGCATACCGTTACCATTAGTGCATCGCTTGGCAATTACCGCGATGGTGGATAATGTTCGAGGACAAACGTTGCCGTTCTCTCCCACCGCGGTAGAAAGTGCATGGTTAGATGTTGAAGTTTTGAAGCGAGAAGGTGCGATTGCTACCGTTCGTATTTCCGGATTAACGAAAACAGTAGAGAAAGGAAAGTGGCCGATCAAAGGCTTTGAGGATGCAAATCAATTTCGAGAGCAGGAGCGCGGCTTCGACGCAAAGTTGTTGGGCTTTGCGAAGTTTGATCTTTCAAAAGGAAAGTTTGTTGTATTCGATTTGGTCGCATTAGGTATGAGGTGGGGAGCAACTCAGTACAACGTCAGACATGATGATTTAGGTCCGGCACCGATGGGTTTTTACTTTACAATGGCTTCAGATTCGCCATCGGACAGGGTGGCGCCTGCGCATTTTTGGACGTATGGCTGGAGATAACCAGAATGGGTCAAAATCGTAGTGATGAAAATTATTGTTGCGGATAAATTTGAAGAATCCGGTTTGAGTGGGCTGAAAGAAAACGGTTTTGAGGTTGTTTATAATCCCGATTTAAAAGAGCAATCGTTGGCGGAAGCGATTGAAAA
>CAZSPF010000057.1:6399-10054 GCA_964608695.1 uncultured Fimbriimonadales bacterium | reverse complement strand
TTGGGAATGCGCGAATTCATTCGTGCTTCTAAAACTCACCCGTCAGCCTACCTGCCAAACCCGCCGCTCTCACAAAAGCAAGAACAAATAAATACAAAAAAGTGCAGCATCTCTCTTGACAAGCGTAACCCTTTGCAGTATCATTACAAAAGGTGCTGTTATGAATCCAGCCCAAAAGCAAGACAAAAGCAGAGAGAGAGCAGAAACAGTTCCCTTATCTTCAGGGGTTTCTCGTGGTCACGCTCTTAGTAACCAGCCTCTTTTTGATGGGCGCATTGTTCCCTGAGATCAGGAATAAGGTCACGCTATTCTTTGATACAGAGGAACCTTGCAGACAGAAAGACTACGACCTATCCGCCGACCCTGCTTTATTCGTGCATTTACCTGAAAAACTAAAAGAAGACTTGCGAAATCTCAGAGTAAGTTCATTTGCACAAGATACTGATTCTAAAATTCATAAAAAATTAAACGCTGTATTCTCACCAAGAGTTTAAGTAGTTAATGAAAACTTTCGCTTGTTAAGTATTCAAAAACAATTTGGAATAGATGGTGCAATGAAAACGATGGAGGAAAATCTGAAATGAAAAAACGAGGATTTACTTTAATGGAAATGTTAATTGCTGTTGCAATCATAGCAGTTGTAGCAAGCCAAACAATCGTCGTTGTTTCCAAAATAAAACGTTTAATGTATGACCGAACATGCGCGCAGAAATTTGTAGATTTCCATCAAGCATTAACCCTGTATCGCATAGACTGGGGAAACGCACACGAGGTAGTGGGCAATGCAGCCTTCATGGGTTTGCCAAAAGACCCCAACTCTGCTCTATCATTTCGAGGTCACGATAAAGGACTCACATATAATCTATCATGGAACGAATGCCCCGCTTCTGTAAGAGGATACGAAGGGCAAATTTACACATATACTCCACAAGTAGAAGAACCAGTATTCCCTAGGTATCAAACTTCGTTTTTAGATGCGAGTATTATTTTAAAAGGCGAAACACCTGTCATTGCAGATATCTGGCGTAACGATATAGATCACAATTATCAAAGTCCAAGGGTTAATCATAAAGTCATCTACCTGAACATATCCGGGAACTTGAAAACTGAAATTATAAACGGCATCTCTTTAAATGAAATGCCTAACCACTTCCTTGATGCTTGGGTCAGGCTAAAAGCGCCAGATGAGTATTTTCAATTAAAGAAAAATAAATTCAAAGGAGGAAAATGAAATGAATAAAACAACAATGGATCAAACATGCCCTTCTGACCAAGATTGGGTGAAATGTAGAAAATATGCTAACTACACATGTATGAGCGGGCTATGTACAGATCTGCCTTAGTTTAGTTAAAAAAGCCTATGAAAAAAATAAAACTCTTTTCCTGCTTGTACTATGTATAGTAGGCTTACTTATAACTTGGTATTTTTGGCCTCTCAATCTAGATAAAGTATCCGTCAAAGTTGCGAATGCTTGGGTACATGACAATTTGAATGATCTCTGGACACATTTAACCGATCAAGAAAAACAAAAACTCACACAACAACAATTACAGCAAGCCTATAACATAATTGTAATAGAGAAATTAGGAGGTCTCAAAGTTGTCAACTCCATTAAATCTGACGGGTCTAATTCTCCTGCTGAACGTATGGCGATCTGTACAGTCGAGACAAGCGATGGGACTGAGTTAAATCTGGGATTTCTCGTTTACAAGGAAGAGAATAAGGTTTCCGCTCAAGGTTTACACTTTCTGGTGTATTTGCTAGAGCGGTATTATGTGTCTAAAGAAAAAATAGAACAAATTGATGCCCGCTTAAAAGCGTACCAAACGCTGAAGCAAGAACTTCAAAACATTGGGATGCATGAAGTCTATGAATTCTACAAAAACGAATGGCGAACATTTGACTCTATGATAGAAAGTTGTCAGCTGCTCATCTCGTGGAGGGATAATACACAAAAAAATTAAAACACCAAATGTCTTCATCCTGCTTTGGTAAACACCCAAAACAACCCGTTCTGCGGCGGACACATACTCGACATGCATGGAAACCTGGTTGTTGCGGGGGGGGGCAAAAGAAAAATCCGAACTGACCTGATCAACACGATGACGGTACTGACTATTAGGGGGCTCACACCACCTTACCCGTCCTGAATATATCCAAATCAGGCTCGATAAATCGGAACTTCGGATAAATTCCCCCCCCGAAGTTCAAATCTATCAAACGCCTGATTATCCCCTCGTTCATCACTTTGTCCGCAAGGTTTCTGCGCAATCCCGCAAGCTGCATAATCAAAACCTGCAAATGCACCTTCCCCAAAGCAAGCGAGCCGATACGGCGCGAATCTTCCGTCGTCAATGTCTGTCCCAGAATCGCTCGAGCAATCTCGCGGTTGTGATAATCAATCGCCTCTGCATAGCCCGATTGAGCCTCCTTTCTCGCGTCCAAAAGCGCAACTTCCACATCGTCGGGATGTATCACAGCGGATTGCCTCGAAATCTTTTCCAGCGCATCCAAAAGCTGCAGCTGATTCATCTCCGGCAGCCCGCGCTTGAATTTTCCCACCACGGTGGGCGAAGCAAACTTCTCCAAATGGCTTGTCCACTGCGCGATCATCTGCTTCTTAATCGCCCAATGACGATATGCGGAATTCAAATCCGATTCACCCGTCGGGCGATTATATTTCTGATTGTGTGTAAACACAATGAACTTCTCGATCGGCAAATCTTTCGGCGGTTCTCCCGGTATGTGCAATCTCAAACCCGTAAGGTTAAGAAACTCGTCCACCTCGAATCCGAAAAGCGCAGGATCCTTCGGCTTTAACTCTTGAATGGTTATCCGCTTTTCGGAGTTTTCATTGCGTTCGTCGAAAATAATCTCCATCACGGAGTAGCCCATTGCAAGAGCATCCAGCGCGCTGTAAAGAACGGAAAATACGCCCCCCCTTATGTTTTCAAGCGCTTCCTCGATAAACTCCGCGCGCTCCTTCGCTTCACGCGGGGTCGCGCCGTCTCCGCTTTTCGCAGGCAATATCTCCCAAGGTACTGCTAACGCTCCGTATTTCTTCACAATAAATGCGGAATAAATCAGCGGATCCGAAAGCATCTGCTCATAAATCTGAAACCCGATTCTCTGTCCGAAAAACGACGACATAGCCCCAGGGTATTTCAAACTGCCCAGCACACTCGCCGATACCGCAGGCGCTGTATCTGCCTGTTTGTTTTTTTTCGAAAACCGGTAAAACATATTTTTCAAAACTTTCAAAATAACTCTCCTATCTCCTCTCTCTGTTTCCCCAAAATGTAACTCCTCGCACTCGGGGGCAAATGATAACAAGCCAGAGCCAAAGCGCACACCAAATCATCGTGATAACCGTTGCCCGCACCGTACTTCACGTTTCCAATATCGCTAAGCTCCGCCTGATAATTCTCCAACTCCTTCAGCAAAATCGGATGCGCCGGCAGTCGCACTTTCTGTTTTTCCAAACTCCAGCGAAGATTCTCGATAATTTTAATCTTCGATTCCTGAGTAAACGAATAATTAATCACTGGAATATTTGGAATCTCCGATTGTAAATGTTCCGTTGCAGGTTGCCCCGCTCCCGTCGAATCGCAAATCACAATATCCGCCCCGATATCGTTTAACGCACATCTCAAT
>CAZSPF010000057.1:6094-6381 GCA_964608695.1 uncultured Fimbriimonadales bacterium | reverse complement strand
TGTGCCCACGGCAGCTGCGTCCATCTCTCCAAATAAAACACATCGCTATGCTCGTTGTTTCCTCTCACAGCAGCAAGTGCCGTGTAATCTTTGTAGCGCCCCCAATCAATACCAGCAACAACAAAACCTTCCCTTACCATCGGTAGGTTCATCGCATTGGCAATGGATTCAAAAGAAAACACATTCGATAACGCTTCCAAAAACTGCGCTTCATACTCGACCGCATATGTGCGCTCCGGCAAAATGTTTTTCTGAATCTCTAAAAACTGTTTATTCACTCTCGGATT
>CAZSPF010000057.1:5785-6084 GCA_964608695.1 uncultured Fimbriimonadales bacterium | reverse complement strand
CGCTCGGAGAATGACGACTCCAAAATTCATTCTCGCCGTTCATACCCATCTGAAAAAATTTGTAAAAAAAGTTTTTTCCGTTCGGAGTACTGATCAGGGTCATCCTGCCGTTTGTCGCCGCAAGCATCGGCATCACAACATCCTGCACCAAACTCTCCGGAACAAAACTCGCTTCATCCACCAAAATGTTGTGAGCGCCCATTCCCCGAAGATGATTCGCATCATGCCCTGACCTCGCATCCAAAACATGAATCACCGGCGCTTTCCTGTTGTCGCCTTCGTGCATCCGAATCGTCGGA
>CAZSPF010000057.1:302-5775 GCA_964608695.1 uncultured Fimbriimonadales bacterium | reverse complement strand
TGGTGATGTCGTCGAAAAGCAAGTCAGACCGCACGCCGTCAGCATCCACACAATCCGATGAAACACTATCTTCGCTTGCGCTATCGTCGGTGCAATCGCTAACTGCTTCGTCGGTCTTTTGAACAGGAAAAGCGAAGCCATGTCCGCCGCCGCATCTGTCTTGCCCCATCGCCGTCCGCAAGCCAAAACGCGAAACCGCGACTTGTTCATCAGGTACTCCAACTGCCCCTTATGAGGTGACCACCCTCCCAACTTTAGTTTTTTCAAAAATTTTTTATTCACATATACAAAAACACGCAACTCGACTGTTTGTCAACCACCCTTTAAAAAAAATGCCCCCGGCGGGCGATTCCGGGGGCTATGGGGGAGGAGAGGGAGGAATAAATTACTTGATGATTTGCTCTAACTCACTCATCGGTGCTTTCGATGCCATTGTGAAATAAACGTCGCCGCTCTTCCACGAAATCACGTTTAAACGTGCGATCTGCACGCACTGCGCACCGGGCACGGCTCTTGATGGCTCACCTTCGATGCCGATGGTATCCGGGCTTGTCGAAGAAAGCAAAATGAAAATGTTATTTGAAGAAGTGTAAATTGACCTTAAAACCTTCGTCTGCGGACAATTGATCTCCTCGATCGATGAAAAATAAAGTCCCTTCGATTCGAAATTCGGCAGCCGCACTCGCGTTCCCAACTGTGCTGACATCCATTGCTCCGGTCTTCCAGATTGCTCAGCTCTGTAATACGGAACACCCGCAGATGAAGAACTCATCGTCCTCGCAAAAGATTCTTCTCCGAAGTTCGGTGTGGTCATCCTGTTCAACAAACCGGCAGAAAGAAGAACAAAAGCAACAGTGCTCACCATTGCCAAAGAGTACTTCCTGAAGAAATTCTCTGTGGATTGGGTTTTTGATAATTCCTGAATTCTCTCGGAGCACCTGCTCCAAACTTCGTTTGTCTCAGGGAATTCGCTGCAGTTTTTTAGCGCGGATTTAATTTGATGATATGATTGCAATTGATTTTTTAATGCAGGTGATTGATTAAGTGATTCCTCGAATGCGGTAATTTCGCTTTGCGACATTTCGCCATCGAGATACGAATGCATGTCCTGATACTCTTTCATGGTTTACTTACCTCGCAGATAACCTTCCTTTTGAGCAAATTCGAGTAAGAGCTCGCGCAGTCTCTCACGTCCCCTCGCAATGCGAGAGCGTACTGTTCCGATAGGCACATTAAGAACATCACTAATTTCCTCGTAGGTTAATCCTTCAATATCACACAGCATCACTGTGATGCGATATTCGTCAGGTAGTTGAGCAAGCGCATCTTCGACTTGTTCGCTCAACAAGCCTTCTTGAAGCGCCATCCCCGGATCGTGTTCTTCGGATGCGATGCTTTCAACACCCGCCGCATCTTCGATGGACTCTAAAGTCGGCGTCCTTTGCTGAACCCTGTACTTGTTAATGTACAGATTGCTCAGAATTTTCAACATCCAAGCTTTGAAATTTCTTCCATCGAAGCGATCGTAGGCTTCAAATCCGCGTACTAACGCTTCTTGCACAAGGTCTTCCGCATCGTCCGGGTTGCGCGTTAATCTTCGGGCTGTTCGATATAACGAGTCGAAAATCTTCTGCGATTCTCGCTCAAAGCTATCTCGATTCCCCCGTCTCCGCCACAACATTGACGGTTTGGAGTGTACCTGTGCTAATCAATACAACAAACATCACCCGCACGGAGTTCCCGAACCTGCTTGGGAACTTTACGAGGTTTAATTTTTCCTTGCTCCTCCCCACAATCCCCCTAACAATCTGAGCCCGTTCAAGATCACCAAAACCGTCGTACCCTCATGTCCAACTACTGCGAGGCTGAGCGGAAGTATGCCCACTAACGAGGTAATCGCAAGCACAAGAACCGACAGAATCGAAATCGTCTGGTTCTGTAAAACAATGCGATTCACCGCCCTGCCTAATCTCAAAAGTAGGGGGATACGATGTAGGTTATCTTGAACCAAAACGATGTCTGCCGCCTCAATCGCCACATCACTCCCCAGTCCGCCCATCGCCACACCGAGATCCGCAGCCGCAAGTGCAGGTGCATCGTTAATGCCGTCACCCAACATCATCACATTCCCTGCCTGCTGTTTAATTGCTTTGATATGTTCCGTCTTTTCTCCCGGCATCAGCCCTGCATGTACCTCATCAATTCCCACTTGTTTCGCAATCGCATTCGCCGCAGCCGATGAATCACCTGTTAAGACAACGATTCTTTCTACTTTCAAATCTTTAATTTCTTCTACCATCTGCTTTGCGGTGGGGCGAAGCGTGTCGCTCAATCCGAATGCACAAAAACATCCGCAATAACCCAAAAGCACAACAGTTAACCCACCCTCACGCAAGTTGTGAATCTTCTCTAAAAAATCTTTTGGCAAAGAGTTTTTTCCTTCGAACAAACCCTCTCTTCCCACGTAAGCGATCTTTCCGTTTATCTCACCGTAAATTCCGATACCGCTCTTCACTTGCACGTTCAATGCATCGGGAATTTTTACATTGGATTGCTTCCCAAAGTTTACAATTGCTTCTGCAAGTGGATGTGAAGAACGAACTTCCAAAGCGGACGCAATCCGAATGCAGTTCAGCAGTGACTCATTTAATGTTTCGCCTTGCTGCCAAATGCGAATCTCTGTACATTCACAATCTGAGGGGGGGGAGTCTTGGTTTAAGCAATCGCCCCACTCTTCGTGATAAACGATTGTTTCCACATGAAACTTCCCGAGAGTAAGAGTTCCTGTTTTATCTAACGCAACTGCTTGTATCTTTCCTGATTTTTCAAGCGCAACCCCCCCGCGAGCAAGAATACCGTGCCTTGCCGCATACGCAATCGCGGAAAGTACCGCTGAAGGGGTACTAATCACAAGTGCGCATGGCGATAAAGCAACTAATAGAACAAGAGAGCGATAAAACGAATAATGTGCATCCTGTGAAAAAATCAACAAGGCAAAATAAAAAACTAAAGATAAACTGATGACGATGAACGTATACGTTTGACCGAACCAACTGCTGAACCTCTCAGAAGTTGCTTGATTGGCGCGTGCCTGTTGCACCAAGGCAATGACGCGATCAATACTCGATGATTCCGCCGCCGCAGTAACTTTTAAAACAATACTACCTTCAAGGTTTTGTGTCCCTGATAAAACATTATCACCCGATTTTTTTTCAACAGGAATGGCTTCGCCTGTCATTGTAGATTCATTAACTGTTGTTACCCCTTCAATCACAATGCCATCTGCTGGTATCTGGTCATACGCATCAACTCGCACGAGATCATCCACATGTAACTCTTCAACTTTAACCGTAACTTGCTTCCCATTAAATATTTTTTTTGCTGTTTGCGGTCGTAGTTTGATAAGTTTTTCGATACCCTTTTCGGTTTTTCGCAATGCAAAACTTTCAAGCGTCCCGGAAAGACTGAACAGCATAAAAAGCGTCGCCGCTTCGATATAACGAGCCAAAGCGATTGAGCCTGCTCCTGCCAAAACCATAAGTATGTTGATATCCAATTGGCGATGCTTGATGGAATCGAATCCCGTTCGAACAGCCTGCACACTCCCAAACGCAATAGAAGCCCACGCCGAATAATCGCTCCCCGTGATGAGAGCAATCAGCCAAAAGAGAATACAGAGGGACGTTAGGTATGCCAATGAAAAAGATTATGTTCAATTCGCACCGTTTGGCAGATAAAATGAACTGAGCAACCAAAAGCAAAGCAACTTTTTTCGATTTTGGGCAAAATGCCCTAAAGATTCCGAAAGAACCTGCCGAGAATCCTATCGGGAGACTTGGACAGTTAATAAAGGCAATCCCCCGGGAGGGGAGCGCAAAGCCACGGGAACGTGAGTTCAGCCGGGTTGCCTGTCGAAACCAAGACCGAGGAACCTCGGCAAAGGACAGGAACAATGAAACTATCTGAAAGAGAAGTTAACAGGATTATCGAAGAATTGAAGTCAGGTAAACCTGACTTCAAAACCACCCCCTTATACGACACCAACATCGCACTCTCGGAAAACGCTGAGTTTATGCGTGAACTGCGCAACAGAATCATGCAGATTCCGGAGGTTCGAAGTGAACTCGTGCTGAAAATTAAGGAACAGGTTGAACGCGGAGAGTATAACGTGTCCACCGAAGACATCGTAGACTCCATGATTCGCCGAGCCATCGGCGACTCTATCCGTTAACTCGAAACATTCCTTACTTAACTTAACTAACGGTGCGGTGGGTTGCGTCAAGTAAACTCACTATATATGGCGGAAAAACTCACCGCGCCGAAAATTCGCTCGATGAAAGGCGGACGCATAGTTTGCGTTACAGCCTATGACGCCCCAACCGCACGTATCGCCGACGAATCCGGGGTAGACCTCATTTTGGTGGGAGATTCGCTTGGCAACGTCGTGTTGGGATATGAGAACACCATCCCTGTATCTCTTGATGATATGGTTCACCATGTACACGCTGTTGCAAGAGGCGTAAAGAGAGCGTTTTTAGTTGCGGACATGCCATTCGGCACGTATCAAGCGGGCACAGATGATGCAGTTCGAACAGCAGTTGCTTTGGTAAAGGCGGGAGCGGAAGCGGTGAAGCTCGAAGGTGCGTACACCGAAGCGATAAAAGAGATCATCCGTGCCGGAATTCCGGTGATGGGACATGTGGGCATGACTCCGCAGAGCTATCACTCGTACGGCGGATACAAGGTGCAAGGCAAAGGAAAGCAGGGAGAAGAGGTTTTGCGCTCAGCAAAAGAAGTGAGCAATGCGGGAGTGTTCTCAGTTGTGTTGGAGATGATCCCTGCGGGAGTTTCGGAAAAAATCACAAAGGAGCTTCCCATACCCACAATAGGAATCGGTGCCGGGATTCATTGTGACGGCGAGATACAGGTATTCCACGATCTTTTGGGCATCTCGCCGGATCCACCATTGAAGCACACAAAGCGATACATGCAAGGCTGGGATTTAATGGCGCAGGCTTTGAAAAAATACGCACAAGATGTGCGCGATAAAAAGTTTCCCACTGACAAAAACAGTTTTTAGCGCAGGCAAGGTAAAGTAAAGTCTATTAACTTCATTGGAGGTGAAAGAGAGAAAATGGATTACGCAGTTAACGGAATTTGTCATGTGGAAATCGCATCGACAGATTTACAAAGAACTCAGCAATTTTACGGCGACTTGTTTGGCTGGTCGTTTGAACCGTTTGGAGATGAATATGTGATGTTCCGCTCACCGGAAGGAATTGGCGGCGGCATTGCCAAAGTGCCATCCGTGCAGGGTGGAAATTCTCCTACCGTGTATTACTTAGTTAACGACTTTGATGAATACATGCAAAAAGCTCAGGCAAACGGCGGAAAGGTGAACATCGAGCCCACTCCGGTTGCAGATATGGGTTGGTACGCCGTTTTGGAAGATTTCGATGGAAATCGCTTTGGA
>CAZSPF010000057.1:0-261 GCA_964608695.1 uncultured Fimbriimonadales bacterium | reverse complement strand
CAAACACGGGTTAGATACCTAAACAATCCGATTGAAGCAAAACGAGCCACATCGTTTTGCTTCGTTTTTTTGTTTTGGAAAACATGAAAATTGCGCGTACACAAAACGAGCTGAACGAATATATTTTAGAAAAACATGGAATGGTGTATCTCGTGCCGACCATGGGTTATTTACATGAGGGGCATTTGAGTTTATTGCGCATGGCGATTCAGGACCGTGATGCAAACGAATTTGGCGGAAGTGTAGTGATGTCGTTATTTG
>CAZSPF010000056.1:0-10494 GCA_964608695.1 uncultured Fimbriimonadales bacterium | reverse complement strand
TGCCCCCAAAGATAATATTGTTACAAAGGGCGTTCGTACAACCTGCGCATCAAAAATTCTTCATAACTGGGTACCGCAATACAACAGCACGGTTTATGAAAGGCTTTCAAAGCAAGGCGCAATTCTTTTAGGGAAGACAAATCTCGATGAATTCGCAATGGGTTCGAGCACAGAGTTCAGTGCTTTTCATCCCACACATAACCCTTGGGACTCGGAACGAGTTCCGGGTGGAAGCAGCGGAGGAAGCGCGGTTGCAGTTGCTTCGGGAATGGCACCTCTTTCTTATGGTTCGGATACCGGAGGAAGTGTCAGACAGCCAGCAAGCTTATGCGGTGTGGTGGGATTTAAGCCAACTTATGGAAGGGTAAGCAGGTATGGACTTGTGGCGTTTAGCAGTTCACTTGATCAAATCGGTCCGTTCGCAAGGAAAGTGGAGGATGCAATTCTCGGATTTGAAGCGATTTATGGTAGAGACAGTCATGACAGCACAACAGTCGCAATGCCCTTTGACGAGGAAAAAGCGCGAGAGAGAAAGATAAAGGGGCGCAAAATCGCATATCCCAAAGAGTTTGTAACAGAAGCATTTGAGGGGGGGGTACGAGATCTGTTTTTCAAAACGTTGGAGTTATTAGAAAATGCGGGGGCGGAAATCAAGGAAATCTCTTTGCCCATGATTGAGCAGGGAGTTTCTACATATTATATTATCGCACCAGCAGAAGCGAGCAGTAACTTAGCAAGATACGATGGCGTGCGTTACGGTTTGCGTATAGATGGGAAAAATGCACAAGAGATGATTATGCAAACGCGTTCGGAAGGCTTTGGGAAAGAGGTAAAGGAACGCATTATCATCGGCACTTATGTGCTTTCAGCAGGTTATTTCGAAGCGTTTTATGGCAAGGCACACAAAGCCAAAACGCTCATGAAGTCGCAGTTTCGAGAAGCGTTTAAAGATTTCGACGTAATTGTTGGGCCTACGAGTCCGACTGTCGCATTCAAAATCGGCGAACATACAGGGGACCCTATGGCGCTTAAATTGGCGGACTTCTGCACCATTCCTGCGAACATCGGCGGATTTCCGGCTCTTAGCCTGAATGTGGGCTTTTCAGAAGGTTTACCCGTGGGGTTTCAACTTATAGCGAACTCCTTTGATGAGGAAACGCTGTTCTCCATTGCGTTAGGCTTGGAAGAGATGCTCCCGAAAACTCCGTTTCCGCCGATAACTTGAATGTGAATGGCATTCGTGTTCATGATACGCTTGCACTCGTAAAATCCATTTTCAGCCCTGTGAGGTTGGGTGTATTGCTGCTTGCTGTATATGGCTCTTATATGGTGATGCAAACAGGTTATTTGTCATGGTGGATAGGCATCGCCGGTATGAGCATTGCATTAGGATGGTTTATTTTTAATGTCAACCAAGAGTTTCAATTGCGAAAGTTTAAAAGCAGAGACAGTAAACAGTTGTGGGATTCAATATCAGACAGAGTAAAAAGGCTGAAGCAAGCGATTCAAAAATCTCCTTCTCACATTCAAGAAATTTTATTTGGGTTACCCAAACGAGTGGAAGCAACAGCGAAATCGCTTTATGTTTCACTAAGAAATGCGGACTTGTTAAAACATGAAATAATCAAAAGTGAAGGCTTGATTCCAACAGGTGCTTTGCCATTTGGTGTTCGAACAACAGATTCACAAACAAACGAATTGTATAGCCTCGCAGACAAAAACGCACATGAATATGGAAAACGATTTAAAAAACTTACATCGAGAATTACAAGAGTTGAAGGGCAATGTGCGGTATTTATCTCTGCGCTGGATATGTTGCGTGTAGAGTTGTTAGGGATGAAATTGGAAAAGCAGGACAGACTCTCAAATAACGACGAAATCGTCCAATCCGTTAAGGACATGCAAACTCAGTTAGAGTCCATTAACAAGGCATTACAGGAGATTGAAAGCCTGCAAGCAGAAGTTTTTGAGCGTGAAATGCCTGAAACCGAAGCCTTCAAAGGGTAATCTATTCATAAGAGCCCCCGTAGCTCAGTGGATAGAGCAACTGCCTTCTAAGCAGTGGGTCGCCCGTTCGAGTCGGGCCGGGGGTGCCATTTTTTATTCCCTAAATTCGACTGTTTGAGATTTGCTTTCCATGTTCTCAACGCGAGACTTCAAATGCTCCACATTTCGATCGAGACTCAAAGAATGTTCAAACAGAGTTTCGCGAAGTTGCTTTAATTCGTTCTTGAGTTCTTCGACTTCATGATTCAGTTTCTTGGAAGCTTTGTCTCGCTCTAATGAAAGTTGTGCCATCTGTCTTCTGTGTTGTAATAACATACCGATGATGGGGATCATCAATGGAATTCCTATAACAATGAACACTATCGCAATTTCATTCATGGTTTAATCTCTTATATCCAGTCGTTGTTGGTTTCTCTCTAAATGATCTACACGATGTTTTAATTGCTCCACTGTACTGTCCAGACTCATGGAATGTTCCAATAAAGTATCTCTAAGTTGTTGGAAATCTTTTTCAAGTTTTTTGGTTTCACTTGCTATGTCTTGCTTCACTTTTTCACGTTGCTTGTTGGATACAGCAAGTTTCGAACGCTCTGTGATGTTATACAAACTTTTGCCCAACATGATGATAAATACCATCATGCCAATTCCAAGAAAGATTTGCATGAACACAGAGCGCATGAGAGTTTCGATAATATCCATGGACGTTCTTATTTTACTGCCAATTTGGTAAAAGGCAAAACACAGCTCAAAACACCTACGTTAATGAGTGCTTTGAGGTTGCTCTTTACCGGTGTTTTCTTGCATTCTATCTCCTTCCTGCCTTCAAAACTTTCGAGGATTTTTATGAATTCCGAGGGGGTTTTTTGATTGGCAATATTAGTAACTGATGTTCTAAATAACACTTTGTGGACTCCGAAACCTGAAAGTTTTTTCAGGGTTTCAATAATATCATAAGTAATGGAAAAATCATTTATCAGAAGCCTTGCTACAAGGGCATCACCTAAAATTCGAGAAAATTTTTCGGGCGATCTTTCTGTTAGAAATAGCCCTTTATCAACAATTACTTCACTTACGCCTAAGGTAATAAGTAACTCTGCATGGTGTGCAATCATTATCCCCCCCGCATAGCGAACAGGAATTTTCGACGTTTCTAATAACCTGTGAAGAAGTTCCACGTTTTGTGGTGCCTGCATCTCTTCGCCGTCAATGTCTTCAAATTGGATGCTTGAAATGTTTTTTTGTATTAAGTATTGAGAAATTGTTTCCGGTTCTTCTTTGTAGTGAAGCAGCTTTCCTTGTTTAACAAAAACTTGTGCAATGAATTGCATAATTATTCATCAATCTTGCCCGCTATCAATCGATTGTTTGAGTGCACTGCCGAATGCCTTAAACGCTGCTTCACAGATGTGATGATTGTTATGGCCGTGCATTTGTACCAAGTGTAATGTTATATCTGCGGTTCTCGTAAATGAAGAGAAAAATCCTTGCAAACATTCCGTGCTGATTCCGCCCAATCTTTCACATGAAAACTTTAATCCGTAATGTAAAAATCCTTTATTGCTGAAATCCACTACTGCCATACACAGCGCATCTTCCATTGGGCTTGTAAAAGAACCCTTAAAAGGTGCTTCGCCCTTCGCTCCCAGCGCTTGGCGAACTGCCTTGCCCAAACATGCACCTACGTCTTCTAAGGTGTGCCTGTCGTCAACCATTAAATCGCCTTCAGATGAAACCCCTAAATCAAATTCCGCACTCTGCGCAAATAAAACTAACAAACTGTCAAAGTAGCCAATTCCTGTTTCAACTGTCGCATTTCTCTCACCATCAAAATCCAAAACCACTCTCACACGTGTATGCGGAGTGTCTATATCCACCTCTGCGTACCTAACTTGACTTTTCTTCCTCACTGTTTCTCAGTCTACCAAACATAAAGACCGGCAGAAGCCGGTCTTTATGAATTTCAGTTGATTAGCGAATCTTAGAATCTAATACCGGCTGAGACTGTTACACCCATCGCTTTTGCCCCGCCTTTGGTTTCATCCATCCAAAAGAGGTTGGCTTCTGCAATCATGTTTTCCGTCCACTCCATTCCGATGCCTGCTTTTATTCCAAATACCGTATCCGCAGGCACAACATCCACAAATGCAACGCCAAGCCCAACATGGAAATATGTGCGCTGTCCGAAATGTCCGGAGTAATACCT
This sequence comes from uncultured Fimbriimonadales bacterium, assembly GCA_964608695.1. Taxonomy (GTDB): domain Bacteria; phylum Armatimonadota; class Fimbriimonadia; order Fimbriimonadales; family ATM1; genus CAZSPF01. The sequence goes on along the minus strand of CAZSPF010000056.1, from coordinate 6,284 downwards.
TTGACTAAGCATTACCGGAAAGATGTTGTTTCTTTTTCCGCCTGTATTGGTCATCCAATCCAATGAAAGTACTGTCATGCCTTCTTTGAACAGAGAGAAGTTCATCTCTATATCTCCGCCTACGTTGATCCAAACTGTCGCTTGGTCTCGAAGTGCCTGTTCGAATGGAATATAGCCACCGACTCTGAATGTAATCTGTGCTTCACTGAGCCTGTCCTCAAGGTCTGCTTGAGCCGGAAGTGCACCAAAAATTATAGCCGCTGCAACTGAGCCGCTCAATAGAAATCGTTTCATGCTGTTTCGCATCCTCCTTAGGTTGAATCTTGCGTTAGCATCCAGCCAACGCTTCACCTATTCTAACCCGAAAACTTAATTCAATGCTTGCTTAGTTGCTTTCGGGAAACCAGATGGCTATCTCTCTTTTGGCTGATTCCGCATCAGCACTGCCATGAACGATGTTCTGTTCGATGTTAAGGGCGTAGTCGCCTCGTATTGTGCCCGGGGTGGCTTCTGATGCGTTTGTTGCACCCATCGTCATTCTGGTAGCTTTAATGGCGTTTTCTCCTTCCAGCACCATTGCTACAACATTTCCTGATGTAAGGTAATCCACAAGGCTTCCATAAAACGGCTTTTCACGGTGTTCTGCGTAATGCACTTCCACTAACTCTTTAGGGGGGTGAATAAGTTTTAAGTGTTTGATTATCAATCCTCTGTTTTCAAACCTTTTAATGACTTCTCCAACAAGTCCGCGCTTAACACCGTCAGGTTTTACAAGAATGAGAGTTCTTTCCATAATACAAAAAACAATATACCCTTATGAAAGCATTGCAACGTAAATCAAGTTTGAGTGACTTCGAACTCTGAGTGAATTTCAGGCTTATATTTTAATGTTTGTATTACACTGCAATATTTTGTTTCGCTCAGTTCTATGGCTCGAGTAATTGCCGCTGGGTCTAAGTTGCTTCCTGTGAAAATGTGTTTTAACGTAATTTTTTTAAATGGTCTAGGCCATGTTCCTTCCGGGTCGCGGTCTCCATGTATTTCTACTTTATATGAGTGCACCTCTTGTCTTTTTTTGTTTAAAATACTAATAACATCCATAGCGCAGCAAGCCGCAAGCGATCCTAGCAAAGATTCCATAGGCATTATCCCGTAGCCTGTTCCGCCGGTTTCAGGGTGAGTATCAAAACGAAATTCCATCTCAGAAGGACCTATAGCGGAAAACGCCATGTCCTGTTTCCAAGTTAATTTAACATCCATTTTTTTACTTTATGGGTTTATCTGTGAGAGAAAGTACCAATCCAATTATAGCTCCAATTAAAACCGGCGCCGCCGGACTTTGACATGTTACTCATGTAGAACCTGATGAGCGAACGAGTAAAAAATAAATGTAACCCAAACATGCACCAATAAACGGGGCAACCAAAAGCTTCATCAATTTTCTAACGCAAGAACTGAAATAACTGTTGCAACAAAACTACTTGTTTTAATGTCAATTCGCTTTCCAACTTTTCCAATAATCCGGGTCTTCGATTTCGAGTGCTTCTCGCGTGAGCTTTAAGGGTCGGAAAGTATCCACCATTACCGCTAACTCCTCAGTTCGTGTTGCACCAAGAGATTTTTCTACGATCCCTGGTTGAGGTCCGTGCGGAATACCTAATGGATGCAGAGTAATCGAACCTTCTTCGATTCCCTTCCGTGAGCCGAATTTGGAATTTACATAATACAAAACTTCATCGCTGTCTACATTCGAATGGTTATAAGGGACAGGAATTGCTTCCGGATGAAAGTCGAGCATTCTCGGGCAAAACGAACACACAACGAAATTGTGTGCTTGGAATGTTTGATGTATGGGGGGGGGCATGTGCACCATACCTGTAATCGGTTGGAAATTATTAATGTTAAATGACCACGGATACACATAGCCATCCCAGCCAATCACGTCACAAGGATGATAATCATAAGTGTATTCCACCAAATCGCCTCTTGCCTTCACCAAAACTTTGAATTCACCTTTTTCATCTTTTGTGGGTAACAATTCGGGCGGATGTATGTCTCTTTCTGTATAAGGAGCATGCTCAAGAAGTTGCCCATACTCATTTCGATACCTCTTCACTACCTCGATTTGAGAATGCGCTTCCACAACAAGCATTTTTTGTGGAACGGTGGTCATGTTAAGTTTAAAAATCGTTCCGCGGGGAATGATGAGGTAATCGCCATCAGTGTAAGGTAAATCTCCAAATTGTGATTCCAGAACACCACTGCCTTGATGTATGAAAACCATCTCGTCACCGTCGGCATTCTTGAAAAAGTAATTCATCTGTTCAACCGGCACACACTGCATCCATACCAAATCCTCGTTGCCCATCAACGGGATCCGTCCTGAGATGGGGTCGCCACAAGGCTGAAGATGAGCAGTTTTTAAGTGTCTGTGGCGTAATGGCTCATGTTCTAGTAGTTCGACTTTAAAGGTTCCTCTGGGCTCCCAATTCGTTACACGTGTTGGTTCATTTATATGATAGAGCGTGCTTTCAATTCCGCTGAAACCTTTCACGCCAAACAACTCTTCGGTGTAGAGCCCGCCGTCTGGACGGCGAAATACGATGTGTTTCTTGGGCGGCAATTGACCTAAACGATGATATCTGGGCATAAGAATCTCCTTTTCTTGCAATTATAGCAAACGTGCCCTGTTGGTCTGAAAGCAGTTAATGCATTCAATATCTTAAACACAGATTGACTTATTTTTTAAGATATGATAAAATAACTTTAATATTTCAAGGTATTTAGTCCCAAAAACATTAAATATATTGAAGTCAGATCTAAGAATAGGGGAAACTACTATTCGATACAAGGAGAAAAACATGACAATAGCATTGAATTCAAGTGAAGTAGGTTTGGTCATAAGGGCTCAGAGAGGAGATGCCAACGCATTCGACCAGTTGACGAAATCCCACTATTCGGGGTTGTTTACCTTCGCAAGGAAGAACTTGGGAAACTACGAGGATGCGCAGGATGCGGTTCAGACAACCTTCATCAAGGTGCACAGGTCGTTGTCCGAGTTCGATACACGAAGACCATTCAGCCCATGGCTTTACCGCATCTGTGCGAACGTTTGCACGGATATGCTGAGACGCAGAAAACCTGCTGAGTCATTAGAGGACTTTGAATATTGTTTGGGAAGTGAACTTGCTGCCGATGAAGATGCAGAGAGAAAAAGCAGAAATAACGAGATTCGTAAAGCGGTCTCACGTCTGCCTGTTCGCTACCGAAAAATCATGGAAATGCGCCACTACGAGAGCCTTGACGTAAACGAAATAGCAGAAAGGCTGCACGCGCCGGAAGGCACTGTGAAGAGCTGGCTGTATCGTGCAAGAGCAATGTTGAAGAAGGAGTTAGAGCCTGTCTTATGGGGCAACCTTCCTTCTTCTAATGTAGCGGCGTAGAGAGCAAGGAATATCAGGAGGGTAACGAAAATGAGTCAATGGATAATGATTATCATCAACTTGTTGCTGAGATAACGAACTTTCAAAAAATGCTGAAACTTCGAAAACTTCTGCGGTATAAACAAGTAGAAGAAAATGGCAACAGCGACGAACAAGCCTTGGAATGCACAAGGGGCAGAGAAAAGTGCAAGCGTTCGAGACATGTTCGGACGCATCGCAAAACGCTATGACTTTATGAACTCTGCTATAAGCCTTCGGCTGCATTACCGTTGGCGAGAGTTTGCAGTCAGGCTGATGGATCTTCAAGAAGGTGATTCTGTTCTGGATGTGTGCTGTGGTACCGGAGACTTTGGCAAACCCATAAGAAAGCGCATTGGTGAAAAGGGGGGGCTTTACGGAATAGATTTTTGCTCTCCCATGCTGGAAATTGCAAAAACCAAACCATACAATTTTCACTTAACGCTTGGTGATGCGATGCGTTTACCGTTTCAGGATGGATGTTTTTCCGGTGTTACAGTAGGTTGGGGATTGCGCAATGTTGCCGATTTATCACAAACATTAAAACAGATTTACAGAGTGCTGAAGAACGGAGGGAAGTTTGTGAGTGTGGATACAGCCATACCGAAGAACAAAGTAAGTCGTATTTTAGGGGGGGCAGTTTTTAATACAGTCGTGCCGTTTTTTGGCTTTCTATCGGGAAACAAACAAGCGTATACTTATCTTACAAAATCAACGGAAAAGTTTGCGACACGTGAGCAACTTGCAAGTGAGTTTCGGAAAGCAGGATTTCGAAATGTACGCTGGCACGACTTGTTTTTCGGACACATCTGCGTTATGAAGGGAGAGAAGTGAGTTTGAGCTACCTCGAAGCCGCAAAGCAAAACATTACCGATTCATTATCTTTGGAACTGGTTGAGGACATAAAGCAATGCGAAGCAGAACTTCATGATCAAATGAAATCTGATGTAGAAGTTATTGAAAAATCAGGTTTACACCTTATCGAATCGGGGGGGAAAAGACTACGTCCTACTCTTGTAAGTTTAGGCACAAGAGCAATTGGTTTACCATTTGAAAGACAACGAATTTGGAAAATTGGAACAGCGGTAGAGATGATTCATATTGCTACACTGATTCACGATGATGTAATTGACAATGCCAACTTGCGTAGAGGACGCCCTACCGTATCGTCCATTTGGGGCAACACCTCCGCCATACTCTCCGGTGATGCGTTACTTGCAAAAGCCATGCGCATTTTGGCAGAAGATGGAGACATTGAAATCATTCGAGTATTAAGCAACGCAGTTGTAGATTTAGCAGAAGGAGAGGTGGAAGAAGTTTCTGTGCGCGGAGATTTCGAACTTTCTCAGATAGTTCATTACAAGATATTAGAGAAAAAGACTGCCTCGCTCTTAGCGAGTTGCTGTAAAGTTGGCGCGATGATTGCACAGGCAAGCATAGAGGAACAAGATGCCTTGGAAAGATATGGCTACGCGATGGGGATGGCATTTCAAATTGCAGATGACATTTTGGATTTTACAGGTGAACATGAAACCACAGGCAAACCTCGTGCAACTGATTTTCGTGAGGGATGTGCGACGTTACCGCTTATTTTACTCAGAGAGAAATTAAATCACGAAGAGCTGGAATATTTAAGATCACGTTTTGGAAACGGAGTGAAAGAGGATGACTTGTCAAGAATTTCAGATTTAATGAAACAACGCGGAGCAATTAATCGCGCTATAAATGAAGCAAAATCTTTTGCAGAAAATGCAAAGGAAAGCTTGAAAGAACTTCCTTCCTCCGATGCGCGAGATTTTTTGAATGGCATCGCTGATTACGTCATCTCAAGAGATAAGTGAAGAGGTATAATCTTGTTGTTTTCGATCTCGATGGAGTTTTGTATCGAGGTAATGAAGTTGTTCACGGAGCACCACAAGTTGTAAACGAATTTAAAAAAAGGGGGGCCAAGGTTCGCTATCTTACTAACAACTCTTCACAAACACGAACTGCGTATGCAGAAAAATTAAACCGAATGGGATTTGATGCAAAAGAAAACGAAATATACAGTTCTGCTTATGCTGCTGCAAAATATTTGAAAGGGGAGACGGTATATGTGGTGGGTGAAGATGGGTTGAGAGATGAAATGAAACAACAAAATGTAGTCCTCATTGACAGCCCCGAAGATTTCTCAGAATGGGTGGCAGTTGGTATATGTTGGAAATTAAAGTACGAACACATTGACGAAGCACAGCATCGCATTCGTAATGGGGCAAAGTTTCTTGCAACCAACCTTGATGCAACATATCCCGATGAGGGGGGGCGAATACGTCCCGGAGCTGGTGCGATTGTTGCGGCAGTATCCGAATCCGCAAACAAGAGACCCGATATCGTCATAGGAAAACCCGAAAAAATTATAATGGGAATGATTTTTGAAGAAACAGGTTGTACGTCTGACGAAACACTTCTTGTGGGCGACAGAATAGATACCGATATCCTGCTTGCTCAAAGAACAGGCTGTGATTCTGCGCTCGTGCTTTCAGGAGTTACTGACACACCACACATTCAAGATATAACACCGACATATGTTCTGAAGAGCGTGGCAGATTTGGCGGTGGAATAGGCTATTCTTTATTGCCATGCAGGGTTTGGTTCTGTCAGGAGAAGGTTTAAGCATAGAGGATGTTGCACATAGTGCGGGTATTTCACGTGACGGACGTGAAATATCGCCGGTAAAAATTTCTCTTTCCGAAAACGGAAAACAAAATGGAACAGCAAGTTATTACTCTCCTAAAGGCGAACTAATGTTTACTTATACTTTTAAAAACGAAGTACTTACCGAGG
>CAZSPF010000055.1:8077-11655 GCA_964608695.1 uncultured Fimbriimonadales bacterium | reverse complement strand
TGCAATTAATGCTTCAATTGAAATATCAAATTCATCAATCGCTGATTCGTTTTTTTTTTTTTTTCCCCCGGCGCGTGGACTGAGCTTATATTTTTTAAAGTTCTTGCCCAATTTATCGTCTATCTCAAAATTTGGGGAGTAGCCACAGTATCTCATTAATTGTAAATCACCCCAACACAAGGCATTTAGTGGGTTGTTGAGAGATTGAATATAATTTAAAACAAACAAGCAAAAATCAAATAAGTTTTTGATGTTTTCTCCTGAACGTGTTACTTCATCGATAGTTTCAACCCAAGCAAGCGCACTATTAAGTTTAAAAAAGTCCTTGCGTATTTCTGAAAAAGATAGAATAGGTTGAGTTTGTGCTATGTAATTTGTGTTCTTTCCGAATGCTATTGAGGCTCGAAAAACAGTTAACGGCTCTGTAATTCCTGCATTTCTTGATTTCGCTTTGCGTACTCCTCTCGCAACAGCATATAATTTGCCCTTTTCCCTTGTCAGAAGGCTGAGTCTTCTGTCATATTCTCCTATGTCCCAACGACTTAAAACAATCGCCGTAATGTTTTCAGTTGACATTCATTATGCGAGTTCGCCAAATTTCATCCATTCAACAATTAAGAAATAAGCGCGGTCTATGAACAACACAAACCTTGTCATCATGGTTGTGCCAAAAATCGCACCGAAACCCACCATTAACAGCCAGCGGCCTGCCAATGCTGATCTTTGAAGAGTTTTGTTTTTATGTTCAAAGCTGTAGATAAAGTATGTGAGAACTATGATAAAAGTGATGAGCAAGATGAGGTTGTTGATGGCTTGCGAAATCGAAAGCGTACCTTGTGGGGCGGCGGCGTCATAAAGACCCATACTGTTCGGGAAGAGTGGTTTTGCAGTATCTGCAACTTGGGGCAGAAACCTACCCATAAACGCATCGAGTTGCTGACCAGCCCATAAACCTATGATAATTCCAATAGGGATTCGGCTTAACCACCCGTATTTTTCACTAAACACAAAGAAAGCAAGAAAGCCTACCGGTAATGCAGCTGCCCAAACCCAATATGCCATTTGCATGGTTTGTCCTTCTGTAGCAACTTTTCCGACCATCTGCTCCCACCAGTGCGGTTCGAGCACGCTTGCCCAAATGGCATAGACAGAATAACCAGTTGCAAGACCAACAAAAATATGTTCAACTAAACGATAAAATTTATTTTCCCTGTACAGAAGTGAGTATAAACCTAACGTGAGAATCGCACTAATGGTGATTTTCATTGCAGGAGATAAGAGTTCCCATGACTCTTTTTTGCCTAAATCTTTCCACCATTCACTCGTAAGAATGCTGTTTCTTACTTCTTCCTGAGCAAGGAAATCCAACATTACAGTTCACCCCTTCTTCTTAAAACTAACATTGCTACGTTTCCTAACGCTACAGATAGAATCAACAAACCTAATGCAAAGGCTAATGGACTCATGTACTTTAAGCCTGATTGATAATTTTTATATTCAGGACCCGGAAACTCTTCTGCGAGAAGAGTTTCCATGTCGAATGCTCCCTTTGCACCAATTACGATTCCGAATAATTGTCCACTTACGAAATAAGGAATGTTTTCTGCAGACATAACCGCCGTACACATTAACCCGACCGGCGCCTTGTTTCTAATCCTTTCATACCAAAGGTTTATCGTTGCAGAGCCTGTTACCACTATAACTGCTTTTGCATCAGAAATATCATCTATTCCAGCCAAGACCTGAGTATCTAATACTCCCTTAGGAGCTAATTCTTTTCTTAAGTCATTCACCATCCCGCGAATATGTGCTTCAGCTCCGGGGAAATAACCAGCCATAAACCAATTCTCGTTTTCTCGATATGTGTTTCCATGTTCTGCACTAATACTGCCAATAATTGGTCTTAGTAAGTCAGGAATTAACGGATCTGAAACACATGTTATAACAAACCTGACTTGTTTACGCATAAGCAGTCGCATCAACGCTTGAAATTGTCCCAAACTTTCTCCACGAGTACTTGTTGTCCAATCGCTTTCGATTATTACTAAATCATTAGGCTTAAGTTCTGAAAGATGCGTGTAAAAGCTTTTTGTCATTGGCGATACGACATTTTCTGCTTGTATGGGGTTTACTATCTGCCAACTTACAAGCACAATTAAAATTAAGTAAAGCACCCTTCTGTCTATTGCGTATAGAGTTCTCCAAAAGTTATTACTCATAAAACACCTCAGTCAACAGAAACCCCTTTTTCCATTCCCAGCAAAATCCTTAATGACATCGCCAAAATGCCAAGCCCTAATCCTAAATCTATCGCTCTCATAGCTGGAGTGTTTACAGTGCTTAAAATCCAACTGCCAATAGTCTCTACTCTGAAGTTGTGCGTAAACGCGTCAGGTGAGAAAAAGTTCGTAACAGCAAGACCCAACGGGATGAATCCCATAAGAACTATCAATGCGGTTATCATCATTATTGTTGCTTCAATTGATCGGATTCTAAATGCACGATATGCCGCTGAAAGAATGAAAAATGCGATGAGGCTAAACATTGCCGCATCCATTTGTAACCACATGTCTGAAAACGCAACATCATACAATTGCGATGAGATATCGCGGGTAGCTTCTTGTTCGCTTATAAGCCCTTTATCGAAGGGTTTGTCAACTCTGTAGTGTTTCCATAACCCAAAGAAAATCATCGTCATCATGCTGACTAAGAGAACACCACTGTAAAACCAGTTTTCAGACATTTTGAACAAACGCCTGAAATGCACTCTAAAAATACTTAAAACACCTAAGCCTAACAGAAAGCCTGTAAGAATTTGGGTTAACTTTGACACGACAGGTACTGCATCTAAATAGTTATAACCAAAAACAAAAGCTGCTTCTTTGCCTTCGGGAGTTGTGCTTTTTGGGATAATCCATTCCAACAGCCAAAAAAGACCAGCGGCGAAAGTGATGGTGACGACAATAGGCCTTCGATAATTGCTCGGAACCTTTGCAATGAATAATAAGATTAGTGATGTAACTATAAGAGTTGCAATAATCCACCAGAAATATGTTTGAGTATAAATAGGTGCTGATATAGGGGGGTGTGCCCAAAAATGAGGTTCGACAGGTTCTACTTGATTAAGGAAGTTTAACATGAACTTAGTCTCGCCTCTCCTTGGTTAGTTTTACAAAAAACGTTTGTGATCCCCAATCATGATACTCTTGATTGTTTTCAAGATAAATAGTTCGTGTTTCGACTGGCAAGGACGGGATGTCCGCCTTTTGAATTGCCTGCCATGAGTGAACAATAGTTGCAAATGTTACAAATCCTATAAAAGTGAGCTTTGCCCAGTCAACACCTACAAGACTTCCGAGCAAAATGGGTTCTCTGCCTAAATATGCACTTGCGGCGTAAAACTCATCACCAAGGAGCACGTAATCGCAAGCAGCGATAAAGAAAGGCGTCTGTGTAACTTGTGTTGTGGCAGCAACTTGTATCGAGCCAACCATATTTGCGTTTTCAGCAAAGATCATAGACTCAGCATAGAAGTCGCCCATAAAGAATGCGGCGGCAACTTTTTCTCTTTGAATAAT
>CAZSPF010000055.1:6615-8016 GCA_964608695.1 uncultured Fimbriimonadales bacterium | reverse complement strand
TCTGTCACTTACAAACCGCACACTATCAACATCAAACTGTTCAGGGATCCCTTCGCTAAGGTAAACGTCGCGCACGATTTTTTGAGCGACAGCGTAAACTGCAGGGTTGTAGTTCAATAATCGAATGGGCGTCATGAACCTTGCAGCAGTGCGAACAATAGAACCAAAAATTGTTAATGCTTGAACCGTAATTCCATCCAATGCACCTAAGCCCGGAACCATGATTACAGGCCTTGCCGTTTCCGTTGCCCTTCCCACCGCTTCATCTATCTGATCAAGACCTGCAATTCTTCTGATAGTTACGTCTTTTGATTTCTTTGCACGTGAGACGTTAAACAAGATAAAGAAAACAAGTAGAAAAATTGTGAAAAGTAGCAAGTAACCAAATCTTTTTATCTGATGACACGGACTCCAAACCGCATTCTTATCCATTTTTTGTTCTGCAACCCACTCTACAAGCGCTTGTAACGAAGGGAAATCACGCGTTAATGCAGTTCTCACGCCCTCGATGAGATGCGTCATATCAGCATACAAAACTGTAAGCCGGTATTGTCCATCACCTAATTGCCAGCCTAACAAGTTCCATCCTCTGCCGCCTTCTCCCCAAACAACTGTCGCATTGTTTTCTTGTGAGTATTTCTCTATGTACTCTTGGAAATTCGGTCTTTGAATAATTTCGAGTGATTGGCCAACCCACGCATCTAAGTCTGTTTGTGTTGCAAAAACCCCTTTTTCTTCATATCGCACTCCACCATCTACAGCAAAAACTGCATCAACTACGATGCTTCCATCGGGCAAAGTCCACGAATAAAGATAACCATTAGGAATTATCGCAAGCCACCCATCCGATACTGCACCCAATTCCGAACGCCTTTGAGTTCTGTAATCAATTAACCTTAATTCAGGTGGTTTGCCTTTTCTTTCTTCTTGAGCATCCCATGCTGAAGCCTGTGCAGCAGATGCAAATAGATAAGTTTTTACGATTTTTACTTGTCCATTCTCGACTCGAATGAGTTCTCTAATAACTTGATCTTTTTGCAGTTCATACTCTATCCATTCGCCTTCATCTGTGGTCGTTACAGTTCGTACACTTTTCGCTGAAAACTCATTTTTTCTTTTTTCTCTATAATCTGCTTCGGATTGATAACTTCTTCCACAGCCACTGGACAATAGAAATGCTGTAATTAAAAGTATAAATAAAGCTGACCTTCCTATTTTAGAAATTGGAATCAATTGTTACTTCCTCCTTTTTCTAATCTGCTGTCTTCCAATTTCGTTATCAATGCCTCGATGTTTTCCCTATCAGCAAAGAACTGTGAGTACTCATCCACAGTTTTAAAGCCCAGAAAAGGCATCAAAAATGGTGAGAACGCTATCGCAGCATGTCCGGCAACGTTTGCC
>CAZSPF010000055.1:0-6588 GCA_964608695.1 uncultured Fimbriimonadales bacterium | reverse complement strand
TTCTAAAAACAGGATTGCGGGTGTTTCCAAGCGTCGCTTGGAAATCTCTTTTGCTACCCTTTCGAGGAGTTTTTGCTTCTCCTCGTCACCCAGAGGCTTTTCCCACATCCGAAGCATATTTGTTTCTCCAATACTCTACGGCTTCAAGAATCTCCTGCTTATTATTCCCGAATCTTAAAAAAACCCCTCTGAATGGAGCGAGCCTAGTACTCCTTTCAAGAGGAGAGAGTTTTATACCTTCATCTCCTGTTACAACTCTTTTGACGTCTTTCCATGCGATTTGAGACCAGCTCAGCCCACATTTCCGCCAAACACCATTTCTGTCCACTCCATGCTTAACAGGAAGCAAAAAGTCTGCTGTTGAAACCAGAATTACTAAAAACCCGAATGGGAATCCCAAAATCGAGTTTAACAGTACCGCTCCAAGCACTCCTGCAAGACACGCAAAGAGAAAAACGATAGAGGTCTTGAACGGTTCTCTCTTCGCAAGATGAACAGTCCATGAAACCTCCTTGCCTTCGAGAAAACTTCCTTTGTTATGACTATCGTTCATGCCTAAACGATTCAGGTTAGGTTTCACGGTTAACGATAATCGTTAAACAACGTGCTTACTGATTGATCGAGGTGAATACGCTTAATGGCATCTGCCAAAAGAGGTGCAGATGACAAAACGTTTAGTTTTGGTACAAGTTTGTTTTGTGGGATAGGCACTGTATCCGTACTTATGATTCTTGAAACCGAGCTATCTTGGAGGTTTTGGGTGGCATTTCCGCTAAAAACAGGATGAGTGCAAGTTACGACGACTTCTGTTGCACCTCTTGAAAGAAGTGCTTCCGCCCCTTGTAGCACAGAGTTTCCACTATCAACGATGTCGTCAATCATAACTGCAACCTTTCCTCGCACATCACCAATGATTTCCATAATGTCAACTTGACCGGGCTCAGGTCGTCTCTTCGCAATAATAGCGAGTGGCTTTCTTAACTGGTTTGCAAGCGAACGCGCCCTTTGAACACCACCCACATCCGGCGAAACTACAACGACATCCCTATCTCCGTAACCTTCCGTGAGGAGGTGCCTGCCGATAGTAGGCCCGAGATAAAGGTGGTCTACGGGCAATGTGAAAAAGCCTTGAATTTGCTCAGCATGAAGGTCACAGCAAAGGATCCTGTTTGCGCCTGCAAGAGTGATGAGATCAGCAATGAGTCTTGCTGTAACAGGTTCACGTGGCTTTATCTTTTTATCTTGTCTTGCATAGCCGTAGTACGGCATGACAACCGTGATTCTCCTCGCTGATGCTCTTCTAAATGCATCAATCATGATAAGCAGTTCCATGATGTTGTCATTAGCCGGTGCGCAGGTTGGTTGGATTATGAAAACATCAAGACCTCGTGTACTCTCGGTGATTTGAACTAAGGTTTCTCCGTCGTTGAATCTTGTGCAAGTAATACGTCCTAATTCCACTCCGAGGTGATCAGCAATACGCTTTGCTAATTCAGGATGAGCATTGCCCGTGAAAAGACGTAAATTGTTAATAGGCGCATTCTCAAATTGCGTATCCATCATTGCTTTGCTTTTCTCTTCTTTGTATGCTTTTGTCTCCATTGTTTTGCCCAACCTTGTTTGTTTTCTTGTCGGCTTCTTCCAACCGCAAGAGCGTCCTTAGGAACGTCTTTGTTAACCACACTTCCTGCTGCAGTCATTGCTCCGTCTTCTATTTTAACAGGTGCGATAAGAGTAGAGTTTGAACCAATGAACACGTTATCTCCTATTTTCGTTTTGTGCTTTTCAAAGCCATCATAGTTACATGTGATGGTCCCGGCTCCGATGTTCGTGTTCTTCCCTATTTCTGCATCCCCAATATAAGCAAGATGTGACACGCTTGAAGCCTTGCCTATTGTCGAGTTCTTTATTTCCACAAAATTTCCTATACGTACATTTTCATGTAAAACAGTATAAGGTCTGATGTTGGCAAATGGTCCAATCCTTACTCCTGAATGAATTTTTGCTCTGCTGATGTGACTCATAAGAATAATAACATCGTTTTCAATAATGGTATCTTCAATTCTTGTGTTGGGTCCGATTACACAGTCGTTTCCGATTTTTGTTTTTCCTAAAATCAATGTGTTAGGCTCAATGGTTGTTCCCGTACCGACAGTAACATCAGCATCAATTGTAATTGTTTCGGGATTTTGAATGGTGCTTCCATTTAACATGTGTTTTTTCAAGATACTCAATCGAATTTTATTTTCTGCTTGTGCCAATTGCGATTTATTGTTGACTCCTTCGAGAATAGAGTAATCGTCAAAATTTACGGCAACGACTTTTCCCTTTGACTGTGCTATCAATGAAACTATGTCCGTTAAGTAGAACTCTTTCTGTGCATTGTTATTTTTTAGTTTTGGCAGATATTTTTTTAAAATTTCTGATTTAAAAACATAAAATGAAGTTGCTACTTCTTTAATTTGTTTTTGTTTCTTGGTTGCATCCTTTTCTTCAACTATACTGTTAACGTTGTTGTTTGCATCGCGAATAATCCTGCCATATCCTGTGGGGTTGTCCATGTTTGCAACAGCCATTGCACAGTCTGCTTTTTTAAAGTTTATCTCTTGTATTAATGTTTTAAAGACTTCTGCAGTAACAAGAGGCGCGTCACCCGGAGAAATTGCGACCAAACCATCAAATGATTTAATATAGGGGAGAATCATTTGGCATGCATGACCCGTTCCTAATTGTTTCGCTTGTTTTACGAACGTTGTTGTTTTTTTATTAAACAAGTTTTCTATTTCTTTTGAATCGGTTCCAACAACAATATAGGTTTGCTTGATTCCTGCTTCTCTATATGCATTTGCAACCCATTCCACCAAAGTCCTTCCACAGAGCTTATGTAAAACTTTCGGCAAACAGGATTTCATGCGAGTTCCTTTTCCTGCAGCTAAAATTACTCCCAAAGTCTTCATGTGAAACTGTTTTATTATCCCCTATCATCAAGGTTTTACCTTCTCGTCTCAGTCTATAAGCGCTTTCATCGCTTTTGAGCAAACTGTGTCTGTCGAATTTTGCCGGATTTTCAGACAAAAGACTATTCTGTTAACATTGAAAAAACGAGGCTCTAACGAGCGTAGGAATTAACCCCACTTTTCGGACTACCTCTCAGTTTGCGGATCTGGCAGAACGATGAGCTCTTTAAGTTGTGCCTCTCCCCCAATAGAAAGCCTAATTGCATAGTTCCCGGGTTGAGCACTCGCACCTGCCCTTCCACCTTGTCCTCGAGTCATGTAGTTCCAATATAAAACATGCAGCCCTTTTTTCGATGGTGGGTTTTGGAACTCGTAGATGACATTCCCTTCGATGTTTAGTATTTCAACTTTCACATTAGAAGCATCGTCTCGAAGATAGTATTGGATTCTTGCTCCTATGGGAGGATTTTCACCGTAATACCCCCACGCTCCGTCTCCATAACCTCCTCCGGGGAAATTCACCCATTTCACGGCGTTAATCGGGTTTGCCAATACAAAAGGTTTCATGCGATTTTCAATGTTTAGTGTTTGAAGACCTTCTATTGGAGCGATAAAAATTCCTCTGCCATGTGTTCCTAAAATTATCTCTTTTTCTCTTGGATGAATGGCAATATCATGAACTGCAACCGTAGCTAAATTGGTTTTCCACCTTGTCCAATGTTGACCTTTATTAAAGCTTACAAACAAACCAAATTCCGTTCCTACAAATAGTAAGTCTTCGTTAACCAAATCTTCCTTAATAACATAACAAGAACCATTCGCAGGCAAATTAGCAGTGATGTTTGTCCACGTTTTCCCAAAATCATCTGTCATAAACACGTAGGGCTTCATATCACCGGTTCTATGACCATCAAAAGTTGCATACGCTCTTTCAAGTTTGAAGTTGCTTGCATGTACACGACTGCACCAAGTGTTTTGTGGCACATCTTTGATGTTTTCAGTAACGTTAGTCCACGTGTTGCCGTCATCTTGGGTTATATGCACAAGTCCATCGTCAGTGCCAACCCAAACAACACCTGCCTTAATGGGAGATTCTGAAATTGTGATGATGGTGCAGTGTCTTTCTGCACCTGTGTTTTCTGGAGTTAGCCCCCCCATCGGTTTTAATTTTTCAGGATCATTCGTAGTAAGGTCAGGACTGGCTACTCTCCAATTGCTGCCTCTGTCAATGCTTTTGAAAAGTTTGTTTCCTCCAAACCAAATGATACGTGGATTATGAGGACTCATCACAATAGGAGAACTCCAGTTGAAGCGATAGGTTTCTCCTTGTGGGGGTCTCGGACGAATACCTGTTACTTCGCCTGTGCGTTTGTTCCTTCTTGATATAGCCCCCCCTTGGCTTTCCGAATAAATAGTCTCGTTGTCTAAGTAATCCACCTGAACATGAAAACCGTCTCCGCCTCCGATACTGTACCATTCATAATTTCCGATACCCCTCCTGTTTCTGGAAAGAGAAGGACCGCCCCAACTTCCGTTGTCCTGTAATCCTCCATAAATATGATAAGGTACTGCCATATCAAATCCAATTGCATAAAACTGCGCACCAATAATGTTCGACATGTGCTTCCACGTGTTACCTTTATCGTATGACACAAACATTCCACCATCATTTCCTGCCCAAATATGGTTTGAATCATTAGGATTTATCCACATTGCGTGCCAGTCCGGATGAACTCGTGTGGGCATTGAACGCCACGTTTGGCCACTATCTGTAGACAACATAAGGTTTGTGGAAAGTGAGTAAATTCTCGTATCATCTGACGGATCTACGTGTATCTTATGATAATAAAACGGCCTTGTGGAATGAGTGCCCTTTTTCGTCCATGAGTCTCCGCCGTTGTCTGTGCGATACACGCCATTCTGATTTGTTTCGGGGGTTGAGCCACGCTCTGCTTCAATAATAGCGTAAACAATTTTAGGATTTTTTAGATAAATTGTTAATCCTATTTTCCCAGTCTGTCCTTTTGGCAATCCTTGTGTAAGCTTCTTCCAAGTTTTTCCACCATCAGTGCTTTTATAGATTCCCCCGTTTGGTCCTCCACTGCGAAAAGTCCAAGGATATCTTCTTCTTTCATACATTCCTGCATAGAGGATGTTGTTATTGTTTGGATCTACAACAAGTGCGCTTGCACCTGTGTTTTCATCAATGTAAAGAGTTTTCTTCCAAGTTTTCCCGCCGTCCTCTGTCATGTACACACCGCGATGCTCGCTCGCGGACCATAATGGGCCAATCACTGCTACCCAAACTTTGTTCGGGTCTTTATGATGAGTTACTATGTGAGCAATCTGCTCTGTCTCTTTCAATCCCATATTTGTCCATGTCGCACCAGCATCTATAGATTTATAAATTCCATCTCCCCAACCCACACTGTTTCTGTTTGATGCTTCGCCTGTTCCCACCCAAATAATGTTGTTGTCGGCTTTAGAAATGCTCAGACAGCCAATTGAACCTGAGCCTTCATTGTCAAAAATAGGCGTCCAAGTAACTCCATTATTAACGGATTTCCATACTCCACCTGAGGCAGTAGCAACATACACCACCCATTTATTTTTATGGTCTACATCAACTTGAGAAACACGTCCGCTCATTACGCCGGGACCAATCGAGCGAAACCTTACACCTTCAAGAATCTCATCGAATCCGGCTTGTGCAGACGCGGAAGTTACCAAGAACAAACTCAGGATTAAAACGACAAAACAAAACACGATGCGATTTTTCTTCAACTTTTTCTCCTCTTTAATCAATACCTGCCCTGCCGGTCCGATTCTTATTTTAAGACCGGTTAACATCGGGTATACCCCATTGAAAATACACTACAGGTCAAAAGACCTGAAAAAAGGAACCTGCAATGATGTTATATAAAGTTTTTTTGGCGTTATTCGTTTTCATAGGAGTCAATCAGGGGACATCAGACGATATAAAACTGATGACCAACTGGCAAGTGGCAGATAAAATTCGTGACCTTGCGATGCACGCAGAAGATACAAAAGATGAACAGGTCAGACTCGTATGGATCCTTTTGCAAAGATCGGTACAAGGCGATGAAGATGCTCACAAAGCCGGTAAGGCACCCTCAGAGCGTTTAAAAGATGAGCATAAACTTAATCCGAGAGCGAGATTTGCTTACGGTTACTTCCGATTAAAAGAGGCTTATGACACACGTGATCCAGTTCTACGTAAACGAAGAATAGATGAAGGTAGGAGAGCAATGACAACTGCTCTTCCTATGGGTGCGCGTGATCCGGATTTCATGTTTGATGCAGGATTGGCACTAGCCAATTTATTACCGGAAGTGGATTTATATAAACAAGCATTAAACTCTCTTACAATCTCAAAAAGACTAATGGCAGAGTCTTTTGAGAATCTAAACTCAGAACGCAAAGCTGACTGGTTTGCAGCCATGGGCATGGCGTTTGATTTAGATGGCTTAATCGAACTTGCACGAGACCATTTTCAAAAAGCATTCTCACTATCTCCGGATTCCGCTAGCGGAAGAAAGGCACTTTCATGGTTGCGCAGTCGAGGAATAGAGTAAGAGTTTTAAGCGTTAGGTATATTGCCGAGCGTTCT
>CAZSPF010000054.1:10194-12065 GCA_964608695.1 uncultured Fimbriimonadales bacterium | reverse complement strand
GAGAATAAAATCGTTCCGATTTTAAGCAGGTTGTGGAGCGAATCTTGCAGGAAAACGGTTAATTGGGTACGATATGTACCTCCACGCGGGAGTAGCTCAGTGGTAGAGCATCTCGTTGCCAACGAGAGGGTCGAGGGTTCAAATCCCTTCTCCCGCTCCATTTTTTGTTTCAACTCAAGTTTGTGCCTGCAAGAGGTATCCTCACAACCCGTTATGAGTCCTGTTTCTGAGATGAACATTAAGAAAAAAGAGATTAATCCGTGCACGGTTTTGCTTAACGTCGTTTGCTCTGTTGAACAAGTGAGAGCAGGCTACGACAAAGCGTACAGACAAGCCGCAAAGAAAATAAAGATTCCTGGGTTTCGACCGGGTACTGCTCCCAAAAATGTTGTTAAGCAATACGTTAATCCTGATTACCTTGAAGACTTGGCGAAAGACGCAATCGTATCATCAGTTTCTAAATCCGCAATAAAAGAACACGATCTGAAGCCGTACGGAAGAGTTTCGGTGGAAGTTACAAAACTCGATGAAGACAACGAAGAGTGTGAGTTCAGTGTAAAAGTTCCGCTCGAGCCGATTGTGAAACTCGGCAGTCTCGAAGGCATCACGGTTCAAAAACCAAAAGTCGAAGTTACCGACGAAGAGGTTGAAGAACAGATATCAGAAATACGGAAGAATAAAGCAAAGCAAGTCGAAGTAAAAACCAGAGGTGCGCAGTTAGGTGATTCTGCAGTTATCACCATCAAACCGGAAGGTGATGAATACACAGAAGGAAGATTCCTTGTTGAAGTAGGTCAAACGTTTCCGCAACTCGATCAAGCGTTGCTGGGAATGACAATTGACGACATCAAACAAGCGTCGCTCACTTTTCCCGATAGTTTTCAAGATGAAAAATGGCGAGGAAAAACACTCGATTGTCAATTGAAAATTCGTTCGTTATCCGCACACGAACTGCCGGAGCTCACAGATGAATTCGCACAGCAGTTTTCAGCAGAATCTGTTGACGAACTCAAAAAAGTTGTACGTGAAAAAATAACGGAAGCAAAAGCAAATTTTTACAATGATTACGCACACGAGCAACTTCTTGATGAGCTCATTAAAAGTTCTAAGATTATCATTCCAGACACGCTGTGGGAAAATGTTGCGAACAACCGCCTGTATCAAATCGCACAAGACGCAGAAAAAAACGGCGTAACTCTTCGAGACGTGGCGCAACAAAACAACATGACAGTCGAACAACTGGTGGAAAGAGTTCAGCAAGAAGCGCAGACTGAAGTCAAGCGCGCTCTCGCCATCAGCACTGCATTCAAACAACTGGATTTAAAACTCACCAAAGATGACCTTGGAAGGCATCTTGCCATCATGGCGAACGAGTACCAGATTTCGCCTCAAGAACTCGCGGCGGCTCTGCGAAGAACCAACCAAATGGATGAATTGAACTTCAGAGCGATGAGAGAGCGTGTTTTAAACATACTAATGGACAAGGCAAATGTGCAAGAACTGCAAAGCCAAACGTAGAAGAATTAAGGTGAAATAGCCGATAATCACACAAAACGCAAGGAGAACAAAAAGCACAAGATGGGAATTCCATGGGTAATTGAGCAAACGCCGAGAGGAGAGAGAACTTACGACCTATATTCACGACTGTTAAAAGACCGCATTATCTTCCTTGGTTATCCAGTAGATGACCAAGTGTCCAACATCGTGGTCGCGCAACTGCTTTACCTTGAGAAAGAAGATCCGGACAAGGACATCGAGTTATACATCAACTCGCCCGGAGGGTCGGTGAGTGCTGGGCTTGCGATTTATGATGCGATGCAGTTCGTAAAATGCGATATCGCTACGACGTGCGTTGGTCAAGCCGCGAGCAT
>CAZSPF010000054.1:1341-10184 GCA_964608695.1 uncultured Fimbriimonadales bacterium | reverse complement strand
GCGCTGCTTCTGGCAGCGGGGACGAAGGGAAAGCGTTCGTGCCTCGAACATGCGAGGGTGATGATCCATCAGGTGAGTGCAGGGTTCCAAGGATCCGGCACGGACATCAAGATTCAAGCAGAAGAGATTCTGCGATACAAACAGATTTTGAACGAGATACTCTCGCGACACACGGGACAGCCCGTCGAAAAAGTGGAGCAAGACTGCGAAAGGGATTATTTCATGTCGGCGGAGCAGGCGAAAGAGTATGGATTGGTAGATCACGTCCTGAAACCAAACGGAAGGTTAGAGAAATCTAAAGACACAAACAAGTAAAGCGAAGGACAATTGCAAAACATGGAACATCGAGATAAATGTGCGCTATGCGGTAAGCCAAAGAACCAAGTGAAGCGACTCATCGTTGGTCTTTACGGGGGGGTTTGTCACGAATGCATCGAACTGTGCAATGAGATTTTAAAACAGAACAACGACCAACCATCGCCTTCGCCGGTGCCGCAAGTACACAGCCTACAAACTTCGTTATCCACCAAGATACCATTCCCAAACCACAGCACATCCTTGCGCAGTTGAACCAATATGTCATTGCGCAAGATATTCCGAAGAAGACGCTTGCGGTGGCGGTTTATAACCACTACAAACGCATTAACGCACACACGCACAGCGACGACGTGGAACTGCAGAAGTCGAATATTTTGCTGATTGGTCCTACCGGTTCAGGAAAAACATTGCTTGCGCAGACGCTCGCAAAAATCCTCAACGTGCCGTTCGCCATAGCGGATGCGACATCGCTCACGGAGGCGGGATATGTCGGCGAGGACGTAGAAAACATTTTGCTGAAACTGTATCAGGCGGCGGATTCCGGCGATTACGGACCGAATCCCATCCATGCGGCACAGCGCGGCATCATCTATCTGGATGAGATTGACAAAATCGCGCGGAAATCGGATAACCCTTCGATTACAAGGGACGTCTCAGGCGAAGGGGTGCAGCAAGCGCTTTTGAAAATTCTTGAAGGCACGATGGCGAATGTGCCCCCCACCGGAGGAAGGAAGCATCCGCATCAGGAGTATCTGCAATTGGATACGTCGAACATTCTGTTCATCTGCGGGGGGGCGTTCGAAGGATTGGACGATATTATTTTAAGAAGACAGAAAGAGAACACGATGGGATTCCGCTCTTCGCCCACCTCGAAAAAAGAGCGGAAGAAAGAGATATTGGCGGAGGTTCTCCCCGAAGACCTTTTGCAGTTTGGATTAATTCCGGAGTTCATCGGCAGATTGCCGGTTATGGCGACGCTGGATCAACTGGATGTGGACACGCTGGTGCGCATCCTTGTGGAGCCGAGAAATGCGCTGGTGAAACAGTTCCAAAAACTTTTTGCGATGGACGGAGTGGAACTGATTTTCGAGGATGGCGCGCTGAAAGAGATTGCGGAAGAAGCCATCAAACGCGGAACAGGCGCGCGTGCGCTGCGACAGATTATTGAGAAAATTATGCTGGATGTGATGTATGAAGTCCCCAGCAGTGGTAACGTGGAGCGCGTGGTGGTGCCTGCGAATGTGTTATCCGAAAACGCCGCACCGATTATTTATCCGGAGAAAGAAAAGAAGGCAGGGTAGGGGAGTAGCCCCAAATTAGCAAATTATTCAGCCTGTGAGGTTGCTTAAACTTCATATGAAATCCTTTCCAACTTAGGCTAAAATACAATATCACAGTGGAGAGGCTTATCGAGCAACAAGGTGCTATTAACACTTTCATTGCCGAATGCAAGAAGTCGACGCATTTGGGAAAGACTTCGAAAAGACTGAAGCGGGATTCGTCGACTTCCTACTCCTCGACGAAAAGGGCTTTCCCCTCGCCGTGCTCGAAGCAAAGTCCGCGGGCAAGGATCCATTAGCCGCAAAAGAACAGGCCCGAATCTATGCCCGCGAACTGGACTGCCGCTTTGTTATCCTGAGCAATGGCGATCTCCATTACCTGTGGGACGTCGACAGAGGGAACCCGCATCCCGTCTCACGATTCCCCGGTCAAGCGTCGTTCAAAGACTATAGGTCGTTTAATCCCAACTCGAAGCGCCTCGCCAGCGAGAGAGTGAGCGACGACTACATCGCCCTCACCCAAAAGTGCCTCGACCTCAAAGCCGCCGACCCCGCCGCGGACGTGAGCGAACTGGAAGCCGAGATAGACGCCCGCGTGGAGTTCCTCTACTTCCACCAAGACGAAGCCCCGACCTACGACGCCTGGATCGCGAAGAGATAATTTGTTTAAAGCATTATATTCCTGGCAGAATGGCTTTTGCGATGTTGAAATAGATGATTAAGCCTGTTACGTCTGCCATTGTTGTTATAAACGGGCTGGAAACAACTGCGGGATCGAAGCGGAGTTTTCTTAGCAATATTGGCAGGATTGCGCCAATGATGTTAGCCCACAAAACCAATGCAATCATGGTTAACCCAACTATGATTCCGATTTCAGCCCCCCCGTGCCAAAAATATGCCCTTAAAAACACAATGACACCTAATGTTCCTCCTAGTAACAGTCCTACTCTTAATTCTTTGAATAAAACTTTAAACCAATCCCGCATCTCCACTTGACCGGTTGACAGTCCGCGAATGATGAGTGTTGCAGATTGAGTACCTGTGTTTCCTCCGCTTGCAATTAGCGCAGGAATTAAAAACGCTAGCACCACATAGGCTTCAATTGCTGATTCGTAATGTGCGATTATTGCAGTTGACATGAAATTTGCGACAAGCAGAAGTGCCAGCCATCCGATTCTTTTTTTCCAAAGCAGAGAAACAGTTGCACGCCCGTAGTCTATTTCGATAGGTGCCATACCACTCACTTTTTGGAAGTCTTCTGTTACTTCTTCTTCTTCCACATCGAAGACGTCGTCGAAGGTTACGATTCCTACGAGCACTCCATCTGAACCCACTACAGGCAGATATGCCAAGTCGTATTTTCGCATTACATCTACTGCTGTTTGTCTGTCATCGAAAGCGCTGAGAGCGATAAATGAGTTATCCATTATTTCGCTGACTTGTTTGTTTGGGTCTGCTAATACAAAGTTTCTTAACCCGAGTGCATCTAACAATCGCCAACGTTCATCTACCACGTATATCACGTTTATGGTTTCGAATTCTTTTCCGTGCAATCGGATGTGTTCGAGTGCTCGTTGAATTGTCCATTCGGGTCGAACGGCGACGTAATCGGGCGTCATCAAGCGTCCGACGCTGTCTTCGGGATAGCCGAGGAGATTTCTTGCTTCTGCGAGATCTTCCGGGCTTAATAAATTGAGAAGTTTTTGTGCGGCTTCGCCGGGAAGTTCGGAGAGGAGTTGTGTTCTGTCGTCCGGAGGCAGTGACGCTAAAACTTTTCTTCCACGTTCATCACCCAGCGCAACAAGAAGTTCGTTTTGATCTTCAGGTTCGAGGTACATAAAAACTTCGTATGCAATATCACGCGGAAAACAGCGGAAGAGCAGGATCCTTCTTTCTTGATCCAGTGAGAGCAAAATTTCTGCGAGTTCTGGTGGAAAGGTATCTGCAATTTCTTTTCGAACATCGAGCCAGCGTTGAGCATCAAGCAGTTCGACAATTCTCTCGACGAGAGTGGTTTCTTCAATTGCCATTATTCGCCTCCTTACTTCCCAAAGGCGAATAAGCAAAAAGCGTCCGGAGCAGATGGCTCCGGACGCCGGTTAGACTGTCATGTTAAATGGCTAAGCGTCTCGGAACGTTCGCTCCTTGATTGCATATTTTGATATCGTTCGCCTTAGGGCAACTGTCGGTATCCATATCTTTGCGCGTTCGCGCAATGCTGAGCGTACCCTCCATTGGCGTTTTCTGTCAATAAACTTGATTTATTAAAATCAATTAGTTGCTGAGCTCTAAAGAGGTGTTGGGGTAATTTTATTCTCCACAATTTCGAGGACTGCTCCTTCTCGTGCGCCAAATCTGCTGATTGTCATTTGGTCTAGGTTACAATTCTCGATTATTGCTTTGTAAATAATTGAGCCAAGAAGAAGTGTTGCGGCACGTTTTGGCTTGACTTGAAATCTTATGCTTAGTTGGTCAGTGGATAATCTTGGAGCTGCCCAAATCAGGTAATCAATCTCTTGAACCATAAGTGTCCTTTCGCCATCAGGATGCAGAGCGCGCCAGAGTCCTCGAGCAACCCCCCCGCAAGCAACAATTCTTTTTATATTCGTCCATTTACCAAGTTTATGCATCTCTTGTTGTGTAAGTTCTTGTACAGATTGGACGCAATTGGGGTCAGTAGGGTAATCGATCTTACACTTTGCGATAAGTTTTCCAGTGCCCAACGGGAGTGCAATGTCTTTAAGAATTGTGTTTGATTCACATTCTGCGATTTGCGTACTCCCCCCGCCCACTTCGACTAAAAGATAGGGTGATGCGCCAACACTATCGAGTAACACTCCTCGTAATCCTAATTCGATTTCTTTTTTACCGGAAATGATTTCTACAGGGACACCGATTGATTCTTGAATTTTTCGAGTTACTTCTTCTGCGTTTTCGGCAAGACGTAGTGCCTCAGTAGCAAAGATGTATAAACTATCAGCGCCTTCGGATTTCGCTCTTCTTTTGTAAGTATTGAGAGTTTTTATCATTCTTTCAAGAGTACTTGTAGAAATTGTTCCCATTCGTACGACTGTTTCGCCCAACGATACCCAATCGGTTTCATCCCATAGTCGCCTTACAGCCCCCCCTTCAACTTCCGCTACAAGCATGTGAATGGTGTTGCTTCCTATGTCTATTGTCGAAACTATTCTGCCCATACTTAGTTATTTTCCATTTTAGTGTTAATTAAAAGTAATCCAGACAAATGCAAGCACGAGAAGGAAATAAGTTTTCAGCATGGGTTAGGGCATCTTCGTTATTACATGTTATCAATCCCATCTTGTAAAGAGATTGAAATGATGGTTCGCCCATATATGCTTGAGAAAAAGTTTTGATGTCCATTTCAAAATCTGCTAATGTATGCGGAGAGCATTTTACCGTACCATTTTCAAATTCAACTAACCAAGGTCCTTCATTTTGCTTAAGTTCGTTATCAATAATTTTAATTTTAAAATTTCCCTGATGACGTGTTTTTATACTTTGGAAGGCTTCTTGCACATGCACAACTCGAAGCATAATAGTTCTGTTCATGGAAACTTCCACACCGGGGTTTTTGAATCTTGCCAAGAATGGACTGTCAGAAGGCTCCATCCAAGAAACGGATGTTCGATTGATTCCTATTTTTTTAAACATTGCAATGATGGCGTTGTAGCCTTCCATTGAACTCCAAACGAACTCATTTATCGGCTGGTTCACCCAAAAGTCTTGTGTGAAACTGACAATTGCGTATGCTTGGGGGGGGCTTCCTGCGACAAGAATATGTGCTGGATTTTCTTTGTTAACAAATAATTTTTCCCACCATCTTTCTGTGCGTATATTTAAGCCATTGTATAATTTACAAAATCCTTCGTAGACGGGTCTGATTTTTTTGTAATTTTCCGACGTGATTGTTTGTATGGGAAGTGATGATTGTAATTTTGGCAATACATGTGATTGGCATGTGATATTCAATGGGTTACCAATACATTCCCATCCAAATTTTCGATAATAACTTTCTTTAAACGCATATAAAGTGGAGAGTGGAGTTTTTCTTTTATGGAGTTCATGCAAAGCGTGCTTCATTAGTTTCTCGCCTGCACCTTCTGTTCTGGCTTCGGGTAATACTGCAACGGCGGCGATGCCTCCGCATGGAATATGTTGTTCAAACCTTGAAGCAGTCATTTTGTGAATGCGATACCCCCCCACAATTTTTTTATCGCATTCCATGACAAACGTTTCCGTTTCTTTTCCTACAAGGTCTTCGGTGATTTCATATGGATTTCCCGCACGAAATGCCAGCGACCATACAAACGCAAGTTGTTCGAAGTCTGATTTTTGATAAGATCTTATCATTTAATTGCTTTCTTTTAAAATGTCTATGGATTCTTGTGCGGCGATTCTTACATCTTCATCTGGATCCGCAAGAAGTTTTTCGAGATGAGCGATAGCATCTTTGTTCCCGAATTCAGCAAGTGCTATTGCTGCTGTCGCACGGAGTGCTGGGTCTTTATGGGTTAGTGTGTTTAATAATGCTTGATAGGCTTTTTTATCGGTAAAGTGGCTCAAGGCTTCCAGCGCAGCAAGGCGCACATCGAAAGAGGGGTCTTTTATTGCATTTATCAACGCATCGAGTGATTTCGCGTCTGCGAGTTGCCCCAAACCCACAACCGCTTCCACTCGATTGACATCATCCGCATCATTTTGTAGTACGCGCATAAGCTGTTTTACGCTACGTGAATCGGGAATTCCTCCAAGTGCGCTAATTGCTTCATAGCGTGCTCTGCCCTCGCCACGTTCTATGACATCAATAAGAGCGTCTATTGCCCCTTTGCCGTAACTTATAATCCCTTCAACGGGGGGGCTTGGTCCATCGCTTGGAATGTTTCCTAAGTCGCTGATGAACATATCGAGGATAGTTTCTTTTTTGAATTTTCCAAGAGCAATTGCTGCAGAAGAACGAGAAGGAAAGGTGTCATCTTGATATGCTTCTATGAGTGCATCAATCGCGCGTTCATCACGAATCTCACCAAGTACCTCACAGATTAACCACCCGTCATCGGGTCTTAATCTTAGTGCTTGTATCAGAGCAGGAACTGCTTTTTTACCCATTTTTATTAAAGATTTAGCAACTTCCTCTCCTGAGCCGGTTCTGATGTTGTCTAAATGTTTTTCAACTTCTGCAGAAATTTGCGGGTCTACGTCAATCTGCGTGTTAGTGGTTGCCTGTTTATCTGTTTGTTCGATGGTCTCAGGTTCTTTTTTGCCACATGAAGAAAGTATCAATGCCAATCCGACGATAAAAGCGAGACTGGTAGATTTAAATAATTTCATGATCCTCATTTTCTTCATAAATAATATTATTATAACGACAGTTACTTTGACGGAATTATCGTACCCTCAACTTTACCAAAACCCACGCGGTATCCCTTGCCTTGACACCATCCTCTAAAGAGAACACTGTCTCCATCCTCTAAAAAAGCACGAGATTCCCCTGTCTCCTCTAATGTGATAGGGTATTTACCACCCCAAGTTAGTTCCAGCAAGCAACCGAGGTTCGGTGGGGGCTGTGATTTACCATCATGGAACGCAGATGAAACTGTACCTGAAGCGTATAGATCGCCGATTTGTATATTTGTTCCGTTGCTGCCCTGATGCGCCAGTTGTTGAGCCATGTTCCAGTACATTGATTTAAAATTTACAGTTGATATGATTTGATACTTGGACATTTTTTTTGTTTTTAATTCGATTTGCAAATTTAAGTCAATTGCCCATTTTTCATCTGTGCGGAGATACTGAAGCGGTTTTGGGTTTTGTTGTTGTGATTTTTTTCTCCATGGCTTTAGCGCATCAAGCGTGACAACCCATGGGCTTATGGAAGTTGCAAATGATTTTGCTAAGAATGGTCCGAGCGGTTGATATTCCCATCTTTGCACATCTCTTGCTGACCAATCGTTCACTAGAACCATACCGAATATATAATCTTCTGCTTCTTTGATGTCTACAGTTTTTCCTAAAGGGCATGATTTTCCGGTAAAGAACCCCAATTCCAATTCGAAGTCTAATCTTTCTGTCGGTGCATATCGGGGGGGGGATTCTCCTGTTTGAATTTGTCCCATCGGACGCACAATTTTTTTACCGGAAAGAATAATGCTCGACGCTCTGCCGTTATATCCGATAGGCATATGCTTCCAATTAGGCATTAAGGGGTTGTCTGGCCGAAACATGCTGCCCACATTAGTTGCGTGTTCTTCTGAAGAATAGAAGTCTACATAATCGCAGATGGAAACAGGGAGGTGAAGCATGATCTCGGACTGAGGTATGAGGGCACGCACTTGAAGCATGGAATCATCTCTCATTTTAGGGCTTGAGCTTTCTAATAGTGCAATAAGTTTTTGGCGGGTATCAGACCAAGCTTGTCTACCACAAGCCATGAACTCATTGAGGCGTGGTAAGGCGAAGACATTAGTAGGTATATGGTGAGACTGAATCAAGCCTTCATCGTAAAGCACAGACAGATCAAGCACGTAATCTCCTATGGCGACACCCACTCTGGGAGGTTCTCCGACTCTTGAAAAGACTCCATATGGCAGATTTTGGATCGGAAAATCCGAATCCGCGTTATACATCACCCAAGATTTCAGAGAAGATATGTCGTTCATTTTTAATTCGCCCCCCCAATGATAGTTGTTGACTCGTTTTGTGAATAATGTTTTTCTATATAACCAAGAGAAACGAGATGCTCAATAGGTTCATCCAACGAACATGACCCGAACGACAACGCAAAAGTCCTTCCCTGCTCAATTTCTTCAAGAGTAATTTTTGTGCCGCAAATTACAGCGTATTCATCATAAAATTGAAAATCCGAAGGATTTTGTGATGAAAGAATTTTTTCTGCAATTTCATGTTCGTAATTATGATACATACATATTGCAGCGATAAAAACGTTGAAAAATCCATGCATGTTTACTTTTATTTCATCATTCCAATGAGTAATGGGGTAATGTAAACCAGCAGTTGCCTTGAAAGGCAATTCGTTGTTTGCACAAGAGTAAATAAACTGCTGTAGTTGTTTAACATTAGGAAAAGCATTTTGGTTTAATCCGCCTGTGCGAATTTTTGCATTACATATTGTTTGTTCCGAGATACAAGAAATTATTTCTGACACTGAGTTTTCCCAACCATCGAGAAATGGAACTTCGAGGAAAAACTTTGTGTTTTTGTTGACGG
>CAZSPF010000054.1:0-1292 GCA_964608695.1 uncultured Fimbriimonadales bacterium | reverse complement strand
GTATCGTATGACATTAAGCGGACTTCGAACGAATAAAGCTCATGGGATGGCATGGTATTGGAAAAGTAAGATTTTGTTTTTTCTACGTCTGATTCTAATTGCTGGAAAAAACTCTCTTGATCTTGCGCCAGTGAAGCAATAATAGAGACTTCAATGGGCAATTCCGAAGGCTGTGACGCTCGCAAGTCTTCAAGGTTTGTGACTGGACAAACGAACGAACCAAGCATAAATGCCTTTGCAGAACTTCGATATGTACAATAATTTGCGTATGAACTTGTAAAATCCAGTTTTGCTGGAGGGTATACGCCTGCATAATCGAGTATTCCTGAGAGTAACTCTTTGAGTGTACTTTTCATGTGTTAGATGTTAGCAGAAGCGAGTAGGCATAATCTCTATATATGAACTTAGCGGCAGAGGTCGTTCGAGATATCACGAAAGGAACAGATTGGGAGGGCAAACTGTTTCTGGTAGGCGGTATTGTCCGCGATCCGCTTTTTGGGTTGGATGAGCCGAAGGATATCGATATAGTTGTATTAGGAAGCGCTATCAAGCTAGCGAACGAACTGTTCGCAAAGGGAATAAGCGAAATTAAGCCGGTTACTTATCCTCGATTTGGAACTTCTCTCATACGAATAAAAGGCAGTAACGTGGAATTGGCATCTGCGAGAAAAGAGAGTTACGAAAAAACTTCAAGAAAACCTCATGTAAAACCTGCAAGCCTTGAAGAAGATGCATTAAGAAGGGATTTTACAATTAACTCATTAATGAGAGATTTATTTACAGAAGAGTTATTGGACTTAACAAAGAGAGGCTTACAAGACATTAAAGATAAGGTTTTACGAACTCCCTTAGATCCAAAAATAACTTTTCGTGATGACCCATTACGCATGTTGCGTGCAGTACGATTCAAAAACAGGTTTAGATTAAGATACGAAACTAATCTCCATTCTGCAATTGTTCGTGAGAGAGAACGTTTAAATATCATTAGCAACGAACGCATACGTGATGAGCTTGTAAAGATGCTACTTCATCCATCAGCACCTGAAAGCTTAAAAGATTTAATGGATTTAGGGTTACTCGGAATGTTTGCACCGGAGTTTGTGGAAGGAGTAGGCATAGAGCAAGGGAATTATCATGCAAAAGACGTTTGGGGACATACGTTGGATGTTGTACGCGAAGCAAGTTCTTTAGAAATCGACGAATCAAAAAAATATTTTGTAGTATTGGGCGCACTGTTTCATGATATTGGGAAGTTTGAACAGCTTGAAATAAAAAATGGTTTTAATTATACG
>CAZSPF010000053.1:6321-12178 GCA_964608695.1 uncultured Fimbriimonadales bacterium | reverse complement strand
TCGGGGAGAACCAGCTATCTCTGCGTTCGATTGGCATTTCACCGGACTAACCACAACTCATCCAGAACCTTTTCAACGGTTATTGGTTCGGCCCTCCATGAGGTGTTACCCTCACTTCAGCCTGGCCATGGCTAGATCACGCAGTTTCGGGTCTGCTCGTACAGACTAGACGCCCTATTTGGACTCGGTTTCCCTTCGGCTCCACGGCTTAACCGCTTAACCTTGCCGGTACGAACAACTCGCAGGCTCATTCTGCAAAAGGCACGCCATAACGCATTCACGGATTGCTCCGTGCATAGCGCTCTGACTGCTTGTGGGTGATGCGATTTCAGGTCTATTTCACTCCCAGTCCCTGGGTGCTTTTCACCTTTCCCTCACGGTACTCAATACACTATCGGTGACAAATGGTATTTAGCCTTACCCGGTGGTCCGGGCAGATTCACGCAGAATTCCTCGTGCTCCGCGCTACTCGGGATACGGCTCGCTATCGTCGGTTTTTGTATACGGGGCTCTCACCCTTTATAGCCGGACGTTCCAGACCGTTCTACTAACCTATTGTTGCTAAATGCCGTCCCACTACCCCCTGACGCAAGCATCAGAAGTTTAGGCTGTTCCGCTTTCGCTCGCCGCTACTTACGGAATCTCTTCGATTTCTCTTCCTCGGCTTACTAAGATGTTTCAGTTCAGCCGGTTCCCTTCCATAACCTATGTATTCAGTTATGGATGACAAGGAATTACCCCTGCCGGGTTTCCCCATTCGGACACCCCCGGATCAAAGCTTCTGTGCAGCTCCCCGAGGCGTTTCGCCGCTTGCGCGTCCTTCATCGGCCACTTGTCCCTAGGCATCCTTCGCACACCCTTTTTAACTTTCAACGCTAATTCGTTTGTTTACTTGCTATGGATGCAAGGTTCCACAACGCTTATATGCAACTTTCAAAGAACTCTTCTCGCGGCCACTGATGTGATGACACAATTCAGCGGCAATTTGTAATCATACCAGATAGAAATCGGCATGTCAAGTATTAAATCTTGAACTTCTTGAAATTTAACATCAGCGCTATCGCAAAAAGTTCCATAAAATCATGAACGAAGCGTTTAAAACACTGAAAAATGTGTAAAATATTAGAAGTTAAATACGCATTAGGAGGTGCGCATGAAGAGGGTAAACGGAATCTTTGCGTTGTTCGCTATGGTTTTCATAGCTTGCTCGGGGAATAATCCGCTTGTGGGAACGTGGGAAGCGAGGTATGAGGACGAAGATGGGTTGTTCCTCTGGCAGATTTATTTTTTCGATAACTACTCATTTGAATCTTCAATGCAAGTGGATGGGTCTATTTGGACCTTTCGTGGTAAGTACGAAAAATCAGGTCCTGTTTGGTACATGAACTGTGAACAAGGTTATCGAGAACTCGGATTAATGCAAAGAATGCGTCTGACCGTTCATGAAAAAGATAGGCTTTTGATATTGGATCTTGGTGAAGTTGAGAGCGAATTTGGAGAAGAAGGGGGAGGGAGAGCCGCTCAAGGGTTTAAGAAAGTTTCTTCTAAAACGGGCATTTCAGGCACTTCGTCTTAATGGTAAACTGGAAGCTCATTTTTCACAGGAGACAAACAAATGATTTGCGACGCACTAAAAGATAAACTAATTCAGCAGATTGGACATGAAATGACAGCCAGCCAACAATATCTCGCGATAGCAGGATATTTTGAATCGCAGAGTTTAAATGGCTTCGGGGAATTCTTTTACGCTCAGTCTGAAGAGGAACGCGGACATGGCATGAAGATTTTTAAGTTTTTACTTGATGCCGGTATTACTCCTTCCCTGCCTCAAGTATCGGAATCAAGTCTTAATTTCAGTTCTGCTGAGAGTGCAGTTGCCAAAGCGCTTGAATGGGAGCGGAGTGTAACTCAACAGTTCCGTGATATGGCAGATATCGCTTTGCAAAACAAAGATTACGTAGGTTTTCAGTTTTTGCAGTGGTTTTTAGAAGAACAAATTGAAGAGGAAAGTTTAATGACACAGGTTCTGGATTTGATTAAGAGTGGTATTAACCTCTTCCAAGCACAAGCGTTGTTGCCCAAACACGAGTAATCAGTTAATCAGATGGGTTAAATGAAGCGTACATTGAACCTGTAAATTTTATCAAAATCACTGTGATCACAATACACGTAATTGCAAATGCTGTTCCGATTATCGGCGGGGGAGTTTTTAAGAACACCAACAACAAAGCGATAAGAAAGGGCGGGAGCAATGATATCGCAGTTGCAAGCAGTTGAATAATAGCTCTCAGCCCCCTTTGAGTTGGGTCGTCTACATCAGGAAATATTAACAGGAAAAGCAGCTGCACCGAAGTGATCAACACTAACATAAAGGGAATACCAATAAAGAGCCCAAGCAAATATTGCCACATAGATGATGCAAATACAAAACTTATTGTAATTAAAAACAGAGAGTTAATTATGGGAATAGATGCTTTGCTGATTATTTCCATCATACAGATATCATCTGCACTAAATGGCAGCGGTTTTTGAACATCTACTTTACGCAAGGTTTCGATAAATCCTATTTGACCTAAACTAAACGCCATTAATGCCAGAAAAAGTAAAATTATTGACAGTACAGTTACTTGAATTACATGAGAATTTTCAATGAACAAAAACATATAGACTGAAGTTATCAATGGCAAAATAAGAAACAAGATTACGAAGAACATGGATATCCTCCACTGCAGATGCCATTCTCTCCACAAGATTGACCAGATACCGATTGCTTTCCATTTCTCAACAAAGGGGGGCTTTCTTGCTTTTATCTTCCCTTTCATCGCCATATCGGTGTAAAGAGCTGTGTAATCGCCAGTTTTTTGGAACTCTGAACGTGGTGTGCTTGATGCAACGGCATGAGCAGACATCTCATAAAGATAATTGGCTTGCCTAACTGCAAGCCAAAGCAGACCAATTATCCCTAAAACGAGTATTGCTATACTTAAAAAAGCTTTCGTTGAATTTGCATATAAAGGTGAAATTGCCAACTCTGCTCCAGCAGTTGCAGGGAAAAAGATGATATTTACAAAAGCATTTCGTGAATAAGAAACCAATGTTTGCAAAGGGTAATCTGTGTAAAAAGCCTGAACGAGAAGTAATGTGATAATCGCTAGCAGAAAGATGATGACACATAAAGTAATTTTTCTTACTAACCTCGAAAACTCACTGTCTCGGTTTATCAATAAACCAAATGCGTAGCTGAAAGAGATACCAAACAAAGAGATGAGTAAGAATGAACCTACCATCGCTTTGCCAATGTATGTTGCGGACTCGGGATTAGGCAAATCACGAAATAGCATTTCATAACCACGAGCAGTTCCCCTGCCGCCGAAAATCAATAGCAAAATTGGAATTATCAAAGAAATTAAATAATCGATTGCAAGTCGGTGTAATAAGACATATTTGGTTTTTAAGGGTGTAGGAAAAAGGACATCAACATCCGCAGGTCTAAAAAAACCAGGAGGCTTAAACATTCTTAAAGCCCAAAAAATAAAGATAACTATGGCAAAAGCAAACATTAGTGCGAATATGCGATCTTCTGCAGGAAGCGAAAATTGACCGGTCATGGATATTTCCATGTCTCTGTGCCTTCCTCTTCCAAAAATGTTTCCGGCGAAAATCAGGAACCAATAAGCAATAATGAGGATGGCTCCTATAAGTCTTTTCGGAGACTGCAGGGCACGCTTAAAACTATTTAAAACAACTTTTCCTGTTAAGAAAAGCAATGAGTTCATGCGTGAACTTCCTCATCGGTTAGTTTTAAGAAAAGTTCTTCGAGAGTAGCACCTTCCATGTCGCTCATTTTTTGTAGGTCTGCCATAGTTCCTTCCACAACTTTTCTTCCTTTGGAGAGGATGATGACTCTATCACAAAACTTTTCTGCAGTATCAAGCAGGTGTGTACTTATTAAAATTGCCGCACCTTCATGTTTCGCTTTAATCAATTCCGATTTAAATCTATGCGCACCACGGGGATCAATTCCAATTAATGGCTCATCAAGCAAAAGAACTTTGGCGTTATGTATCCATGCGCATGCTACTGCAAGTTTTTGTTTCATGCCCTTACTTAATGTCGCTACGAAAGAGTTTGCTTTCTCGCTTAAGTCATAACGAGTGAGTATTTCATCCGCATGCTTTTCATATAAATCGAGGGAGTTGAATGCCATTGCAACAAACCTGAGATGTTCCTTTACAGTTAGAAGTTCATAAAGTGCAGGGACTTCCGGCACGAAAGCCAGACTTTTTTTTGCATCAACCTGCTGGGTTAAAAGATCGTAACCGTTGATACGAATCTCGCCAGATGTTGGGAGCAAAATTCCTGCGATGCATCTCATAACGGTGGTTTTTCCTGCTCCGTTAGGTCCAAGCAGACCTACGATTTCACCGGGATTCACGGTGAAAGTGATTCCATCTACAGCTCGGAATTTGTTATAGTCTTTAATAAGGTTTATGACTTGAAGCATGAAGCCAAAAGGTTACCCATGAATAATTCGTTAGTGCATCAATCAGGGCTTCAACTTTCGGTAAAATGTTAAATTAAAACATGGCATCTGCTACAAGCCCTTTTTCGAATGAACACTTGCAAACCAATGGTTTGCAAACATACAAGGTTGTAACTTGGGGTTGTCAAATGAACGAAGAAGATAGCGAGCAGATGGAGTTATTGCTTGAGGGGTTAGGCCTTAAAAAATCTGAAAGTATTGAAAATGCTTCAGTAATATTGTTGAATACCTGCAGTGTTAGGAAAAAGCCGGAGGATAAAGCATTTAGCTTGCTTGGTGAGATAAAAAAATACAAGGAAAACAACCCTGGAATAATTTTGGGTGTCTGTGGTTGTATGGCGCAATTACGCGCGGATGAAATTAAACGGCGTGCACCACATGTTGACTTTGTGATTGGCACTGCGCAAGTTTCTCAAATTCCGGGATTAGTCGAAGAGATTTACCAAAAAAGGAGATTTCAAAAAAGATTGGAATTACCCGAAAGAAAAGGCGCTGTAGTAACTGATATTCCGAAAAGAAATATTGCTCGTGCTCCAAAGATCAAAGCGTTTGTTCCCATTCAATACGGATGTGATAAGTTCTGCACGTTTTGTATTGTTCCCACAACACGCGGAAGAGAAAGAAGCAGACCTACTGAAGAGATATTAGATGAAATAAAAAAACTTGCCGAGAGAGGGACACAGGAAGTTACGCTCTTAGGGCAAACAGTAAATTCATATGGAAAAAACCTCTTGGAAGGTCGTGTTCCGTTTGCAAAGTTGCTTTGGAGAATTGCAGAAATAGAAGGAATTAAAAGAATTCGTTACACTTCACCATATCCTCGGGACTATAAAGATGATTTGATAAATGCTCATAAAGAATGTGAGAAAGTGATGCCGCATGTACATTTACCTTTGCAATCCGGTGATGATGATGTTTTAAAAGCGATGCGAAGAGTTTACAGTGTGGATTCATTCAAAGAGATATATTGGAACCTTCGTGATAGCATTCCGGACATTTCTATAACAACGGATATCATCGTGGGATTTCCTGGCGAAACAACACCTTGAATTTAGTTAGTGAATTGCGATTTGATGCGGCATTTATGTTCGCTTATTCTCCACGACCGGGAACACCTGCGGCTGAAATGGATCAAGTTGATTTTTATGAGAAGAAGTCTCGCTTAAAAGAACTTATTGATTTGCAAAACTCTATTACTTGTGAAATTAATTCTACTCAAGTTGGTAATGTCTACGAGGTTATGGTTGAAGGTTTAGCAGAAAAACAGCCTATAAAACAAAACGATAAAAAACTTTTAAAAGGGTTAACTCGGCA
>CAZSPF010000053.1:2301-6303 GCA_964608695.1 uncultured Fimbriimonadales bacterium | reverse complement strand
CAGTTCATTTTTATTCTGATATCCATGATATTGGTGAAATTATTAAAGTGCACACAGACAAGAGTCATCTTTGGGGATTTACTGCTTCAAAGGTTAACTTATAATTTTACAACTCTCTGTGTTCCTGTCCATTCTTCTGCCATGCTTCTCGCGCTTTCTATGATTTTATAAAACCTTTTCCCTTCGGCAGTTAGGATGTATTCGGTGTGAGGGGGAATTTCATCGAATACTACTTTTTTAATAAGGCCATCTTTTTCGAGCCTTTTAAGGCATCTGTGTAAGACTCTGCTTGCAAGCCCATCGTTGCTTTTAAGGAAGGCACTTGGTCGTGTGGGATGTTCGCGCAGTGTGTCTAATATGTGCAACGACCATTTGCATCCCAGTATTTGGGAAATCCTTTCGAATGCCTGTTGTTTATCTATCGGTTTGCTCATCTTGGGGTTAACCTTTTTTTGTATAATTTTAGCCGATTTACAATAGTTTCGACGGCGATATCAGCACTACTTTTCATGTGAAGGATTCCGTGGTGGTTCTCATAGCCCTCTGGATTGATTCGGATTAATGGAATGCCAAGCATAATTGCCATTTCTGAAAACCCGTAATGCACCACTCCACTTTGCCCTATCTCTAGTACGATGTTTGCAGAGGGCAGTTCGTATTGAGCTTGTGCTATTGCTTTTTGATCCGGATATTCACCAAACCAGACAACATTTGGCCGCAACAAACCGCTACAATTACAAAGCGGAAGGTTTGTTTTTGAAAAATGTTTTTGAAAATTATCGAGAATGAGTTTCTCTACGTTTCCGCACTTTGTGCATTTTGTTTCTAGTATGTTCCCGTGAAGTTTAAACAAGTTTTTTGAACCTGCTCTTTCATGTAAATCGTCCACATTGCTTGTGATTAAAGAAAATCTTTCAGCTATGTTTTCTAGTTCTACCAACCCGTAGTGTGCTTTATTAGGTTTTGCTCCTATTGATTTTTTTATTCTGTATAAATACCAATTCCACACTAACGCAGGATTTTCAAAGAAGCCTTCTGGGGTTGCGAGCTTGTAAACGTTCTCACCTTCGTATAACCCACCTTTACCGCGAAATGTGGGCAGTCCACTTGGCACTGAAATACCTGCTCCTGTGAACACGAGTACTTTATCAAACAGTAAAGGAACTACTGCGTCTAAGTCTAACACTTCTATATTTTAACGAAAATCTATCAGTTTTGATGAAAAACTCAGGCTTTTTATGTTCAAGTTTTGCCTGATTGGTAAAATGAGATTTATGCTATTCATCTTTGCTTCACTGTTTTTGCGGGACATGACTGGTGTTCCAAACGACAAGGTTTTAAAGTTGCCCAATGAAGACCACATTGTTAACATCAGACAGCTGACGTTTGGCGGAGAAAACGCTGAGGCTTATTGGAATTACGATGGCACAAAACTGATATACCAAACAACGCAGCCAGAATGGGAAGATGAGCAGATTATGATCATGGATGCAGACGGAAAAAACAAACAACTGGTTTCTACCGGACATGGTAGATGCACGTGCGGTTATTTTATTCCTCATACGGATGATGTTGTTTTTTCTTCTACACACTGGTTCGACACCGGTCCTGCACCTAAGGCAGATATGTCTAAAGGATATGCGTGGATGGTAAATCCACATTTCAGAATTTACAGGAAAAATTTAAAAACCGGGCACATGAGAATGCTTATTAATCGAGTGGGATATTTTGCTGAAACGACCGTATCACCGGACGGAAGTTTTATGGTTTTCACGAGTACGATGGATGGGGACTTGGACATTTATCGTGCGGATCTGAACGGGGAAAACATTGTTCGCTTGACTCATGAATTTGGATATGATGGAGGTCCTTTTGTGAGTTGGGATGGAAAAAAAATCGTGTACCGAAGAGATAGCAATGATTCTTTAAGTGCAACGAATCCCGATGGGTATTTAGCCCTACTGAAAGAGAACCTTGTGCGTCCGAGCCGTCTTGAGATATGGGTTATGGACGCAGACGGAAGCAATAAAAAGCAGATAACCAATCTTGGGTGCGCTTCCTTTGCTCCGTTTTTACACCCAGATGGGAAACGAGTTATCTTTTCTAGTAACTATGGCGACCCGGCGGGACGTGAGTTTAACTTGTGGATAATTAACGTTGACGGGACAGGGTTAAAACAGATAACCTACAGTAAGGACTTTGATGGTTTCCCTATGTTCTCACGTGACGGGAAGAAACTTGTATGGGCTAGTAATCGTAATGGAAGAGTACAAGGTGAGACAAACATCTTTGTTGCAGATTGGAAGGAGTAAATAAATGAACTTAGGAATTTTGATTTTAGCGTCTTCGTTCGTTGTTGCTGATGTTAGCGATGCGACAATTACATCGAGTGCGTTGCGCAGTCATGTTGAATACCTTGCATCAGATAAACTTGAAGGTAGATTAACAGGAACGGATGGAGAACGGCTTGCTACTGCTTATGCAGCAGACTTTTTCAAGTCTCTGGGCTTGAAACCGGGGGGGGATAAGGATACATATTTTCAAGAGTTCCCTGTTTCATTTGGAAGCATGATTGGAGAAGGTTCTGAATTAATTTTTACTACAAGTACAGGCAAAGAGATTAAAGCAAAAGTAGGTGAAGAGTTTTCACCTGTTTTAGGCTCTATCGAAAAAACACCTGTAGAAGGAGAAGTTGTTTTTGCAGGCGAAGGAAGAGTTGAAGATGAGCGTGATGATTTTGCAAACATTGACGTAAAAGGCAAAATTGTTATGTTGTTCCCTGCTACACCTCGTGATAGATATAACAACAGTGCACGAGCGAAAGCCGCTAAAGAGAAAGGTGCGGTTGGAGTTATTTTTGTAGGTCCAACAGAAGACGGCTCCAGCAAATTAATGTTGTTGACTCGTCAGAGAGGGATTAATAGAGATTTGGAGATTGCAGCGGGGTGCATTACTGCAGAACTTTTTGAAAAAGTAAGCGGGTTAAAATATGCAGACGCAAGAAAATCCGCAGCGGGAGGCTATGTTGTACCGGGTTTTGCTCGTGGACTGAAAGCAAAGTTAACGTCGGAAACTGCGCCTAATAACACAACAGGAAGAAATGTAATAGCCATTCTCCCCGGAAACGATGAAAAGTTGAAAGACCAATACATCGTCATTGGAGCACATATTGACCATGTCGGCTGGGGACAAGTTGGCTCTATGTCAGGTGTAGAAAAGATTCACAACGGAGCAGACGATAACGCGAGTGGCACTTCTACTGTTTTAGAATTAGCCAGATACTTCGCATCCACAAAAGACAATAAAAGAAGTATTGTGTTTCAACTTTACTCTGGTGAAGAGCTCGGTTTGCTGGGAAGTATGTATTGGACGAGAAATCCAACAGTAGATATTAAGGCAGTGACTGCTATGATTAATCTGGACATGGTGGGCAGGCTAAGAGAGGGTAAACTTACGATTGACGGCATTGGCACTTCTCCTGACTGGCCTGCTCTTGTAGACAAACTCACAGGGGGGTTAGATATAAAGAAAAGTAACGGACCAATGTCAAATAGTGATCATTTCTCATTTTTCCGCGCAGGTATTCCTGTGTTGTTCTTCCATACTGACTTACATGAAAATTATCACCGACATACCGACGAATTTGACACTTTAAATTATGAAGGTATGGCAAAAATCGCCAACTTAGTCGCAGAGTATGTACGCGCCATAGACAAAATGAACGAGATGGTTACATACAAGAACAGAAACGAAGAGATAAAGCGTTCCCCCCCCAAGAAAGATGATAATGAAGATCATGCTATGGGAAGAAGGGTGCGAATTGGGTTCATCCCCGAATATGGTGATTCAGGTCCGGGAATACTGCTTGCCGGAGTAAGTTCAGATTCTCCTGCACAGAAGGCAGGACTTCGAGAGGGGGATCGCATTTTGGAATGGAATGGCAAGAAAATCGCCTCCATTGAAGATTTGCAAGAGTTCATGATGAACGCACAGCCCGGAAAA
>CAZSPF010000053.1:0-2291 GCA_964608695.1 uncultured Fimbriimonadales bacterium | reverse complement strand
GAAGTTACGCTAACAGTTGAACGAAAAAATGAGAAAATTAAGGTAACCGTGACTCCGGAACCGGTTGTTTTCATGAGCGCAGCATAGAAACTGAGAGCGGCTTTTCTTTTATAATCTCAATCTGTTGTTTGAAGTAGTTTCTCGGTGTTCGCAAAATCAAGCGAGAACAGGTGTTTTAAAACTTCCTCACGCAGAAGTGAAAACGCCTGCGTTTATGCCTGTCGGGACATACGGTGCTGTTAAAACTGTCTCCTGGGATGAAATCGAACAACTGAGATTCGATTTAGTTCTTTGTAACGCATATCACCTTCTCGTTCGGCCTGGCTTAGATTCATTAGTGAAATTAGGTGGTATTCACGAGTTTACGGGATGGAAACGAGGGATTCTGACCGATAGCGGTGGCTTTCAAGTGATGAGTTTGTCTTCTATGAGAACGGTATCGAATGACGGCGTTCGTTTTAAGTCACATTTAGATGGAACGGAAATTTTTCTCACGCCTGAGGAATGCGTGTTGTTTCAAGGCAGTATCGGTGTAGATATCAGTATGGCTCTGGACGTGTGCGCACCTTATCCTGCATCAAAGGACGATGTTAGAAAGGCAATGGAGATAACGCATGAGTGGGCTTTGCGATGCACTAATGCAAAAAAAGAAAACCAAACTCTTTTTGGAATTGTACAGGGGGGAGTTTATGAAGATTTACGAGCTGAGTCTGCAGACTTCATCACTTCGATAAATTTTGATGGCATTGCCATAGGCGGGGTAAGCGTGGGCGAGCCTGAAGAGTTCAAAAAGCCCGTAGTTGAACACACGGCACCTTTACTGCCATCTGACAAACCAAGGTATCTGATGGGCGTGGGAAGACCTTTCGATATCATCCATGCAGTAAAAAACGGAATAGATTTGTTTGATTGCGTACTCCCTACGCGCATGGGCAGGCACCACTTAATTTTTACGCTTCAGGGCGAAATGAATCTGCTTAACTCAAAATACGCCGACGCCTCAAGTTTCGACGATGGATTAGGCATTTATGAAGGTTTGATGAGGTATTCACCAGCTTATCTCAGGCATCTATACAAGTGCCAAGAGCCGCTCGCAGCAAGGCTGGCGAGCCTACAAAACCTGTATTTCTACTCGATACTTATGCGAGACATTAGAGAAGCAATTACGTCCAACAGTTGGGAAAGACTTGAAGACAAGTATAGAAACTGTGGCTCTAAAAAAGCGTAAAATAAGAGAGAGGAGTTTCTAAGCCGAAACTATTTACGGATTCTTTCAGAGGAACTCTCGTTTAGGAGAAATAACTATGATTACCAGTTTGCTTTTTCTTTCGTTGGTCGCGTTCGGACAAGATGTAAAGCCCATTGAAATTCCTCCACCAAAACCAGTTAAGCCCATCCCCGTAGATCCTTCAAAAACAGGCACAAAACCGATTGGTGCAAAAGAATTACCTGTTACTGTTCGAGTTGTGGTTTTTAACTTCGACCCAATCATTCAAAGCGAAGGCAAACCTTTATCGGTTTATGCTGGTTGGAATAATCCAAGACAACTTGCTCAGCAATATATTGACGCTGTAAAACAGGCGAGCGGAGGGTACATCAATTACAACGTAACTTATTGGAAGGACATTAACGGTTTTCCGATTAAAAAAGACGGTTTTCGATACACGGTAGATAGTTATTTAAGCGCATTACGCGGCGATACGAAGTGGCATGAAGCTGATGAAATGGATTATCCGCGTGTTTTAAGAGAGCAAGGAATTTTGCCACGTATTGATAGCGGTGAATTCCATGAAGTTTGGCTTTTTGGTGCACCTTATATGGGTTTTTGGGAATCTGCCATGGCAGGGCCCGGAGCGTTTTATATAAACGGGGGGGTTTATCCCGAAGTTGAAACACAAAAACCATTCGCCATAATGGGCTTTAATTACGAACGTGGTGTTGCTGAAATGCTGCATAATCTGTGTCATCGAACCGAAGCAACAATGACCCGAATTTTTGGAGGTTGGGAAGCAGATAGGCTAGAACATGATTGGGCACGATTTGCAGCAAACGCACAGCAGTCCAACGGTTTCGCAGCAGTAGGTTCTTGCCATTACCCCCCAAATGCTGAGAAAGATTACGATTATGCAAATAAGCGTTATGTTGAAAGCACTGCAGATGACTGGTTGAATTATCCGAACTTAACAGGAAAGAAAGCTCGCGTCAATTGTGAAGCATGGGGAGGTCCTGATTATCATTTGAACTACATGAAGTGGTGGTTCACGCGGCTGCCTAAAGCCTCCGGCACGAAC
>CAZSPF010000052.1:4036-13463 GCA_964608695.1 uncultured Fimbriimonadales bacterium | reverse complement strand
CATGAAAAGTGGCTCATTCTGGAGCATCCACAAAGATTGCACCTCTTTCCTTTTTCAAAGTTCCACCAAAGACTCTTACAATCGCACTTTTTGCAAAGGGGTAAGGAATCATGTACTTGTCCCAACTGCTAAATAGCTTGCGCGGTTTTGATGCGGCACCTGCCGGGATAATTTTTGCGCCGCTGTTTTGCGCAAGCCACAGAATGCCGTCTTGCACTTTTTTTGTTGGTCCTCTTGGTCCATCGGGCGTCCAAACGAATGTTTCACCCTTTTTTAAAAGTCTCGCACATTCAACTGCGGCTCTTGCTCCGCCCTTTTTTGTGCTTCCGCGAACGGTGCGGAAACCGAATTTTTGAAAGATTTTGTTTTGCATATCACCGTCTCGGGATTGGCTGATTAAAGCCCAGTAGTTGCGATTTCTGAAATGCAAAGCGGCGAGAAAAGTTCTTCCATGCCACCCTGCGATAATTTTGCCTCCTTCTTTTGGCAAAAGTTCCTCACCATAGACTTTGAAGCGCAGGGTGATACCAATGAGCCTCGCCACGTAATACACAAACATGGCAAAAAAACTTGCGCGTATTTTGTCCCAAAGACTGCGTTCCATAGGGTTTGATCAGAGGTATTCTGACATCATGCCATCAATCAGTTTTCTGTTCGTGATGTTTTCTCTTGTTGGATGCTCATCGTCCGTACAAACGCAAGAAAAACCGACGCTTGTTTCGCCATTTCAATATGACAGGGGGATCCCACTTGAACAAACGATACAAGTTATTGAATCAACAAAAACGGTTAAACGATATCGCGTGGAATTTCAAGGCATGAAGGAAAGAGTGGAAGGACATTTTATTGTTCCCATTTTGGAAAACGGAAAGCCACCTGTGATTCTTTTACTGCATGGTTATGGCGGTAACAAAGAGCAGATGGGCTTATTTGCAAATGCAATTGTGGGTTTGGGTTATGCGACGTTTGCATTGGATGCGCCATTGCACGGTAAAAGAGCGAAACCGGGAAGAGATATTTTTGATTCGAATTTAGACGTGCTGCGAGATAATTTTATCGAGGCTGTGGTGGATTATCGCAGAGCGATTGATTATTTAAAGACACGATTTGATGTAGACTCATCGAGGATATTGGTGATGGGAGTAAGTATGGGGGGTTTCATGGCGTCACAGCTGGCAGGTGCTGATACACGTGTGAGTGCAGCTGTACTATTGATTACAGGGGGGGATATTGTTTCATTGATTAAAGAATCAAAACTTCCTCGCACTTCTGTGTTGCGAAAATCATTAGAGGAGATGGGTGAAGACAATGCGCGAAAGAAATTTCATGACTTTGATCCTGCTACATGGGTTGCAAAAATATCGCCTCGGCCAGTTTTAATTGTAAGCGGAACAAGAGATGAGATTATTCCTCAAGTTTCCACAGATGCACTCATTAATTCTGCAAAAGAACCTAAAACCGTGGTTTTGGAAAACATGGGTCATACACTCAACCCTGAATCATTATTGAAAATTTACAATTGGCTTCGAGAATACAGAGATTCGAACTGATATGGAGCATGGTATACGGCTTGCTCAGTTACAATGGCGGAGATCAGTTCTGCAGGTGTAACGTCGAATGCGGGGTTCCACACTTTGCAGTTTTGAGGAGCACCTATTTTTAATATCTCTTCCGGTGGGCGTTCCTCGATGGGGATTTCATTTCCATTTTGACAATCGGAATCTATGGTGGAACTTGGTGCGGCGATAACGAAATCTATTTTATGTTTGTTCGCGTTGACAGCAAGCGAGTAAGTACCGATTTTATTTGCAGTATCTCCATTTTTTGCAATTCTATTCGCACCTGCGACGACAAGAGCAACGGGATTATTTTTCATAAAGAAACCAGCCGCACTATCCACTATTACACGAAAAGGGATTCCGTCTTGCAAGAGTTCCCATGCATTTAATTTTAATCCTTGTAGCCTTGGCCGCGTTTCACAAAGAATGGCTTCTGTGAGCTTTCCCTGTTCGTATGCTTTTCTAATGACACCAAGTGCAGTTCCAACTCCTGGAGTTGCGAGACTACCGGTGTTGCAAATGGTCATAACAACACCTTTTTGTTTTATTAAACTTGCGCCGTATTGTCCGATTTTCTCGTTTGCTTCTATCTCTTCTTGTTCAATTTTTTTTGCTTCGATTAATGGATCAATTGTTTTTTTAACTCTGTTTAATGCATGCAAAAGATTAATTGCGGTGGGGCGAGTGTTTTTTAGCCCTTCATAGGCTTCATCAAGGTTTTGATTTTTTAGTTTTGCAAGTGAATACCCATATGCCGCTGTTACACCAATTAAAGGTGCACCGCGGACTGCCATTGTTTTAATCGCGTCTGCAACTTGTTCCCAAGAAGCGCATTCCAGCCAAACTGTTTTTTCAGGAAGGTACCTTTGGTCGAGAAGAAGCAGACGATCTTTCTCCCAGCGGAGCGGTTGGATGGGCATGCGACTATGATACCGCGAGGATAGGGGTATTTCTGTTTAGCACAGGGGAAAGTTGTTCGGAACGGTATAATTTTCCTTGAAAAGGTTGTATTTTACGCATTGCTGAAATTATAATAAGATTGCCATGTCAGATATAGGGAATTTGGGAAAAACTCTGGTTATTGTCGGGGCGGCAATCAGTGCTCTGGGTGTTTTGTTTATACTTTCAAAATCCGTTCCATGGCTAAGAATTGGCCGCTTGCCGGGAGATGTCGTTATAGAAAAAGACGGCTTTACCTTTTACTTTCCAATTGTTACGATGATTTTAATTAGTGTTATTGCAACAATTGTTTTTTACATCATTTCAGCTTTAAGAAAATGATTCAATTGGTTACATTCGATGCAGCAGGAACGCTCCTAAAGAGTTCATGGGAGCCGGAATTATTGGCGGTTGATTCCGCATTACAAATCGGATTACAAATTGATACGGAAAAAGCAAAAGGGGTTTTTCTTGATATCTTGAAAAAAAA
The DNA here is from genome assembly GCA_964608695.1 of uncultured Fimbriimonadales bacterium. GTDB lineage: Bacteria > Armatimonadota > Fimbriimonadia > Fimbriimonadales > ATM1 > CAZSPF01. The sequence continues at coordinate 10,475 of CAZSPF010000052.1, read as the reverse complement.
TCGAGATAGACATGAGGACATCGAATTGCGAGCAGATCCGGCAGAAATAAAAGCATTTTGGATAGGATTAATAGCGCAGTGGCTGGATGAAATTCAACAAGATTCGATGTGTTCTCGAGAGATTTATGAACTAACGAGTCAAAAGATCTTTTCAGGGAAGGGCGAAGTGTTTAGTGTATATGATGATGTTTTGTATGTTCTTGATGAATTAAGAAATAAAAGCATGAAATTAGGAGTTATCAGTAATTGGGACAGTTCACTGCATAATATCTTACAATCTCTAAAATTAGATTCGTATTTTGATTTTGTCATAGCTTCTTTAGAATTCGGTACGGAAAAACCAGATCCTAAGATTTTTCATTTTGCATTGGAAAAAGCTAACGTTAACGCACAACACGCATTGCATATCGGAGACAGTTTTGAAGATGATTATTTAGGAGCAAAAAACGCAGGTTGGCACGCGATACTTTTGGACAGAGAAGGGCTTTATCAGGACGTACCGGAAGCGATTAGCGATTTGAGAAATCTTGAGAAGGGGATGGGTCTATGCGCTTGAGTGATTTCGACTATTTTCTGCCCGATGAAGCCATTGCCCAAACCCCTTGTGAGCCAAGAGATGCCAGTAAAATGCTCATTCTTGACCTCGAAAGTGGAGCGATTTCACATAAACGATTCTTTGATCTGCCCGATTTGCTTGAGAAGGGGGACTTGGTGGTGATGAACCAAACAAGGGTGAGCGCGCTGAGGTTGTTTGGTACAAAACCAAGCGGCGGTAGGGTAGAGGTGTTACTTCTTAAAGAAATCGGCGTGCGGTCTTTCGAAGCTTTGGTAAAACCGGCGAAAAGGCTAAGGGAGCAATCTAAGGTTTTCTTTGACGAATCTCTAAAGGCTATGGTAAAGGCAGATTTAGGGGGGGGCATACGAGTATTAGAGTTTGAGGAAACAGACAACTCCTACGAAAAGATTAAAAAAATCGGGAAAGCGCCATTACCACCGTATATTCAAAAACACCTTCAAGACGAAGAGAGATATCAAACTGTTTATGCTCAGACACCCGGAAGTTCCGCCGCTCCGACTGCCGGATTGCATTTCACGAAGGATGTTCTGGAAAAGCTCAAACTAAAAGGAGTTGATACAGCATTTATTACTCTCGATGTTTCTTACGATACATTTCGACCTATCACATCAGAAATCATATCAGAACATAAAATGCATGGTGAGAGATATGTCATTCCAAATACGACTGCAGAAAAAATTAAAAACACAAAAGGAAGAATCATTGCAGTTGGAACTACAACGGTGAGAGCATTAGAGTCATCTGCAATAAATCCGCGTGAAGTGATTGTGGGTGAAAGGATAACAGATAAGTTCATTACCCCGGGATATGAGTTTAAAATAATTGACGGCATGATAACAAATTTTCACAAACCAAAAACCAGCATGTTATTGCTTGTCTCCGCTCTGTGTGGACGTGATAAAATGTTGAATGCTTATCAGGAAGCATTGAATAATAATTACCGTTTTCTCAGTTTTGGAGACTGCATGCTCATAACAAGGAGAAGAAAACAATGAAAAAAAACATAGACGATCCATTTGCATATATCGAACAAGCGTTTATAGAAGCCAGCAAAGAAGCCAAAAAGGCAAAACGACAAGCGGAGCAGAAAGAACGTGCTCAAGCAATGATTGTTGACCCCGAGCCTGAAGAGGAAGAATATTTCGAAGAAGAAGTTAACGGTACAACTCTTAAACTTAAGCGAACTGCTTTGAATGCGCCTCGTCCTCGTCGTTCTTCAAAACCTAAGCGAAGACCCACAATTACGGAGGAGTTAGAGAGGTTAATCATACAAGCGCCAAAAAACCTCAAGTTTCTTGCAAAGGTATATGATGACAGCGTTACCCAGAAATATTATTCAAAAAGATTTCGTGAAACGCGAGAGGACTTAATTAGAAAACTCATAGATCCCGAACTTACGCTGGAAGACACCGCACGGTTATTAGGTGTTTGCCCTGCAACTGTGAGAAGGTACACCAACAAAGGTTGGTTAAAACATCATAGAACTTCAGGTCAACAGCGAAGATTTCGGCTGTCCGGAATCGTCGAGTTTGTAGAGAAGCATGGAAGAATTCCCGAATAAGCCTCTTCGCATTGCGATGTTTTCTGACAGTTATTTTCCGATTCTAAACGGGGTCTCTGTCAGCATACGAGAGTTAATCGAAGAGTTGCGAAGGCGAGGTCATTCTGTACATCTTTATACTTCTGCTTATCCGAAGTATAAAGACGATGACCCGAACATTATCCGTTTTCCAGCGTTAATGACGCCTTTTGCAAAAGGTTATCCCTTGACAATTGGCCCTTTTTATTTCAAACTTAAACAGTTTCGTAATACTCATTTCGATATCGTTCACACACATACACCTTTTACTGTTGGATTTGTAGGGATGAGATGGGCGGAATCACATGAATTACCTCTGGTGAGTACATATCATACGTTGTATGAAAAATACATTCATTACATTCCGTTTTTATCGAAGAAATACCTTTGGTTTAAAATTGCAAAGCATACTAACTATTACTACAATCGCTGTCATCATGTAATTGCTCCGAGCGAAGCGGCAAAAAACTCATTAAAAAGACACGGTGTGAAAAAACCGATTTCCATTATTCCCAGTGGTAATCCTGCACCGAAAAAAATATCAAAAATAGAAGCAAAGCAACAGTTAGGAATAAGAGAAGACGAAAAAGTTTTACTGTATGTAGGTAGAATTGCGAAGGAAAAGAACTTAACGACTTTATTGGAAATGGCAAAAATTGTTTTAGAACTACATGATGATGCAAGATTAATTTTTGTTGGAGATGGTCCATACAGAAAAGAAAGTCAGATATTAGCGAGGAAATTAGGCATAGGTGATAAAACAAAGTTCATAGGAGCAATTCCCAGAAGCGAAGTGGACCATTATTACAGCGCAGCAGACTTGTTTGTTTTTTCCAGTATGACTGAAACTCAAGGCTTAGTTATTGGTGAGGCGATGTCATTTGGCGTGCCGGCGGTTGCAGTTCATGGGGGGGGAGCAAGTGCATCCATAAAAGATGGTGAAAACGGTTTCATCGTACCAAACGATGTTGGGATATTTGCAGAAACGGTATCGAATATACTTTCTAACCCTGCGTTATTGGGGAGATTATCGGAGAATGCAAAAAAATCAGTTAATTTATGGACTTTTAATCAAATGTGTGATGCAATTTTACAAGTGTATTACAAAACATTAAGCGAAAATTTGAATTTGACAAACCATCAAAAAGACAAAAATCATGTGGATTCGCGAACGAATTGAGCAACAAGAGACTGAGACACTTTCTCCTTTTGCATCACTAGCGTGTAAATCAAAAGGAAGGAGGGTTTTCGAAGAGCAGGATCCGGTGCGCACATGTTTTCAACGTGATAGGGACCGGATTTTGCATAGTAAATCTTTTCGCAGGTTAAAACACAAAACGCAGGTGTTCATTAATCCCAAGGGGGATCATTATCGCACGCGAATGACGCATACGTTGGAAGTCACGCAAATCGCACGTACAATAGCTCGAGCATTACGCATGAATGAAGACCTCACCGAAGCTATAGCATTGGGGCACGATGTTGGTCATACACCCTTCGGACACGCCGGAGAATTTGCAATGGATGAATGCTTGAAGAAACACGATCCTAACATGGAGTTTCGACATTATGAGCAAAGTCTGCGTGTACTCACGGAATTAGAAAACGATGGAGAAGGCATAAATCTAACATGGGAAACGCTTGATGGTATTGGCGGTCATAGTAAAGGAAAGGCAGATTTAACCGGATTTGAAAACGAAAAAGTGTCTTCTATAGAGGCGGCGATAGTAAGAGTATCCGACAGAATTGCATACCTGAATCACGATTTAGACGATGCACTTCGTGCGGGTATTTTGGAATGGGAAACGATTCCGGACAACATAAAAAACCTCGGAGATTCTCAAAGTAAACGTATTGGAGTGATGGTGGAAAACATCATCAGTGAGAGTTATGAAAAACCTTTTATTCAATTTAGTGATGAACTGTTAAGGGTCATGAATGAGATGAAGGATTTTCTTTTTGATAATGTTTATTATGCGTATCCGCAGAAATTCGATGATGTGAAAAAAGCGCAGCACGTGGTTCGTTCACTTTTCGAGTATTATATGAATCATCCCAATGAGATGCCCAGACGTTTTGAAGGATTGCAAGGCGTGGTGGATTATGTTTCCGGAATGACCGACAGGTTCGCAATTTCAAAATACATGGAGCTGTTTGTTCCCACGGAATGGACTCAGGACAGATAAGCCATAAGTAGATGCCTATTCAATTTGATGATTTAAACGAACAACAACGCTTGGCTGTTACACAGACTCCAAGTGCGGTGCTTGTTTTTGCAGGAGCAGGAAGCGGAAAAACCCGCGTTATTACATATCGTATTGCTTGGTTAATCGAACAAGGTGTAAAACCTGATAGTATTCTCGCCGTTACTTTTACAAACAAAGCCGCACGTGAGATGCGTGAACGCATAGAAAACCTTATCGGGGAGAAAGCAAAAAACTTGTGGATGGGGACTTTTCATCGTGTATGCGGCAGACTTTTGCGTATTTATGGAGATAAGATAGGGCTAGATAAAAGTTTTGTTATTTATGACGATTCAGATCAGTTGTCTTTAATGCGCGAGATATTGAAAAAAATCGGCAAAGATGAAAAAAGTTTTACGCCAAGAAGCGTGTTATCAGAAATCAGCCGAGCGAAAGAGAAATTAATTTCTCATGAAGACTACGCGCGCAGTTCGATGTCTTATTTTGAGAACGAAGTTGCAAAGTTATATCCGAAGTATCAAGAGTTGTTACGAAAAAACAATGCACTTGATTTTGATGACATGATAATGCTAACAGTAAGATTACTTCAGGAAAGAAAAGATGTCCGTGATACCATTCAACGCAGGTTTGATCATGTTCTCGTTGATGAGTTTCAAGATGTTAATTTAGCACAGTATGAACTTGTGCGATTGTTAGCAGAGAAGCACGGAAACATTACTGTTGTGGGTGATGATGACCAGTCTATTTATGCTTGGAGGGGAGCTGATGTGTCTTTAATTCACAAATTTAGTACGGAATTTAAGGATGCAAAGATTATAATGTTGGAGCAGAATTATCGTTCGACTTCTTGCATACTACAATGCGCAAACGAAGTGATAAAGCACAACCGCACTCGTGCCCAAAAGAAACTTTGGACAAAAAACGCGACAGGAGAACCTGTAAGTATCACAGAAGTTGGAACTGAAAACGATGAAGCGATGTTGGTTGCAGATACAATTATTACAGATACAAGAACAAAGGATAGAATATTTGGTGATTTTGCTGTTCTTTATCGAACAAACGCACAAAGCCGAGTATTGGAAGAAACTTTTTTGTTAATGAGTATTCCTTATGTGCTTGTTGGGGGATTAAGGTTCTACGAAAGAAAAGAGATAAAAGATATTGTGGCATATCTTCGCGTAGTATTGAATCCTTATGATGAAGTAAGTTTGCGCAGGATTATCAACGTCCCTGCCCGCGGGATTGGTGATGCAACGATTCAGAAATTTGAGAATGCATCAAATGGAGAAGGTTTATGGTTTGGTTTATTAAGATATAACAGTCTTGGATTATCGCCAAAAATCAAGCATACAGTTGCGCAGTTTGTTTCATGTATTCAAAGCGCGCAAGAGTTAATTCCTCAAATGTCTTCACAAAAAATAGTAACTCATGTTCTTCAACACTCCGGATACCTCGACATGCTGCGCAGTGAAAAAACAGAGGAATCTCAAGAAAGACTGGAGAACTTGCAGGAATTTATCACCGTAGCGATCCAGCACGATGTAACAAGCGATGAACCCGGTCTAACGACATTTCTGCAGGAGATCTCTCTGTTTACCGATGTTGATTCTTATCAAGAATCTCCCGATGTCGTAACATTGATGACTGCCCACGCCGCAAAGGGGTTGGAATTTCCGGTTGTATTTGTTGTGGGTATGGAAGAAGGGATTTTTCCACACGCACGCTCTTTAAACACTAACGCAGAAATCGAAGAGGAAAGAAGGTTGTGTTATGTTGCCATGACAAGAGCGAAAGAAGAATTGCACATGATTCACGCCACAAGAAGAAACTCATTTGGGCAAGCCATATTTAACGAGCCAAGTCGTTTCTTGGAAAACATCCCCCCCCATCTTACAAAATCTTTAAGATCGGAATCTGAGAGATCAATAATTACTGATCGCAGAGCACCATCTTATCAAGTTTACAGTAATGAACAAACTTCCAAGAAGCTAAAAGCGCCTGATTGGACACCTCCGTTTCAAGTAGGTCAACAAGTACGACATCCTGAATTCGGCAATGGAATAGTAATTGCGTGCAGTC
>CAZSPF010000052.1:0-3981 GCA_964608695.1 uncultured Fimbriimonadales bacterium | reverse complement strand
TAACTGGAACAAAAAGGTTGATGCAAAAATTTGCGAAATTAGAAAAAGTGTAAAAGTTATTTCCAAGCGTTTTCTAATTTTTTCAGATACTCTTTACTTGAAAGTTCTTTCGCCCCGAGAGATTTTAAATGCGGTGTCATAAATTGTACATCTATTAGTACGACGCCTTCTTTCTCTAACTTTTCAAACAATTTCCATAATGCAACTTTTCCTGCATCGGTTTTTGTATGAAACATGGATTCTGCCATGAACACATTTCCAAAGCGTACGCCGTATACTCCACCTACCAATTCATCAAAAAACCATGTCTCGGCAGAATGCCCGAATCCATGATAAAATAACTCGCAATAAGCTCGGACAAACTCTTCGGATATCCACGTTTCTTCGCGATCTGCACATGCTCTCATAACTTCTTCGTATGCAGTATCAAATGTAACAAGATATTTTTTACTCGATTTTTTTAATGAACGTGAAACATGAAAATCTCTTGGTTCAAAGACGGCGCGTTTTTTCGGAAAGTACCAATAAATTGTTCCGTCATCTTCAGCCATGGGGAAATAGCCCATGCGATAGGCTTCTTCAATGAGTTCGGGGGATAATTTTTCTGGCATACTAACACAGTGTCATCGCATCATAGGCTTTTTCGAAAAGTGTATGCGTGGAGACACCAAAAACTTTTTTTATTGTACTGTTTGTTAAATCGGAGCCAATCAAGTTTTGAAACAACTGTTTTATGGGTTTAGTTTCTGTGTGTAATGCTAAAGCTTGTTTTATTTTTTCTGCACCGTATTCTCGAAAAATATACTCTCCAATCCATGCACACTGTTGGTATGCTGCCCAAACGTCTTGCTCATCATCTATTTCGTCTAACGTTTGTAGTGCAGACTCAAGTTTTTCAGGGATAAGCCAATAAACTCTATCATCTATGAACTCCTGTTGAGTTGATTTATCAAGCCCCCCCTCAGCATACATGCAAATGCTTTCTTCCAGCCATAACGGTGCTTTTTCATTCGATAGTTCTGAGCAAATGACATGTGCAAACTCATGCGCAACGGCAGATGAAAACTCATCTAAATCACTTGTTAAATGATGAGGAAGGCAGAGTTTGTAATATAATGTCTTGTTTTCACAGTATCCCCATCTATTCGTTGCCCAGTCTGTATCTGCATCCATGCAAAGAATAGTAATCAAAATCTTTTTCTTAGGATGATAGCGCATGATGTTTGAAAATTTTGCGCAGGCATTAACAGCAGACTGTTTTAATTCATCAAGTACCCCCCCCACCTCATCAGGAATATACTCAAAACCCATATCCGGCGAGATTGGTTCGGTTTTACTTTTACTTCGAGTTAACCATTCTCCTTCGATGAGTCGAAAATCACTCGAATGTTTGGCGTCCATGTCCACCCCACTATTCATCGCTATATCATACGATTCTTTGAGCTGGTCTTCTTCATAAAGCGACATCACGACCTCCCATTGAGCCTGATTGTCATTACCACCAAAAATGGAAAAATGTGCCATTTATATCATCTCTCTTCGTCTAAACAGGTATAATATGAGTTCGATAATGCACTCATTCTGCCCTATGCGGGGATTACAATGAACAATTTTTATTTCACTCTTACCCACCTTTCTTGTATAAACAGCAAGGCTTGTTTCACCTCGCAGGGCATAAATTCACAAAATTATGAACAAAGAGATTTACGTAAACGTCACTCCCCGCGAAACGCGCATAGCAGTCCTCGAGGATGGGCAACTCATGGAACTCCGCGTCGAGCGAGAGGAGAGGGTCGTTGGAAGCATCTACAAAGGAATAGTCCAGAACGTACTCCCGGGGATGGACGCCGCATTTGTGGACATAGGGCTGGAACGCAATGCGTTCCTGTATGTAGCAGACATTCTGCCTGAAGAGGACACTAACGGCGAAAGCCCATCGAGCATCAAACGCTCGGAATTGCGAAGAAGACAGATAAAAGACCTTCTTAAGCCCGGGCAGGAAATAATGGTTCAGGTTATTAAAGGACCAAGGAGTACAAAAGGTGCTCGAGTTTCGAGCAGGCTGGCTCTTCCGGGTCGTTATGTTGTTTTAATGCCCACCGGCAATCATTTAGGCGTAAGCAGAAAGATTGAAAGCAGAGAGGAAAGAGAACGCCTGAAAAAAATTGCTGAGAAAATTCGCCCGGAAGGTTTTGGCATCGTCATGCGTACCGAGTGTGAGATGCACACCGAGAAAGAACTCCAGAGCGATGTACAGTATCTTGTCGCAATGTGGCAGAAGATTTCATCAAACGCAAAGCGCATGAGAGCACCGGCTTGTGTTTATCGTGACCAGAGTTTGTTGTATCGCGTTGTGCGTGACATGTTAGGTGAAGAAATCTCACGCGTGGTGATTGATGATCCCGATGAGTATGAAAAAGTCCATGCGGTAATTGATATGATAATGCCATCAATGAAAGATCGCATCTTTTTATATGATGGCGACGTTCCGATTTTCGATTATTACGGAATTGAGAGAGATTTGGAAAAACTTTTAAAACCAAAAGTATGGCTAAAATCCGGTGCGTATCTTATCATTGATGAGATGGAGGCGATTACCGCTATTGATGTAAACACCGGAAAAAATGTGGGCTCCACAAATTTAGCGGATACAATTTTTAAAGCAAATCTCGAAGCAGCAGAAGAGGTTGCGCGACAATTGCGGTTACGCGATATAGGCGGAATTATTGTTGTAGATTTTATTGACATGGTGAACGCCGCAGACAGAAAAAAACTATTGCAAAACTTTCAATCCATTCTGCGACGTGATAAAGCACGCACGCGAATTGGACGCATAAGCAGTTTGGGATTAATTGAGTTAACAAGAAAACGAACAGAGGTTTCTGTAACACAAGCGATTACCACACCTTGTCCAATGTGCACAGGTAAAGGACGTATTCCAAGTAGTGATTCCGTTTCGCTTTGGATTGAACGTGATTTGAGAAGGGCGTTATCCGAAGGCGGTAACGCATTTTTCGTAGAGTGTAATCCTGCAGCATGTGAAGCGCTCATCGGATCAGATGGTGAAAACGTCGAGCAACTCGAACATCTGTTAAGAAGAGCAATTTACGCAAGAGCAAACCCTGCTTTTGAATATGACCAGTATGTGATTCAACCAGGAACTATTGAAGGTTTTGAACAGCAACTGATGGGCTACCGTAGAGCACAAGTTTTAGAATGCAATGTGAAACAATCTATGATACAAGGAGTGCAAAAGGCAGTGGGCTGGACAGATGCAGGGTATTACATCGAACTTGTGGAAGGTGAGGAATACATCGGCAAGCGAGTGAAGGTGTGTCTGGAAGACATTAGGCGTTCGTACGCTGTAGCTTCGATTATCATGCCCGGCGTGGCTCGCGAGGTTCTCTGAGATTGGTGAGCCGGGTGGGGATCGAACCCACGACCCACGGCTTAAAAGGCCGTTGCTCTACCGCTGAGCTACCGGCTCACAAATCGCAAGGGGTGTTCTACCCGAGATTGGGGTTTTTATGCTTGACGTTGGAAATTCGGTTCTACCTTATGAATTAAGTGAGATGATTCGTAACAAGAAATAAATTTTATTATCTTGCAATAAACTCCTTCCACAAATCATCAATATCTTTGCCAGTCATCTCTTTAAAAACCGGCATGGGGTCTTCACCTTTTCTTAATACTGAATCCAAAGATGGAACCAAGCGCATATCGTATTTGACACCCATGCCAAAAAATACGCTGTTGTTCTATAAGAGTCAGTATATTTCGACTTTTCCGGATCTATTCGCGAGCGAGGTGTTTCCGGTTCGTATCTCCAGAACCTAATGTAATCCGCAATCCCTTCAACAAGCCAGCCGACATTTCTTCGATTTCTCGGGTATTGCTGGACAACATGAACAAGCTCGTGTATCACCATTCCGAAATCATCCGGTCTACTTGTAATCCATTTTCCGTTTATTGTAATTGTTC
>CAZSPF010000051.1:0-13703 GCA_964608695.1 uncultured Fimbriimonadales bacterium | reverse complement strand
TCGCCATCTTCAGTTCGGATAGAAAGCATGGAATCCAGTTCGTGTATGGGACGAGGCTTATCCGTAAAGGCAAACACCGTGTTGGTAGAAGGCACAGCATCGTGCCGAAAAGCGCTTTGTTCGTAAATAAAGGATGCATGACTTCCTAATGTGAAAACATTTTTCCATTTGTAGCCAAAGCGAAATCCATTCGAGTATGTGAGTGTTGGAGATTGTAACCCTGTTTGCGCTGGGTCTAAACCCACCCGAAAGAACGGAATGTCAACAGCAAGCCATTTACCTAATTTGAAGGTTACGTCTTTTGCGTTGATATCTCGTCCGGGTCGAAAAGTTATTTCGCGCAGAAAGAACGAGTAATCGGGACTCTCCCTGTCGCACATTGTTGCTAAGACGTTCCTCATGACCCATTTTTCGGGAAGTAGTTCCATCTCTTCACCGGATAACCTTGCTTCGTGTGCCTTCAATTTAATGCCTTTTGCAATGGCTCTTCTCATCCTCCATGTTTCCACGCCTGCTTCTCTTTCTTCGGTTTGCTCTCCAATGCTATCGAATTCTACTAAGATGCTTTCGCATTCGAGAGTTCCGATTGGGTCTGTGAGTTTCACCCCCCTCTTAAAGGATGCGGTTCTTTCGGTTTCATTTAATTCTGCTTCTTCTGCAGTTAATCGAGTGACATCATATTCTGCAACTACGTTGCCTTCGAACCTTCTTACCGATGGTTCTGCAGTCCATAGGATTTGATCTGCGGTAATTGTAATGCCGTGAAACTCGAAGCGTGGACGTTGTTGGGGCTCTTGACGGTCTTGAATTAATGGTTCGTGTACATACCATAACGAAGCCACACAAACCGTAAGGAAGAGCATAGGAAGGAGTTTACTCAAGTTCAGGGGGAGCGGAGCTTATATATGTGCGGCAATAAACCAGATTGTCCAAATCCCTGCATAGGCTATCGCACCCGCCCACGCAGCTTTGTTTGAAAAGTTTTCATCTACCAAACGATACATCTGCAAGCCGATGTAGCCCGCGGCGAGCGTGAGAAACTTTACAAACGCAAACATGAAGGGGTGATATTGAATGAGAGGACGCATTATGGGATTCATCTCTTCTACCAGCCCGAGTGAGAACAGCGTTACTGTTATGATGAGGTCAACTAAACCTATCAGCATTAATATTAGGATTCCGGGCGTTGGTCTGGCAAGAATCATTAACCTTTTTGAGCAAACTTCATGCCATTTATAAGGTTTTATGAGTTTTCTGCCGGTATTTGTGATTGTAGAGGAATTACGCATTCTGGCTGCCATTTGTTTTCTTTTCTACGTGCCACACAGAAAAACCTGCCTTCGTTATCAAGCAATCCTACAATTTCAGAACCCGAGACGGGGGGTAACGAAAGGGCTTGCCCGTTTCTTGCGATTTGTGTTTCGCTTACTCCGAGTTTAAGGATGGGAATGGGATGCAGTGCTTGCTGAAGGTCAATTAAATTTTCTTTTGAAATTTCATCTAAGTCGTACGCTTTCTCCAATGAAAACATACCGACTTGAAGCCGTTTTAAACTTTTCAAATAAGCTCCACATTTCAGTTTTTGCCCTAAATCGTGAACGAGTGTTCTAACGTATGTGCCTGTTGAGCACGAGACACGAAAATGTGCCACAGGTGGGTTTAATTCTGTGATTTGAAAGTCATGAATTTGTACCTTTTTCGTTTTTCTTTCGATATCTTGTCCTTTTCTTGCATAGGTGTAAAGTGGTTTTCCTTGTACTTTTACTGCGCTGAACATAGGCGGGAGTTGTTCAATTTCACCCAAGAATGCACTTGCAGTTTCTTTTAGTTGCTGAATGGTGATGTGCTGCCACTCGCTTTCAGAAATCGTATCACCTTCAGCGTCTTGTGTGGTTGTTGTTACTCCTAAGCGCATTTCACCTTCATAAACTTTAGGATCAAGGCTCAAGTAGTTTAAAAATCTTGTTGCACTTCCCACTGCAATGATGAGTAAGCCTTCAGCGAGAGGGTCTAAAGTTCCTGCATGACCCACTCTCTTTATTTGTAGTTTTTTTCTGACTTTGTGAACGACGTCGTGAGATGTCATCCCTCGTGGTTTATTAATGAGCAGGATACCGATTAGGGGCTCACTCAAAGCACTTTCTCCAGTTCACTTATTAGTTGCTTTTCTGCATCTTGCAGTGAGCCATCGAAAGTGCATCCGGCGGCTTGTTTATGCCCCCCACCGCCAAACTTACTGCAAATTTCAGCGACATCTACTGCTCCTCTTGATCGCACGCTTGCGCGAATTTTTCCTTTTTTAGGTTCACGTAAGAGCATGAACACTTCCACACCATCTGTTTTGCCGATTTCACTGACTATCCCTTCAGTTAATTCATCGTCTGCATCTGTTTCCTGATAGTCTTCGAATTTGATGGTGCTGTACACAAGTTTTCCGTTTTTTACGGATTTAAGATTGGATAGTGCTCTTCCTAATAATTTTAGAGCAGGTAAGGGTTTCTTTTCCCACACTTCCAAGTTAATCGTTACTATATCCCCCCCCCTTTCTAATAAATCTGCTGAGGCTCGCATGGCTTGAGGTGATGTATTACCAAAACGGAAATTTCCCGTATCGGTTGCAATTCCTGTTAAAAGATATTGCGCCATTGAAGGCGTTATGGTTACATTCATGCTTAGGTAAATTTCATAAATGATTAAGGCAGTTGCTGAATACTCGGGATGAATGATGAGTAACCCTTCGATGCCATTTTCTATTTGTTCGTGATGGTCTATCACCACTATTTTTTTTGATTTTTCAATTGCGTGCTTTGCTTTCCCCAGTCTTGTTGTGTTGTTTAAGTCTAAAATAATGCCCACATCAAACTCTGTTTTGCAGTTTTCCGCTTCCTCTCCGTGAATAATATCTTGCACATTGGGCAGGAACATGAGGTTTGTGGGGGGCTTGTCATTGCAAAGGAGAGTAACTGACTTCCCCATAGCATTGAGTAATTCTCCCATAGCCAGCATAGAGCCGATGCCGTCTCCATCAGGGTTTAAATGTGTGGCTATGCCTACTGATTGAACTTCTTCAAGTAGTTGCCACAGTTTCTCGCTTTCTTGTTTCAATTGATAGTTCACGTGTTGAATATACATAATGTCAACCTTTAAGTTCTGCGAAAAGACAAAATCCTTGCTTTTTGTATGCATCATAAGTGATTTTCCGGTAAAACTTCTTACGATGCATACAAAATTCCGCTAAGCTAACACTACTCCTCTTAAACCGGAATTAATTTCGCCTATGACGTTTGCATGTTCACCGGCATCATTGAGTTTTTGAACGACTACATTTGCAAACTCGCTTGGACAAACTAACACCATCCCGATTCCCATGTTAAAAGTCGCATACATATCTTCGTCGCTTACCCCCCCGTCTTCTTGAATCATGCGAAAGATGTGCGGGACCGTCCATGTACGTTTTTCTATGATTGCCCGTGCGTTCTCGGGAAGAATGCGTATGATGTTTCCATGAAAACTCCCCCCTGTGATGTGTGCGATACCTTTAATTACACTGTCATCTATCAGCAAAGGGTACACCGAACGGAAGTAGCAGCGATGTGGTTTTAAGAGTTCTTCGCCAAGAGTTCTTCCTAACTCATGTATGATGTCACTTACATTTCTCCCCCCCCTATCAAATAGTGATTTTCTTGCTAAGGTGAAGCCATTAGTATGTAATCCATCGCTTGCCAGTCCTACCAATAAATCTCCGTTTTCGATATCTCTGCGCGGTAAAACTCGCGCTCTCTCTGCTACTCCCACAATTGCCCCCACCACATCAAACTCCCCTTCATGGTAAGTTCCCGGCATTTCAGCAATCTCCCCACCGATTAAAGCGCAGTTAACTTCTTTGCACGCTTCCGATGCGCCTTCGACTACTTCTACAACTTGTTCACTTTTGAGATGCGACGAAGCGAAATAATCCAAGAAAAACAACGGTTTTGCACTTTGACATAGTATGTCGTTTACACTATGGTTTACAATATCTTTTCCGATTCCTCGAAATGAGTTCGCCATTACTGCAATCGATGTTTTTGTTCCGACACCGTCTATGCTGGAAACCAGGACCGGATCATCGAATCCTTCGAATCTTCCTGAAAACACCCCCCCGAATAATCCCAAGTCGCTCAGAACGTCGGGAGAATAAGTCGAGCGTACAGCATCACGAAACCCTCGAATGGCTTTTTCTGCTTCTGCGGTATCCACACCGGCAGTTTTGTAGGTTAAAGATTCATCTGACATCTCTTTAAGGTTACCTAAGCAAGGAATTCGGGAAATTCAAGACAAAGAACTAAGCAAACATAAGGCACGTCGCTTTTGAACTTAATTAGTAGACAAACTTCTACATTATAAATGAAGAAGCAACTCCCGATTACAGAAGAGGATGAGATTAAAACATGCCTTTACACTTATTGAATTGCTCGTAGTCATAGTTATTATTTCTATACTGAGCGCTATGCTTTTGCCTGTAGTTAACCAAGCGAAGGCTAAATCGAAGCATACGGTTTGTATTCTGCATGGCAAACAGTTGGCTCAAGCGTTCCTGATGTACGCATCGGACAATGACGATTACACCGCATTAGTATTGCGAACACAAAACTATAAAAGCGCAAACTCCAACATTTCTCTTGTACAGTTTCGCTTATGGGGGCATGATATTTTCCCTTATGTAAACAAGCATGAAGTGTTTTTATGTCCGTTAGACACGGAAGAAACTTTTCTGGATAAAAACGGAAACGGGCGATTCAGTAAAAAGAATCAAAACTATGAGTGGATTTGGGCTAACACTTGCAGTTACGGATACAACGGCCGTTATCTCAGTCCGGGAATGAATGTGAATTACCCTAATGAAGCTCCGCATAAATCTTTACCAATTAGTGCATACACATCACATAGCCAGACAGTTTTGTTTGCGGAATCCATTTTCTTTGCACCTGTTTTAAAGAACTCAAAAGTTTGGGGACCTCCTACAGGTTTTCATCGTGTGTATCCACCGAGTAACTGGACAAGGGAGTTTCCGGAGAACGGATTGTCCTATGGTCACTTTTGGCCTAGGCACAACACGAAGTTTGGGACAGTTATCTTTTTGGATGCACACGTTAAGCCAATGACACCTCATCATCTCGATGATGAAAACTTATGGAATGGCCAAGGCGTAGATTAATTTTCTTATTATTTTTATCATCCATCGCTTGTTTTTTGTGGATAAGAATACTTTTTACCGCGCCAAATAGTTATGCAGTTCCGGATGAGTTTTCGGAGGTTTCTCATGAACAAGCAATGGATTGGGAAACTTTCGTTACCGGCATTGCTGTGAATCATCAAGAATAGAAATAGTGTTTCCTGCTGCAAGAGTCTGTTATTTCAGGTAAAATAAAACCTACATTGCGGGGTGGAGCAGCCAGGTAGCTCGTCGGGCTCATAACCCGGAGGTCACAGGTTCAAATCCTGTCCCCGCTCCCAAATTAGCGAAGGGAAGCACAGGTCCCCACACATTCCAAACATTTAACCAACTGCCTTCTAAGGAATACTCCCATTGGCATCAAACGTTTTTCTTTGCGCTGCATTTTATCAAACCTCCTGCTCGAACATGCATGAGTACATCATGCTGTTTATGACTTTATTAGACTACATAAAAGCCATGAGTGATGCGTAAACCCAGCAAATTTCCTGTCTGTTTTCATTTATCCAGATAACGTGAGGGAAATTCTCTGCTCCCTTTCAGGGGTAACATCACACTCAATATGATAGGAGAGCGAAGATTTTTGTCATCTGCATTTATCGTTTCGAGTCTTATAAGCCTTGCAAATGCACAGCAAGCTGGATGCCCTGCATGAGCGGTTTTGCAATCGCAGCAGCGCGGGTCGCTGTATTCGACAAGAACCGAACTAACCATCCCACAGGGTACCGTTAGCCTGTTCGGCATTTTTTCAGGCAATTCACCCGAAAACCGAGCAAATATGTGGGCGCGTACAGGAATTGCAAAGCGCCTCGATATTGGAGTAGGTTATTCAGATATAGGGAAACGGGGTTTGTTGTTAACAACGTGGCACGCACTCTCCGCGCAAGACGGAGCGCCTTGCGAAGTTTTGGTGGGATACGGTCTTACGTCAACAAACTCATCCGATCAAGAAGGGCTTTATCTGTTTGCCATAAAACCTGTGGGAAGAGCATCATTTACGGGCGGATATGAATACTTAAGAAACGGAAAACACGTTGGTATTTTTTCTGCTTCGTATTTGCTGACAAACAAATCGGGGCTGATGCTTTATTCGCACACACCGACAGAATCCGGGAAAAAAATCTCTTACAACCTTGCCTACATTCACAGTTTTGGCGATACAAGAGTGGGATTTTGGTGGTTTCATCCGAATGATGACAGCACGTTTGGCATTTCCATCACACATGAACTCAAGTTCAAATGAAGTGGTTTTTCTTGAATTTTTTATTTGTAAAAACTGCTTTTGATGTATTGAAATCCTTTTGATTTCGTATAAAGAATACAAGTTAGTTGGACTTAACAGTATTTTCTCGAATGAAAAGGTAAATTGATACGATGCCAAAAACATTGTTTGAAAAAGTCTGGGATGCGCATGTGGTTGCGGAGTTGTCCGAAGGCGGTGTGTTGCTATATATTGACCGCCACCTTGTTCATGAGGTGACATCGCCGCAGGCTTTTGACAGTTTAAGGCAGTTTGGAAGAAAAGTCAGACGACCTGATTTGACTTATGCCACAGTTGACCATAATGTGCCGACTGATGGGCAAGACATTCCAGAAGACACCTTAAGCGGGAAACAGATTTCCGCACTTAGCAAGAACGCAAAAGAGTTTGGCATTCCGTTATTCGGATACATGCACGAAAAGCAAGGCATTGTGCACGTCATAGGTCCGCAACTGGGTTTGACATTACCGGGATTGACGATTGTATGCGGTGACAGCCACACAAGTACTCACGGTGCATTTGGAGCGTTGGCGT
Organism: uncultured Fimbriimonadales bacterium; assembly: GCA_964608695.1. Lineage (GTDB taxonomy): Bacteria > Armatimonadota > Fimbriimonadia > Fimbriimonadales > ATM1 > CAZSPF01. Next base: position 6,693 of record CAZSPF010000051.1, on the reverse strand, counting down.
TCGGAATTGGGACGACAGAGGTTGAGCATGTTCTTGCCACGCAGACATTGCGAGTGCCATCCAAACCGAAAACACTTGAGATAAATGTTAATGGCAGTTTGGGTTACGGAGTAACCGCAAAAGACATTATTCTTGCGATTATCAGGAAAATCGGTGCAGGGGGGGGGACAGGCTTTGTTGCAGAATATCGCGGTGAAACAATTCAAAAACTGCATATGAACGGAAGAATGACGATTTGCAATATGAGCATTGAAATGGGCGCTAGAGCAGGAATGATTGCACCTGATGAGATTACAATCGAATACATCGCATCAGAAGAAAGGCCTTATGCACCTAAAGGGGAAAAACTTGATGAGTATATCAATCAATGGAAAAAGTTGAAAACTGATGACGACGCGAAATTTAATAAAGAGGTAGAACTGGATGCATCGCAACTCATTCCGCAAGTTTCGTGGGGAACTAACCCTGCTATGACGGTAGACATTAACGAATCCATCCCTGAGCCGCAAACACCCACAGAAGAGCGCGCCCTAATGTATATGGGATTAAGACCCGGAACACCAATCCAGGAATTGGAGATAAACAATGTGTTTATCGGAAGCTGCACGAACAGCCGAATAGAAGATTTACGCGAAGCGGCTTTAGTTGTAAAAGGACGTAAAGTTGCAGGGGGGGTGAGAGCAATGGTTGTGCCGGGAAGTGAAGCGGTACGACGCCAAGCGGAGAAAGAGGGGCTTGATGAGATTTTCAAGCAAGCGGGCTTTGAGTGGCATCATGCGGGATGCAGTATGTGTTTGGGAATGAACGGCGATGTGGTGCGCCCGAAAATGCGCTGTGCTAGTACAAGCAACCGACCGTATGAAGGTCGCCAAGGTCCCGGTTCGCGCACACATCTGATGTCACCTATCACGGCTGCGGCGTGCGCATTGACGGGAAGAATTACCGATCCGAGAGAGTATTTGAATTAATTGCTTTTAAATGTACTTCAAACTTCGCCCAGTCGTCTGCGTCGGGGTGCTCTGCACTTTTTGTTTTTCCGTCATCGTCCTTTTTGTTTTTACCTACGCTGTAAACGATGAACCTTTCTCCTTCGATTTTGTATTTTAAATCCTGTTGGTTTTTCAGATAAGGATCTTTTGCAGAGACACCTGCCATTTCTGCGGCTTGGTGCAAGGTGGGGAATGCACCCGTTTTTGCACGGTGTGCTAAAGATGAAAGACCTATGAGGGTACATTGTTGGCGTGCAGTGGTCATAACTTCCTTTTCTTTAAATGTATCAAACATCCCCATATAAATAGCAGGCACAATGTATTCGGCATTCCAAATATTGGATTTTGCTTTGTGGTTCAATGTCCTCTGGAGTTTCTCTATCTTTTCATAATCGTCCCATGCTTCTGTAATTTCTACACAAAATGAAACGATCAACATTTCAGATTTATCAATGTTTGCTCTTATTAAATAATTGCCAAAAGCACCGAAAACCGGATGCTCTAAAATTTCTATTTCATCTGGAAACTCTCCTTGTGATATATGCGGGTTTCTGTAGTAATTACAAATTTGCCTTCCCATAATCATTTCCGTAGAAATGTATTTTTTCGCATCACTTAATGAAAAAGATTGAGTGAATCGCTTGAGTTCCTCTAACATTCCTGCGTCTTTGATATAAATTATGGAAATCTGAGACACACTTTTATAAATAACCGCCTGCAATAAATACACTACCATGCGTGAAATCATTGTATAATCGCTGTCAATCTGCTGAGTTATGTTTCTTGCATACAACAAATCCTCAAGGCACTTGGATTTATTACCTTTCAAAGCATGATAAATCGCACGAGCGGAATAACTCTTTACAACTTCCTTCATGCATTGCAATTCAGGCATCATCACAGACATCATATCTTGCAAATCTCTTATGGGGACAAACATCTTACTCTTAGCAAGTGGTTCATATACAGACAAGAAATCATTTATATGACCAATTAATTTATCGCTGTTGTCAGTTAAGCCTACACCATCTAATATCTTCTTAAAACCTTCTCTGAGAGTGTCTGCATTTTCTTCGTCTACCTTTTGAAAATAAGAATCCAGCGAATCAAATTTCTTCCCGTGTTCGTGCCATTCGAAATATGTGTTGTCATCCACGGGCTGATAATCTGCATAAATCTCTTCAATTGTCGTATACAAGCCTATTTCACTTGCTTTTTGGAGTAAACGACCGAGCTCGTTTTTGTCCCCTTTCTTCACCAATAAAGAGTGCAGAATTACAAAACTTAATAATAGAAACACCAAGACGAAAACGACTAAAGCGATTTCCCAAGGAATTCGCTTTTGCCTTTCTTTTGAAACCTGTACTTTTTGCATGAGATAAATTGAAGGCGCTTATGAGAAAATTTGCGCTCGAAAATGAATTAGATTATTCATCATTAAAACCCCCTCTTCAACCCTTTCCTCTTTGCACACTCCTCCGCCTCTTCATATCCTGCATCTGCGTGGCGGAGGACGCCCATAGCCGGGTCGGAGTGCAGTACCCGATTCAGCCGCCCCCCCGATTCCGGTGTGCCATCTGCAACTATCACCATCCCTGCGTGCTGAGAATACCCCATTCCAACACCCCCCCCGTGATGTACCGAAATCCATGATGCGCCGTTAACCGCATTAATCAGCGCATTCAAAAACACCCAATCGCTTATTGCATCACTTCCGTCTTTCAGGGATTCGGTTTCGCGGTTTGGCGATGCCACAGAACCGCTGTCCAAATGATCACGTCCAATTACAATCGGCGCTTTCAGCCGTCCGGACGCCACCAGTTCGTTTATTTTCAGTCCCAGTTTTGCCCTATCGCCCAAACCCAACCAGCAGATGCGCGCAGGCAAGCCCTGAAACTTCACACGCTCACCTGCCATGCGAATCCAGCGCTGTAATGCAATATCTTCAGGAAACATTTCCAGAATTGCTTCGTCAATCACTGCGATATCGTGCGGGTCACCGCTCAACGCCGCCCATCGAAACGGTCCTTTGCCTTCGCAAAAAAGCGGACGAATATACGCGGGGACAAACCCCGGAAAATCAAATGCATCGCTAACGCCTTCATCAAACGCCACCTGTCGTATGTTGTTTCCGTAATCAAACGTCTCTGACCCCCCCCTCTGCAACTCAAGCATAGCGTGTACATGCTCAGTTATCGCACGTTTGGCTTCATGTAAATATCTGTCCGGGTCTTCTTTGCGCATTCTGCTTGCGTCTTCTAAACTAAAACCGTTCGGAACGTAACCGTTTAATACATCATGCGCACTTGTTTGGTCGGTTAACACATCAGGGATAATTTTGCGCTTTACCAATTCAGGAATCACATCTGCGGCATTTGCGCACAACCCCACACTAATCGCTTTTTTGTTCGATTTTGCATCCAAACAGATTTTTAAGGCTTCGTCTAAATCTTTCGCCTCGGCATCCAAATATCGAGTCTCCAGTCTTCTTCGAATTCTATTCGGATCTACCTCCACGCACAATGCAACACCTTCGTTCATTGTTACTGCAAGCGGCTGCGCCCCCCCCATTCCGCCTAAGCCCGCAGTCACAACCAGCCTTCCTGCCAGCGTTCCGCCAAAACATTTTTTCGCAATCGCTGAGAACGTTTCATAGGTTCCTTGCAATATCCCTTGCGTCCCGATGTAAATCCACGAACCTGCCGTCATCTGTCCGAACATAATGAGACCCTTCTTATCAAGTTCGCGAAACACCTCCCATGTCGCCCATTTCGGCACGAGGTTGGAATTGGCAATCAACACACGAGGAGCATTTTCATGGCTGGGTAATACCCCTATCGCTTTCCCGCTCTGAACGAGCAAGGTTTCCTCAATTCCCAGATCCAGCAAGGCTCGCACAATCCCTTGTAAGCACCTCCAGCTTCTCGCCGCTTTACCAATCCCTCCGTAAACCACCAGTTCACTGGGCTTCTCTGCCACCTCCGGGTCGAGGTTGTTGAACAGCATGCGAAGCGCCGCCTCCTGAATCCAGCCTTTGCAATTGAGTTCCTGCCCCTTTGGAGCGCGTATCTCGATAGGCTTATCCGAAGTCAAAATCTCCTCAATCAGCGTTTTTGTAGCGGGCATGTTCAAATTATACGGGATAATCACCGGTTTTCCCTAAAATGTTGGGAACTTTCGCCTTCGGCGTAGTGTTCATTTAATTGGAAGCATCGGAGTAGGCACCGCCAAGAGGCAATTTACGGAAAAACGATTTTAAGAGTTATTGCGAAAGAAGGAAAGTCTTTCTCATTCCCTCCTCTCCAAAGAGCCGCACACACAACGGCTCCGGTCACGCACCAAGGCCGGAGCCGTCTTTTTCTTATTTGCATGCTTCCCAAATGAATCTTGCCGAAAGCCGAGCAGTCATCTCGTTCGTGTCGTGAGGTGGTGAAAGTTCATAAATGCCCACAGTTTTTATCTTTTCATCGTGCACAACACGCGTAAAAGCGTCCAGAACAATATGAGGAGGCAAACCCATTGGCTGCGGAGCACTCACACCTGGTGATGCACTCATCTCGAACACGTCCATGTCTAAACTCACGTCAATTACTCCGCATTTGTTTTTCATGGTTTCAAATGCTTTTTGAAAACCTTCAAGTTCATATAAGTTATCATCTCCATAAAAGATCCTTCCCCCTTTGGCGGCGACATATTCTTTGTGCATAGCGGCTGTTGCGCTCGACTGCACACCAAACCATATTGCGTCTTCGCCGGTCACTCCTTTTTCCAATGCACGCCAAAACGACGTGCCCGAATGTGGAGTGGAAGAAGCGCGCACATCCAAATGCGCATCAAAATTTACAAATCCTGTTCTGCCCATTTGTAATAACGCTTGTATGGGCGAGAAACCCCAATCATGTCCCCCCCCTAAAATGATCACTCTTTTCGATCTCGATAATGCCAAGCTAATTACTTCGCTCCCTGACGCGTGATCATTTTCCAAGGAATCTGTCATTATCAAATCACCTAAATCTGCAATGGGTATATCTTTTCTTGGCGGGACGAGACGGTAGAACCATTTGCGAATGGCGTTAGGTCCCTCTCCTGCCCCCCCCCTGCCTTTGTTTAACGTAACACCTCTGTCATCGGGAAATCCGATAATCGCAATATCCCATGAGGATTTTGAGAAAGCATCTAATTCAGGAGTTTGTGTGATTTCGCCTAAACGCGGATCGTGTGCTTCATCTCTACGGAAAAGTAAGTCATGTGAAACCGGTTTTAATTTCATAACAACGCACCTACTGCATTTTCTACGGCGTCCACTATATCGCCTAAGGGCAAACTTTGTATCTCTTCAGTCATAACGCGATCATTATCGAGCGCTTTCACATTCTGTCTTATTGCATCCCATGCAGATTGCACACCGCGACCGGGTTTGTGTTCTTGGAGCTGTCGTCTGCAATCTAACGCTTGTGCATTTACTATGAGCTCGATCACCAAAACAGTTCGCACATTTTTCAACACCTGTTTTGCATGCAGTGCGCTGTTCATCGCCATGGAAACATGGTCTTCTTGGTTGGCTCCTGTGGGGATGGAGTCCACCGAACTGGGGTGACACAACACTTTGTTTTCACTTACCAATGCGGCAGACGTGTACTGCAAAAGCATCAATCCGCTTTGCAAACCGGGATTTTGTGCAAGAAAAGCCGGGAGCCCGCGATTCGTGTCTTTGTTTAATGTGCGCTCGACCCTTCTTTCACTGATACTCGCGAGCTCTGCCAAACCGATTTTGAAATAATCGAGTGCAAGAGCAACAGGCTCACCATGGAAATGTCCCGCTGATACGATTTCATCATCTAATACAAGTGGGTTATCTGTTACGCTTGCCAATTCTGTCGTAATGACTTCTCGTAAATGTTGAATAGCGTTTCGCGAAGCACCATGCACTTGTGCCGCACAACGAACGGAATATGCATCTTGAACTTCCGAACAATTCGCATGGCTTAAAATAAGTTCACTATCTTCAATGATCTTTCGGATGTTTTTTGCCGATGTTGCCCCCCCCTCATGTGGTCGCAACGCGTGAACATCTTCACGAAACGGCTGTGAAGAGCAAAGCATGGCATCTACATGCATCCCGCATGCGATATCCGCAAGTTTTGCCAATAACTCCGCTTGATAAACCAATAACGCACCAATCCCCACATGAACATGTGTTCCGTTAATCAAACTCAAACCCACCTTACTCGCCATTTTAATTTTTTCAGAGGGGGGGTTAGAAGTTGTAACAGATTCTCCCATTAATGCAAGGGCGATATGCGCTAATGGTGCGAGATCACCGCTTGCACCTAATGAACCCCGACTTGGCACAAACGGAATCGCATCCGCATTTAAAAACGCGATTAAGCATTCGACGACATCTAACGGTATTCCACTTTTCCCTCGGCTTAAGCATCCTGCCAACACCGTCATGGCTGCGCGCACATCTGTTTTATGCAAGTATTCACCAACCCCTGCACTGTGTGATCGAATGAGATTTTCTTGTAACTTCGCTCTGTGTTCCGGCGAAATCAATTCCGATTTCAGCGCACCGAATCCGGTACTCACGCCATAAACATAATCTCCTCTCGCTTCGATTCTTTCCAGCACGTTGCGAGAATGTTCGATTTTTTGTTTTCCGTTTTCGGAAAGAGAAATTTTTACCGGCGATATTTCACGTCCG
>CAZSPF010000050.1:8567-14098 GCA_964608695.1 uncultured Fimbriimonadales bacterium | reverse complement strand
TCTCAAATAAAGCCAAACCAACAAAAAAACTTACTCACACCCTTATAGGACACGAAAACCAAAAACGTCAACCTCTCTAAGAAAAAAACTCCAAATCAAACCATACTGAGTTCAACTATCCAAAAGAAAGAACAGCCTAACGATAAAAATCGAAGCCTTCCAACCTCTCCCGCACCGCTTTCAAAAACCGCCCCGCCAGCATGCCGTCAATTATCCGATGGTCATAAGTCAATACCAAATGCATGATCGGCTTAATTCCCAGCATCCCGTTTACCGCCACAGGAGTATCTACTATCGCATACGTTCCCAATATCCCCGCCTGCCCAGGCGGAATCATCGGCGTCCCGAATAGCGCACCGTAACTTCCCGGATTCGTCAGCGTAAACGTCGCACCTTGCACATCAGTCACATTCAATTTGTTATCGCGTGCTTTTTTCGCAATACTATCAAGCTCTTTCGCTATCTCCACCAAGTTCTTTTTATGGCAATCACGAATCACAGGCACAATCAAACCCTGCGAACCATCACCCAATGCCACCGCAACTCCCAAATGCACCACCCGATTAATTTGCAATTTTCCGTCATCCGTATACGCACCGTTCACAACCGGAAATTCCATTAACCCTTCCGTCAGCGCCTTAATGAAAAACGGCGTATACGTCAGCCGCACACCGTGATTTTTTTCGAAACTGTCTTTGTTAAGTTTCCGAAACTCTACTAACTTGCTCACATCCACTGCTGTAATTGTCGTGACCGCAGGTATCGTATGCGCCTTCGTCATAGCATCTGCTATCGCTTTGCGCATTCCCGTCAACGCAGCAATCTCCACATCCGGTCCCTCTTGCACCTGCACAGGTTTCACCTCAAACAGTGCAGAAGGTGCTGTTGTTTCAGCCGCCGGAGCTTGTGTAGCCGAAACCGGTGCGCCCGTTCTTGTTTGTAAATACATCTCCAGGTCTTTCTTCGTTACGCGCCCCCCCTCACCAGTTCCGCGAATACTCGCTAACTCTTCTTCTCGCACTCCGTGCTGTTTTGCTATTGAACGCACTATGGGCGTGTACCATTTCCTTCCACCATCAACAATGGGTTTAGCAGTTTCTACCGGTTGTGAGGTCATCGCACTGGGAACAACCGACTCAATAAGTTTCCCTGCCTCTTCGACCTTTTCTTTCGGAGGTTCTGATTTTTTCTGTGGTTCGTCGCCCACTTCGCTGGCTTCACCAATCAAGCCAAGAGGCTCGAAAACTTTTACATTCTCACCTTCATTAATTAAAATTTTTATCAGAACACCTGATGCCGGCGCTTGTAATTCTGTGTTCACTTTATCGGTCATGATTTCCACAACCGGCTCATCCTCTTTCACCGTATCACCCACGTTTTTCAGCCATCGGCTAACGGTGCCTTCGTGAACACTTTCCCCTAATTCCGGCATCAATATTTCAGTTGCCATATCTTAATACCGAGCCACCTTTATTCCCGCCTGAACGATGTCTTCCACGCTCGGCAAAACCGCCATCTCCAATGGTTTCACCCATGGCACCGGAGTATCTGCACGGGTAACACGAATGGGGGGGGCATCCAAATACTCAAAGCAGTAATCATTAATCCTCGCCACAATTTCACCTGCAAACCCGCAAGTCCGAGACGCTTCATTTACAACAACTACACGATTAGTTTTCTTAATAGACTCTATTATCGCATCATCATCCAGCGGAACAAGCGTCCGCAGGTCAATAACTTCCGCGCTAATGTTTTCTTCTTCTTGCAATTGCTCTGCCGCAGATAAACAAAAATGAACCGGATTGCCATAACTAATAAACGTAACGTCTGTGCCTTCTCGTCTTACAGCCGCCTTTCCAAGAGGAACGATATAATCTTCATCAGGAACAATCTCTTCGATCTCTCTTTTTCTGTAAAGTTCCTTCACTTCGTAAAAAATCACGGGATTCGGGTCGCGCAATGATGCTTTCAAAAGACCCTTCGCATCGAAAGGCGTGCTGGGGCAAACAACTTTCAAGCCGGGAGAATGCGCAAACCACGATTCATTCTGTTGGCTGTGATACGGACCACCCCCCCCATATCCTCCGCTCGGACCACGAATCACAATCGGCACACTCGCTTTTCCAGCAGTCCGATAATACATCGTCGCCGCGTTGTTTACTATCTGATCAAAACCGCAAGAAATAAAATCAATAAACTGCATCTCTGCCATTACAGGTCTCCCTTTTAATGCCAAACCAATCGCAACTCCCACAATTGCCGCTTCGCTAATCGGAGCATCAATCACGCGTTTTGCCCCGAACTTATCCTGCAATCCTTCCGTAACTCCGAATGCCCCCCCCAAAAGCCCGATGTCCTCACCGATGCAAACCATGTCATCGCGGCGATCCATCTCTTCAAATAAAGCCTCTTTCAATGCGTTTAAATAATTTTTAGTCGGAGTCGAGGCAATGGTCGTGCTCATAATTCTCCCTCCGCAAATACCCACTTAAAAGCCTCTTCCGCTTCCGGCAAAGGTGCACCAACAGCAAACTCCACTCCCTTTTTCATGTATTCCACTACTTCAGGGGGAAAATCTTCATCCGTTGTCTCTGCGGCATGTTTACCTTCGGGGCTATACTTGTCCGCTTCTTCTTGCGAAATAATCTCCTTCTCCATCAAATACCTTTTCATCACCGCTAATGGGTCCCTGCTTCTTCCGCTTTGCACTTCACCCTCCGGGCGATACAGCGCAGCACGATCATCATCATGGTCTCCATGACCATACGCACGAAACGTCTTGCACTCCACCAGAGACGGACCCAAACCCTTCCTCGCACGCTCAATAGCCCACATCGTTTTATCGTAAACATCCAACACATCCTGACCATCTGCAATCAGCCCCGGGATGTTATATCCCTTCGCTCGATCCGCAACATCTTCAGTCGGACACTCTAATTCAACAGGAGTTCCATATGCCCATTGATTGTTTTCAATGATCACGATAACAGGAAGCTTATGTATCGCCGCAAAGTTAACAGCCTCATGAAAAACACCCTGCGCCGTAGAGCCCTCACCGTTATAAGTCAAAACAACGTTGTCTATCTCTCTTAACATGAAATCATAAGCGATACCCGCCGCAACAGGAATTGTCCCCGCAAGCATGCTCGTCGAGCAAATAATATGCTTGTCCAAATCCCCGATATGAGACCAGTTATCTCTCGCTCGTCCGGGAGCAGTCGCTTTTCCCCAAACTTGAGAACAAACCTCTTCAATACTCATACCTTTTCGCTCTGAATTTTCCCAGCCGCTCTTAATGTCTTTCAGGAAAAATGCAGGCAGATCTCTGTGAATGGGGGAGATCCAGTCCTCGGACCTTAACCCGTACAACGTTCCAACCAAAATCGCCTCTTGGTTGTGCGATGAGTATAGCGTCCCTCTCAAGCGCCCGCGCCGCTTTTCTTTGATAAGCCTTACATCAAAGTAACGGGCGAGATAAAGCTGCTTCAGTATCTCTAATAAATCATCCTTGCTAAGCGCATCGCGAGGTAAGAGACTGCGAGGTGCTTCGGATTCTACTTGTGGCGCTTCCGTTGCTGCCACAGAACTTTCGGAATTCAACGATAACTCCTTTAATTTCGTGAGAAAGGACTGAAATTATACCAAATTTCAACCGCAAAAGTGATTATCGGTAGAAGCAAAAAACTCTTAAGTGAGTACTGAGATTTCACACTCTGACACCATAAACAATCACAATAACACTGTTTACAAAAAAGTACTTCATCACATTGATGAAGTACTTCATAACAAAAACACGACACAAAAAGAGCAGCCTACAAGCCTAATAACTTCTTGACTCTCTTTGCTTCACCAGATTTAAGCTCTGGTTCTTGTTCAAGACGTCGCTTCCTGCTCCCGCTCTTGTGCAAGAACATGTGGCTGTTGTATGCTTTCCGGCGGGTGATTTTCCCCGATCCGGTTATCTTGAATCGCTTTTTCGCTGTTTTGCTTGTCTTGAGTTTTGACATCTTTTGAAATTCCACCTTTCTTGTTCGGGCTGACTATCATGGATAGTATGTTGCCCTCCAATTTCATGGGCTTTTCAATAATTATACCTGAGCCTAACTCCTCAAGGAACCACTGCATCTTCGCCTCACCTATCTTCGGGTGAGCAAGCTCTCTCGCCCGAAACTGGCAAGCAAACTTCACTTTGTGGCCTTCTTCCAGAAACCCAAGTGATTTCTTTAAGCCAATTTGCAAATCACCTTTTGCCGTGCTGGGACGGAATTTAACAACTTTCACATCCTGCTTTTTGGTTTTCGATTTGCTCTCTTTTTGCTTCTTATCCATTTCATAGCGGTACTTGCCGTAATCCACTATGCGGCATACCGGCGGTTGGGCTTGTTGGGCTACCAAGACCAAATCAAGATTAACTTCCTGTGCCATTCGCAAGGCTTGGCGGGTTTGGACGATTCCGACCTGTTTGTTGTTATGGTCTATAAGTCTAACGTCAGGATATCGAAGACAGCGCTCATTAATCATTGGAGACGGCGCTCTGCTTTGTTGTCTTTTCTGTGCTATTCGTTCACCTCATTCATCATAGTTGTTGTTATTATACAACGCTTTAGGGGTTGCAAGGGTTATTATCGGCAGCTGCTCTTCATACGCAACATATGCCGCCCTCAAACACCTCTGCGTTAAATCATAATTTTGACAATGAAACTCGCTTGCCGGGTTCACTGTGTGGCTGCTGTTTGATAATGAACAGAATCATTTAGATGCCAATTGAATCTCTTTTAATGCATAGCGCAATGAAAGCATCGAAGTCTCAGGGGTCGTAACGGTAAACGCTTTTTCCTCTAACACACTATCCACAAAATAGTTTAACTCGTGATAGTATCCCCCTAAATCAGAAATATTCCCACCGCCCTCTGCTTTCATTTGCGCAAAATCCGGACTGAACGGCTCTCCCTCTTTTGGATAAATAGTTAATGCAGAACCTTCCATAATTGCCGCCGCATCTTCAAAGTTTGCACGGAAAGTCATTTTGAAAGGTGTTTTAGGCGGGAAGTTCCACCCCCCCTCTAAATGTATGATTGCGTCTTTATATTGGTAATCAGAACATATATAACTCATCCCCTTTTCATCACGAATTCCACACGAATGAATCTCATCCGGCTCTCCCATAACAAAGAGAGCATAATCTGTGTCATGTATATGCATATCCAATGAAGCCCCCCCAGATTTCGTTTCATCTGCTAACCAATTGTTAGAAGACCAATGCGGAAACTCACCATAACGCGTTAAATTAAGATACAGTAATTTTCCGTACTTTTTCGAATCAATTAACTCTTTCAAATACGCGTATTCAGGCCAGAACCGAATGCAATGTGCGATCATCAGCCTTACATTATTCTGATCACAAGCGCTTATCATCTCTTGTGCATCTTCTACTGTTAACGCCATAGGCTTTTCACAAACAATACCTTTGCCTGCTTGCGCAGATCTTATTGTAAACTCTTTATGTAAATATGTGGGAACGCAGATGTCAA
>CAZSPF010000050.1:1485-8555 GCA_964608695.1 uncultured Fimbriimonadales bacterium | reverse complement strand
TAACATCTATCTCTTCGTGCGTGAGCATCTCTTCCAAACTTGTGTAACTGTTAACAGAAAAATCAACAGAATATTTTTTTGCAGTTTCCGAGTTGATATCTACACATGCAGATAATTCAGCTTTGTCTAACAAACTGTAAACAGTTCCATGCATCCTTCCCATAAAACCACAGCCTATAATTCCGATTTTTAATTTATTGTTCATGATTCCCTCTCATAATGTTTTTGTGATCTTTTCTATGTTTCTTGGAAAATCCGGGTCAACTCCCTTTTTCTTAGCCAATTCTAAAGCAAGTAACTGCGCAAATAACGCCTCCTTTAATACGCACAGTTCGCTTTCTTCAAAATCGGGGGGGTGAATGATACGGCATCCTGTTTCTAAAAGTTCGTCAGGCACTTCACCATACACCACTGCACTTGTGTCATCCGAGGCGAGAGCAAGAGGACCGTGCAAAAAATCCGCAGTCGAATAACTTTTACAAGGAATCAAAGCACATTCAATCATTTTTAATGCAGTTTCATGAGCCGAAGAAAAAGAGTACCCCCTACCCAGTGCGAACACCACCTTCGAATCAATGATTGTATCTAACACTTGCTTAATATTTTCTTCACACAATTGCAGCCAATTTTCATCAGGCAAAAATTTCTCAGGTGGGGGAAGATTTTGATTTAATGTGCGCACCATTTGATATCCTGCAAGTAGTGAAGCAGTGTAGGTCTTTGTTGCAGCAACTGCTTTCTCTTCACCTGCTTGAAGCTCTACACAATGTTCTGCAACTTTACTTAATGGAGAGTTATTGTTATTGGTAATTGCAACTGTTTGGTGACCGTGCGACCTCATGTATTTCAAAACCTCCGTTACATCCACCGCTTCGCCGGATTGAGAAATGCCAATTGTTAAACATTTCGGATAACGAACCTCAGATTGAAATCGAGTAATAACAGATGGCGCGCTTAAAACAGCAGGTACATGCAAAAAAATCTCGATAAGATATTTCAAATACAATGCCGCATTATCGGAAGAACCTCGCCCTACAAGCAAAACTATCTCAAAATCAGATGTGGATAAAATCTTTTCCCATTCTAAAGCATATAAATCACTAACCTCTTTGAGAACTGAAATCTGTTGTTCGATTTCAGACATCATAATCTTTCCCGGAAGATTGGATCCAAAGTCATGCCGCATTTTTGATTTAACCTTGCGACAATATACAAGACTGCACAAAAGATATGCAACAACGCAAGGATAAGATATAATCCTCACAATTTAAACACTATGAACTTAAAATCTATCAACTATTGGTCCTTCCCCGGCGGACTGGAAGGCTCGCTCGAAGTTTCCGCATTTCTTTCAAAAGCGAAAAAATATGGCTTTGATGCGGTCGAACTCTGCATCTCAGAAAATGCCTCTTTGAGTCTTGACACAACTAAAGAACAATGTCATCAAATCAAAAACGAAGCGGAATCATTAGGACTTCAAATCCCTAGTGTCGCAAGCGGTTTGTATTGGTCTCGAGCACTTGGTGATAATCGTGCAGACAAAAGACAGCAAGCCTTAAATGATTTAACTGAAATGATTCGAATCACAAATGCACTCGGAGCAAAAACTTTGTTGTTCATTCCCGGTGCAGTGGAAGTGTTTTTCCTCCCCGAACGGGCGATTATGCCGTACGACCAAGTTTATGAAAATGCCGCACAAGGAATAAAACAAATTCTGCCCATTGCGGAAGAACACGATGTAAGATTGGGAATTGAAAACGTTTGGAATAAGTTTCTGCTCAGCCCCATTGAAATGAGAGACTTTATTGATCAATTTGATTCACCGCATATTGGGGCTTATCTCGATGTGGCAAATGTGCTTCCGTTCGGGTACCCAGAACAATGGCTGAGAATTTTAAATCACAGAATCGTAGGAGTCCACTTTAAAGATTTTCGACGAGCAGTAGGAACAATCGAAGGATTTGTGGATTTGCTCGAAGGTGATGTCAACTGGGAAGAGGTCATGAACGCAATAAGAGAAATTAATTATGAAGGGCCTGTCGTAGCAGAAATGATTCCTCTTTATAATCAACATCCCGAAGTCCGTATTCAAAACACATCCACAGCAATGGATGCAATTTTGGGGAGATAAAATCAATGAAAAAACTCTTTTCAATAATTATCTTTTCTATCATCTCTTTATCTGTTTTTGCTCAAACAAAAACCGAAAACGTCATTCTCGTTTTGCTTGATGGAATACGTTGGCAGGAAGTGTTTCGTGGTGCAGAACCGGAATTACTCAACAAAGAAAATGGCGGAGTAGCCAACACCGATGCATTAAAGCAGAGATTTTGGCATGAAGATAACGATGAGCGTAGAAAATTGCTCATGCCGTTTTTCTGGGGCGTAATTGCAAAACAAGGGCAACTCTACGGCAATCAAGACAAAGGAAACATTGCAAAACTTGCCAATAAATATCACTTTTCATATCCCGGCTATAGCGAAATGATAGTAGGCTTTGCTGATGATGAAATCAATAGCAATGCCCCAAAACCAAATCAAAATGTGTCAGTTTTCGAATGGTTGCATAAACTTCCGAAATACAAAGACAAAGTTGCAGTTTTTGGTGCGTGGGACGTTGTAGCAGCGATTATCAACAGAGAAAGATGCGGATTTTATGTGAACGTGGGAATCGAGCCCGTGGAAAAAGGTTTTATTTCGGAAAGACAAAAGCTAACTAACGAATTAAAACAACAACTCTTCACTCCTTGGGGAACAGAGCCATATGATGCCATAACATTGCATTCTGCAATTGAATACATGAAAACAAATAAGCCTAACTTAGTTTGGATAACTTTTGGAGAAACGGACGAGTTTGCACATGAGGGCAGATATGACCGCACTCTTGATGCGATTTACCGCTCCGATTTAATGATGAAAGCATTATGGGAATTCATTCAAACCAACGCACATTACAAAAACAAAACAACTCTCATTATCACCACCGACCATGGACGAGGTGACCCGCCAACGAACTGGCGGAATCATGGAACCGCTTATCCGGGTTCAGACAATATCTGGATTGCAGTTATAGGACCTGATTCCCCCCCCTTAGGAGAAGTAGCAACTCAACAGCAAATCACACTTTCTCAAATCCCTGCAACAATTTCGGCATTACTCAGAGAAAAATATTTCGAATCCGATAAACGTATCGCACAACCCATAGAAACAGTTTACAGAAAACAGAAATCAACGATTAAATCATCGCCTCTCTTTCATATTTGCATTTCCGCGATAGTAATCCCCTAAAAGATGCTCTGCAAAATATTCAAAAGTTAAATCGTTGAAATAGTTAGTCATGTTGCCAAATCCATGTGCCTGTCCGGGAAGAAGCAAAAAATCGAATCGTTTATTCGCTCGAATAAGCGCATTTACCAATCGAATCGTGCCCGCAGGGTGAACGTTATTGTCCATGTCTCCATGAACCAGCAGCAGCTTGCCTTTCAAATTCTCGGCAAGTTCATGGTTCGCTGGTACTTTGATTTCAAATTTTTTGAAATCCTCTGCGCTTAAGTCGAACACTTCTTGTAAACCATGATGCTGCTCGCTCCAATTATGATTGTAAACGTTATTGTCATGATTACCTGCAGAAGATACGCCAACTTTGAAAAACTCGTTATATGGCGGCTGTAATAACGCAGCGGCAGTCATGAAGCCCCCCCCTGAATGACCATAGATGCCCACTTTGTCCACATCTATCCAAGAGTGCTTCGCTGCTAACTGTTCAATGCCGTACTTTGTATCAGCCAAAGCATAATCACGCAAGTTGAAATATCCGTGGCTGTGATACACATTAGAGCGCAAAGGACTGCCCCCCCTGTTGCCTAATTGAATAACAATAAAACCCAACTGCGCCAAACGCTGATTCACAGATGAAACCGAAAATGTTGTCGTTACCCCGTCAGTCTGAGGACCAGGATAAACATGCACGATTATCGGATACTTTTTCGTTTCATCAAAATCGTATGGCTTCCACATGTTTCCGTATAAGTTGGTAACGCCGTCTGCCGCTTTAACGGAAAATGTTTCCGGCATTTTCCATCCATACTCATAAAGCGCGCTTAAATCTGCTTCACCAAGATCCATGATCAGTTTTCCGTTTGCATCTCTCAGCATGTTTTTCGTTGCCATGTCAACGCGTGAAGAACTTTGAACAACATACTTCCGCGTCGGAGATAGCACCGAATTGTTTTCCGCATTGCCCTCATCCAGTAGAGTCAAGCCCGTACCGTCAAGATTTACTCTGTATAAATGCCGATAATAAGGGTTCTCACCTTTCTCTCTGCCATATCCATGAATCCATAACACACCTTTATCCGAATCTAATGCAACAATACTGTGCGCTCTCCAAGGACCCGACGTAATAGCATTCTTTAATTTCCCATCGTTTGAATACAAATAGTAATGACCATAGCCCGTGCGCTCAGACCACCAAATGAAATCTCCATCTTGTTTTACATATCTCACTTCCTGCCTTTCCAAAAAAGCATTGTTAACCGATTCGGATATAAGCACTTTAATTTCGCCCGTCGCCACATCCATCTCGCAAAACTCCATATTGCGCATCAGTCTGTCCCTGCGGTTAAATCGCAATTTTTCCGAACCTTTTGCCCAGTGCAAATTGGTAACACTTTGAAATTTCCATTTATCTATGTTTGCTTTCTTTAACTCTTTTTCTTCTCGAATAAATATATGAAGCTCGCTCAATGGAATCTCTTCTTCACCAGGCATGGAATATTTATATGTTGTTAATGTCGGTCGGGGCTCGGATAATGAATTAACCAAAAATAAATCTTTTACTTTTCTCGAATCTGTACGAGTTACATAAAATGCTTTTGAGTCTCTTGACCAGGTTACATTCGGTCGCACTCTTCGTGCTGTTTCATCAGATTGTTCTTGCTGCTCTTGCTGTTCTTGTTGCTCCTCTTCTTGTTCTTCTCTTCGTTCACGTTCCCTTTGTCTCTGCTGTACCTGTGCCTCTGTGGCCGCACCAAAACTATAAAATCTTTCACCATCTTTTGTTAATTGGATGGGGTTCTTTTCATCTTCCATATCCACATAATATAAATTGTGATCCATTGCAAACACATACGACTTTCTGTCAGGTGACATATTGCGAAAATCTTGCCTCTGCGGCTGTTGTTGTTGCGGAGCACGCCCCAAACTTCTTAGCCTTTCGGTTTCTAAATTGTATTCGTAGCGAATGTTATCTATCGTAAAACGTATACTCTTGCCGTCTTGATTAAAAGTAATTGTTGTGATAGGAAAGTTCGTGCGATCATAAGGCTTTTTGATCACTTCCGATAAAAGCGCTGCCATTTTATCTGTGTCAAATAATGGCTCCTTCGTTTTTTTATCCGGATCAACAACGTAAAAATTCACCCCATCATGATATTGAAACCGATACCAAAACCTATCCGTGTTGTTAATCCATCCCGGAGTAACCGAAGTTGTGTAAGTGAGGGGACGCAGTTTCTCCGCACTAAATTTCTCTAACTGCTGCCAGTTCGCTGAATTTGTTCGCACACTTTCGCTAACACTTCCTGCTTGTAAGCCCACCAGCAGCAGAACGCCTAACGAAAAAAACGGGCATATTCGCCAGCCCGCCATACCTGTCCTTATAATGCCTCGCATTTTGAACTTGTTGAGCTTCTCTCTAATTTCTCTCATATCTCCTTGATTCGCTCCTCGCTCTGTTCTACCTCTTTGAGTTGAAAATATTAACAACAAATACGAAAAAAAACGTCTCGCAATCACCATCTGAACTTGATTCCACTTGACCTCCGAAAATCCCACGAACTTTTAACTTAAAATCAACGACCATTATCCGTAGTCTACGATGAATCTTTCAACTTAAAAAGGTTCGTCCGAACATACAACTGTATCCCTAAAAAAGTGTAAAATCGAAAAACATGGACATTGAACTTATATACGAACTTCCCGGCATGGACACCGCTGTCATTGAAGACGAAGAGGAAAGAGCCGGTAAACCTAAGCCAGTCGAAGATGTTCACATCGACGAATTGCTGAATATCGTCGTTGACAAGAACGCGTCAGACCTCCACATCTGCCCTGATGCTGAACCTGTTATCCGTGTGGATGGCAAGCTCATCAGGCTGAACTATGAAAAACTTTCCGCCAATGACACCAGCCGATTGCTCTACGCAATTCTTGCAGATGAACAAATTGAACGCTTTGAAACAACCTTAGAACTCGACTTCTCGTATTCACTTCCCAAACGTGCAAGATTCCGTGTCAACTATTACAGAGACAGAGGTTCAATTGCCGCCGCTTTCAGGTTAATTCCGAACAGAATTCCTACGATTCGAGAACTCAACCTTCCGCCAATTCTTGAAGAACTTGCTAAAAGACCAAGAGGGTTAATCCTTTGTACAGGACCCACTGGGCACGGCAAATCAACCACATTAGCCGCAATGGTGAACCAGATTAATCGCACGAAAGCGATGCATATCATCACCATTGAAGACCCAATCGAATATCTCCATACCCACAATTTGTCTATCGTCAACCAAAGAGAGTTAGGGCAAGACACCAGGGCATTCCCGAATGCGCTTCGTGCATGTCTTCGTGAAGACCCTGACGTCATCCTCGTCGGCGAAATGCGAGACATGGAAACCATCCAGTTAGCCATAACGGCGGCTGAAACCGGCCACCTTGTTTTGGCAACTTTGCACACGAATAACGCCGCAGAGTCTATTGACCGTGTGATTGACGTTTTCCCGCCCGGACAGCAGGAGCAAATTCGAATTCAGCTGGCAAATAACCTTCAAGCCGTTATTGCTCAGCAGCTTCTGCCGAGAGCAGGCACTCCAGGGCGAATTCCAGCCATCGAGGTCATGATCGCTACCCCGGCGATCAGAAACCTCATTCGCGAGAACAAAACTCACCAGATTCCGTCTATGATTCAGACGAGTGGTGCTGTGGGTATGCAGAGCATGGATCAATGCCTGAAGCGTTTTTACGACGAAGGCAAAATCACCGGGCGCACCGCTTACCTCAAAGCCTTGGAC
>CAZSPF010000050.1:1202-1475 GCA_964608695.1 uncultured Fimbriimonadales bacterium | reverse complement strand
TTAACCAGAGCCATGAACGTCGAAGAACTCAAGAAGATGATTGC
Source organism: uncultured Fimbriimonadales bacterium (assembly GCA_964608695.1). GTDB lineage: Bacteria > Armatimonadota > Fimbriimonadia > Fimbriimonadales > ATM1 > CAZSPF01. The sequence goes on along the minus strand of CAZSPF010000050.1, from coordinate 1,431 downwards.
GACACCGGGACCAACGGGAGCAACGCCCGCCGGCGCAAAACCATAAGGAGGCACTATGCCTGTATATAGTTATTCCTATCGTGACCCATCAGGTGCCGTTCAGAAAGGCACAACAGAAGCAGATACCGAAGAGGTTCTGCGACAGCGTTTCCGCGAGCAGGGCATGGAAATGCTCGAAGTTCAAATGCTCAAAACGAAGCGCAAGCGAGCAAGAACTTTTGGAAAAGTT
>CAZSPF010000050.1:0-1182 GCA_964608695.1 uncultured Fimbriimonadales bacterium | reverse complement strand
CAGTTCTCAACGATGGTTGATGCCGGTGTATCACTGGTGCGCTGTCTCGACGTTTTAGGCCAACAGACACAAGACCCGAAGTTGAAAAAAGTTATTGCTGACATCGGCGAAAGGGTGGAAAGCGGTGAGTCGCTGAGCCGTGCGATGCAGAGACACCCAAAAACTTTCAGCAACCTGTTCATCGGATTGGTTCGTGCAGGGGAAATCGGCGGTGTGTTGGAAGAATCATTACAGAGACTTAGTGCGTTCTTGGAGAACGACGTTGCGCTAAGACGCAAAATTAAAGCCGCTCTCACCTATCCCACGATCGTCATCGTTTTTGCATTGGCAATTGTTATCGGGCTTGTAACTTTCATCATTCCGAAATTCAAAGAAGTATTTGAAGAACTTGGAATGAAAGAACTTCCTGGCCCGACGGAATTGCTCATTGATATCAGCAACTTCCTGACGACGAAGTGGCACTTCCTTATTGGTGGTTTGGTTCTGTTCTTGATTGTGTGGAAGGCGTTTGTGAACACGCATTTCGGACGAAGGGTGGCTGACAGGATTAAGCTTAAGATTCCGATTTTTGGAAAACTGCACCACAAGATCTGCCTGGCAAGGTTTAGCCGGACACTTGGCACTCTGCTTTCTTCGGGCGTTCCGATTCTTCAAGCGATGGAAACCACTGCAGGAGTTGTGGGGAACAATATCATCGCCGACTCCATCATGGAAGCAAGAGCGAGAATTCGTGAGGGAGATCGAATCGGCGACCCATTGGAGAAAAGCAGACAGTTCCCTCCGATGGTGGTTCACATGATTTCGGTCGGTGAAGAGTCGGGTTCACTCGACTTCATGTTACAGAAAATTGCGGACTTTTACGAGAGCGAAGTCGAATCCACGCTGGCTTCGCTCACCGCCGCACTTGAGCCGGTTTTGATTGTTACGCTGGGCGTGATTGTAGGATTCATCGTTATCTCGATGTTCTTGCCGCTCATTGAAGCGATCAACGTTCTTTCCGCAGGCGACGCTTTGCAAGACGTGTAAGAACTCAATTCAAGCCTCACCCTGCTGGATTTCTGCAGGGTGAGGCTTTTTTAATTAGTGGTTGACGATTGGGTGTTTCCGTGTCCTATATAGGGTGTGAGTGAGTTTTTTTGTTGGTTTGGCTTTTTTGAGAGAGGAGGAGGTGAGGGAGGTTTT
>CAZSPF010000049.1:5182-14889 GCA_964608695.1 uncultured Fimbriimonadales bacterium | reverse complement strand
CTCCACATACCACAGGCGGCGCATTAGATATCGTGTTAGGTGATGCCGAAGGCAATGAATTGGATATGGTCTCTCCATATGAACGCCGTGACCCGAAAGCGTATCCTTTCGACACACAAGGATTGAGCGATACTGCCCGAAAACACCGTCTAATTCTTAAAGAAGCACTCGCATCGGTAGGCATCACAAACTACCCGAGCGAGTTTTGGCATTACAGTTTCGGTGATCAAGGATGGGCGTATCGTGGCGGACATGAGCATGCCATCTATGGAAGTATTACGCCAGAAAATTACACCCCCCCTGAAGACGAAATGACTGACGAGCCGCTTGAATGGATTGCAGATAAACAAAAATGAACACGCTTTACCTAAGCATGGGAAGTAATCTGGGAGATAGCATACAAAATCTCCAAAATGGAATTTTGTTGATTGAAAAACGCTTGGGAAAAGTCACTAATGTCTCTTCTGTTTATCGTACTGCACCAATGTATCATGAAAATCAACCCGCGTTTTTAAACTGCGCACTGAAATTGAAAACACAATCTGAATTACAAGAAGCACTTGAAACTTGCAAACAAATTGAAAAGGGAATCGGTAGACAACAAACCATTAAATATGGACCAAGAGAATTGGACATAGACATTATCTGCGCAATTGACGAACATAACGAGTCCATTGAATTAAATACAAACACATTGCAGATCCCTCACCCAAAAGCCACAGAAAGAAGGTTTGTGTTAGAGCCTCTCGCAGAAATTAACCCAAACCTTATTTTGGTAAATGACCAAACCGTAATGGATTTCTTAAATCAACCACAAATCCAAAATCAACAATGCGAAAAACTCGACGATGCCGTTCTTTCGATACTTAGCAACTGATTCTGCAGGAAAACAACTGCAGGGAACTATTCAAGCGAAGGATATATCTTCTGCAGAAAAACTCCTCGCCCAAAAAGGCTTGCAACAAGTGCAATTTTTCGACAACGAATAGCAGCAGAATAAAATCAGAAACGATTCGGATTACATCAGAACAAAAAAGGTGAAAGAGTCTGAACTCATCTTCTTTTTTTCTCAAGCACATTCTTTATCAAAAGCCGGTATTAATCCCGCTGAAAGTTACGAGTTTCTCGCACAAAGAATAAAAAATCCCGTTTTAAAAGAAGTTGCTCTTAATCTCTCACAAGCAGCTAAAGAAGGCAAGTATGTCAGCACGGTTTTCGAACAATACGTTGATGCGTTCCCACACCACGTCTGCGGAATTGTTCGAGCCGGTGAAGCGGGGGGGTTTGTGCCGGAAGCATACAAATACATCTCGGAACAAATGTCGGATTCAAACTCTTTCAAGCGTCTTTTCTGGTTCGTGCGAGCCGCAAGTTGGCAGGGAATTGTAGCCATCCTTTTTGCAGTGCCCTTGCCGTTTGCTTTTTGGTACGGCTTTCGTGAAGGCTCAAAAGATGAGATATTTATAAAATATAAGGAACTACTGTTAATCTATTCATTACCCATAGGAATTGCTATTCTCCTGCTTTTTCTTATAATTAAATTTATTTTGATGCGAGACAACTTTTTACAATTTCGTCACAACTTTATTATGCGATTACCATTCGGTATCGGCAAACGCGCACAACTCGAATCCTTAAAATCATTTTTATGGGCATTAAAAAACATGACGCACGCAGGTGTTCCGTACTCCACTGCTTGGAAGTATGCCGCTGTTTGTGCACCTAACGCAGTTTATGCTTTGAAACTATTCGAATCCGGCGATAATGTTCATTCAGAAACCCCCCTCTCAACTGCTATGCAAAACACAAATCTTTTTACTCACGAATATCTCGACACGCTTTCCATAGGCGAGAAGGCGGGCCATGTAGTCGAAGCACTTGAGAGAATCCTCGCTCATGCCGAAGACGAATATGAAGTCCAGAGAGCACGTGCCAGAGGCACTGTCTTCCGCCTTGCTTCACTGATTTTTCTTATTCTCGCCGGAGTTGTCATAATCGCAGTATTAGGAAACTTATATGGGCGTATGATAGAAGAAACAGACGTTACAACGATCGACCCGCACTTTTACGAAAGGTAAGGAGCACGGACAATGAACACGGAAAAAATGTTTACATACGTAGCGGTTGATACCAACGGCTCAAGACACACCGGCGTCATTCGTGCAATCACCGAAAGAGCCGCACGTGACTTGCTCGCAAAAAAAGGGCTATTGGTTGAAGCGGTACGAGAAGGCGAACTTCAAGCACCCACAAAAAGAAGTACCTTAAAAGGAATTTTTGCTTGGTTATTCTTACGTGTTAGTGTCGAAACACAACAGCGTTTCTTCGCACAGCTTCACTCGATGTATAAATCTGGCGTTCCGTTATTGCAAGCATTGGAAACGCTCGAACGGAACCAAAGCAGTTCACACATGAAAGATGCTGTTCGTGTGATGAAAGAGCATGTACTGCAAGGACAGCACTTATCTCGCGGTATGGAGCAATTCCCTGAAATTTTCACTCCCATGCAAGTGAATTTGGTACGAGTCGGAGAACAAGGGGGGGTATTGGAAATGAGTCTGAAATATATTTCCGAATACCTCATGAAAGAATCACAAATTCGCAACAAATTAAAGCGTGCAACCTTCCCTGCAAAAATTGTGCTTGTCGCAGTTATCCTATTACCATTTTTGGCAAACTTTGCCATCTCTGCACTTGGAAGAGAAGGTGGATTCAGAGTTCATATTTACTCACTTGCTGAACAGCCGTTCTTTCTTCCCATGCTATTCGGCATCCTTGGATTAATCTTCTTTGTCGTTTACGGGTCGCGAGTTCCGCCGATTCGGTTGGCATTGCATAGCCTTTATCTAAAAATTCCCTATTTAGGTCCCACGCTTTACATGTACACAATGGCGAGGTTCTGTCGTGCTTTTAGTGCATTGCAAAGGGGGGGTGTTCCTATCGCACAAGTCGTGGAGTTATCAGCGGATGCGTGTGGCAACGACTACATTCGAAACCGCATTACCCCATCATCGGTGTGGATACAGGAAGGAAAAGGTATTACTGAATCCTTGCACCGAACAGGTGCGTTTAGTGACATCGCAATCAGCATGTCTGCAACCGGCGAAAAGAGCGGAAACATGGAAGCCATGATGGACAACGTCGCTGAACAATACGAAGACGAAGCTAGCGTACGCTCAAAAAAGATGACAGACGTCCTGCCGGTAATTCTTACCGTTTTAGCCGGGTTGTTAGTGTTGTACATTTTAGTGCAGTTTTACAGTGCATATTTCGGAGCCATATTTTCCACTGATTAAAACATGCAGACGCACTACACTCTTCTTGGCATTTCAGAAAAAGCCACTCGTGAAGAAATTCGAAAAGCATATCGCAAACTTGTTCTAAAACTTCATCCGGATAAGGCAAAAGACCCGAATTCGGTAGATAAGTTTCTGAAAGTTAAAGAGGCGTATGAAATCCTTACCGATAACGCGAAACGACGTGCATACGACCTTTACCTCGAAAGCAAAAGGCAAAACACACACAAGCAAACTTACACCCAACAATCCACAACAGCACATACTGCGCACACAACGCAAAAAAACCACAAACAACAAGCTGAGAATCTCACCGACATCTCTGCAAGACTAATGGAAGCGGTTACGCTTTGGTCGCAAGGCAAATACGACAAAGCAGAAGCACTCGCAAAATGGCTATTAAAAAGAAACGCCAAACTCCCTATGCCTCATGCCATCTTAGGAGATATCGCGAGACAACGCGGTGATTTAAACAGCGCACTTGCACATTATTCATATGCAATTCAGTTCGATCCAAAGAACAAAACCTTTCAAGCGAGATACGAAGAAGTTTTTCGACAAGTCGGTAATGTAGACAGAATCGGAAGAGTCGAACGCAAGCAACCTTCATACGCAGTGCTATGGGTTGCTGCCGTTGCAACCATCTGCGGACTTATCTACGTTTCGATGGTGCGTGAATCTCCCGCGTTTCCGAATTTCAGCGCTATCAGTTCATGGACACCGGGACTCATGATAATGATTTTCATTAACGGCATCATCGTCGGTGCGATGTTATCGCTGATGAACTTCGTAGACCGATGGGAGAGCGAAATGCGCAGTAGTACCGGCAGGTTGGGACTTGGTGCGGTTATCTCGTTTATTGCGTTAATAAATTATTGGGTGGGCACCGGAGTGTATCTGCTTTTAGGCTATGCGCAAAAATCTTTTACGTATAGCGTTAGCCGATTACTCGCATCCATTGCCGCTCTGGTTTTGTTTTATTCGTTTGCAAGTTCGCTTTCGCCCACACTCATTTGGCAGCAAACCCTGCTGTGGAGCGGAAGCGTAGCGCTCGTCGGTGTGGTATGCGGCTGGGCGGTTGCCGACGGTTTTCGGTAAACTCGAAAAAATTGTTAGTCTCCACGTTTTTGCATGCGACGGAAATGTCGCAGGATGATGAGCGCAGTTTATGGAAACAAGGCGCACACACTTGGGACGATTTTCTTGCAAAACCTGAAATCTGGGCGTTGCCGGATAAGACATCGCGCAGTTCGTTCGTAAAAGTTTTAAACGACAGCAAGAAGAAGCTTTCTACTCTCGACAATCAATACTTCGAAAGAAAACTTCCTCCCGGGCAGGCATGGCGGATGTTTCCCGAATTCGAATCCTCTTGCGTGTATCTGGATATCGAAACAAACGGCGGATATTATGGCGATGCCATCACGGTCATCGGCATTTACGACGGTTATCGCTTCCGAGCGTTTGTAAAAGGAAAAGATTTAAAAGATTTTCCGGATTATATTTCTCAATACAACATGATTGTGAGTTTCTTCGGAAAATCTTTCGATATGCCTCTGATCAAAAAAAGATTTCCCCAATGCCACTTCCCCCAAACGCATCTTGATCTCTGCCCTATTCTCCGAAAACTCGGATATAAGGGGGGGTTGAAAAAAATTGAGAAACAACTCGGCATCTCTCGGGATGTCGACACCGACGGTCTCACTGGACGAGACGCCATCACGCTTTGGAGATATGCACAACTTGGCCGTCAAGACGCACTCGATACGCTCATCAAATACAACGAAGAGGATGTCGTCAACCTAAAAACCCTCATGCACTTTGCGTATGACAATCTCAAGCAACAAACTTTAGGGTTGGATCTCAGGCAGCAAACCCGCAAACGCAAGGCAGTTACTTAGGATTTCGAACGCAGTTAGGGCGTGTCAAATTCCATCAACTCCATGTTTTCCATGTTTTTCTGTTACTTTTTTTGCCCCCAACACTTAGATGCAAAAACCGGTTGTGCTATGTTGTGTGTTATCACTCCCAACTGCTTGCCGTTGGGAGTTTTTGTGAACAAGATTCTCTCGTTTCGGGATTGTGTTTAACAAAGCCGGCGGCTTTTCACATGGATTGACCGTGATTCACTTTATAGTTATAGCATTTGACAAAAAAAAGATTTACGGCACACACGACTCTTACAACACAACCCCGATTCGAAAGCAAGACAAACCCCATTTCGGGCTTGCCTACTATATAAGGACACAAGAGGAAAAAACGTCAACCACTTCTTTGAAATTTCTTGATTTTTTTCGAGATTGAACTGAGAGCACAGGGTTCGCAATGCTTTTTCTATGAGCTTTTGCTCTCGCCGCCTGCCTGTAACCATTTCACAACGTTCATTTCAACGAAGACAGAGTCATTTCGTTTCTAAATCAGTTTCTTCAAATTCATAATCTTCTTCATCATTAATAGCAGGAAGACTTAAAATTTTATTAGCTTCTTCAGCCGGTAATTCTTCCACTCCTCTTAAGCTTCTTTCCATTGCACGTGTTCGAGTTTCTGTGGCTTCGATCGTCCTAGTAGCCGTCCCGAGTTGTTTCTTAACTTTTGCCAACACCCCGCCAAACTTTCCAAACTCCGTTTTAACCGCCGCCAATACTTGCCATACTTCACTTGCACGTTCACTAATTGCAAGCGTTTGAAACCCCATTCTTAACCCATTTAGAATTGCTGCTAACGTTGATGGTCCTGCAACAAACACACGCTTTTTATTGAGTTCTGAGAGAATGTTGGGATGGCGAACGATCTCTGCATATAACCCTTCAGTGGGAACAAACATAATCGCGATATCCGTTGTTTCAGGTGGGTTAATATATTTTTCTGCGATGCCATCTGCCTCTCGTAATATGGTTTTCATAAGTTCATCTGCAACTTTTTGCGTAGCAACAGGATCACCTGTTTCAGACACTTCTTGTAATCTTAGAAAATCTTCCTGAGGAAACTTTGAATCTATTGGAAGCCAGACTCTTGAATCGGGGTTTTCTTTAGTGCCGGGAAGTTTTATTGCATATTCCACTCGTTCACTTGAACCAACTTTTGTCGCAACGTTTTTCTCGTACTGTTGCGGCGCTAATATCTCCTCTAAAATAGATCCCAGTTGTACTTCTCCTAAAGTCCCTCTATGCTTGACATTTGACAAGACGCGTTTAAGATCTCCCACACCTGTTGCTAAATTTTTCATTTCTCCTAATCCGTTGTGTACAGCTTCAAGACGTTCACTTACCAACTTAAATGATTCCCCAAGTCTTTTTTCTAAAGTGTCATGCAATTTTTCATCAACTGTTTTCCTCATTTCCTCTAATTTTTTTTCATTAGAATCTTGTAGTTCTTTAACTTTCTCATTCAGGGTATTACGTACATTGTCTAAAGATTTCGTGTTAGATTCATTCAAGTCTTTCAATTCTTTTTTAAACTCTGCAAGTTGATTTTGTTGGATTTCGCTCATGTTTTTTAAAGTATTAACTACTGTTTCATTAGTATCCTTGAACGTTGCACGCAGTTCTTCCCGTCCCTGCCTTAGTTCGTTTCGAATTTCTGTTGATAACGAATTTAACACTTTCCTTGTTTCCACAAGCACAATGCAAATTACAATAAAAATGATAATGCTTAAAATATCAATGAGCCAAGAATACTCACCCATTTTTCTCTCCTATTTTTTACTATCGCAGGCAGGTTAGTGGATTTTTATAGTGAATGCTACAGTCTGCTATAGGTTCGTCTATTTTTTTCAAATTATACCAAGGATTTCATCCAAACTCCCCGTATAAGCCTTTCAATTTTTTTCTACTTTGAGAAAGTCGCTGTTCTATCTTTAGTTGTTAACTGTACCTGCCATCACATCTCTTCCCCATAAGGCTATAATTTATACTCATGCCCTCACGTTATGAGCCCAAGGAGATAGAGTCTAAATGGCGTCAAAAATGGTTCGACGCCGACCTTTTTCGCACCCAAGAGCAACCCGATAAACCCAAGTTCTACGGGCTCGCCTTTTTCCCCTACCCGTCCGGAAAAGGGCTAAGCGTCGGACACCTGCGAAACTATATCCCGCTCGATGTCATCTGTCGAACGAAAATCATGCAGGGGCGCAACGTGCTCCACCCCATGGGGTGGGACGCCTTCGGCTTACCCGCGGAAAACGAAGCTATCGAGAAAAAAATCCACCCCGCCCCCATGATTCGGCAATACGCTGACACCTACAAACGCCAGATGAACCTTGTGAGCATCGGTTATGACTGGTCGCGCGAAATCAACAGTTCCGACCCGGAATACTACAAATGGACGCAATGGATTTTTCTCGTTCTTTTCAAACGCGGGCTCGCATATCACGGTGAATATCCCGCCAACTGGTGTCCGACCTGCCAAACGGTTCTCGCCAACGAAGAGGTTGAGGGGGGGCTGTGCTGGCGATGCGAAACACCCGTCGAAAAGAAAATGCTGAAACAGTGGTTTTTCAAAATCACCGAATACGCACAAAGGCTGATTGACGATTTGGATGAAATAGATTGGCCAGAAGGCATAAAGATGAGCCAGCGCAACTGGATCGGAAAATCCGAAGGCGTAGAATTTGATTGGGAGATAGAGGGTCTGGATGAAAAACTCTCTGTTTTCACCACGCGGATTGACACGGTGTTCGGCGCAACGTTCTGCGTCGTTTCTCCTGAGCATCCCATCGTGCCGAAAATCACCACACCGGAAAACAAAAACCAAATAGAGCAGTACATTAAAAACACTTCGCTCTTAAGCGAGCAGGACAGACTCGCCACTACGCGCGAAAAAACGGGAGTGTTTACGGGAAGTTATGCAATAAACCCTTTTTCCAATGAGCGTGTTCCGATTTTCATCGCCGATTACGTCTTGATGAACTACGGAACCGGCGCAATCATGGCAGTCCCCGCGCATGACGAAAGAGATTTCGAATTCGCAAAAAAACATAATTTGGAAGTCAGACAAGTCATCTCCGCTCTGAACGGCGATACGCAACTTCCTTTCACCACCAAAGATGGCATCATGATGGATTCCGGTGGATTTTCCCAACTGCATTGTAAAGAAGGGCAACAAAAACTCGCAGAATATCTCGAATCTAACAATATCGGAAAAAGAAAAGTCAATTATCGCCTGCGCGATTGGCTCATCAGCAGACAGCGATACTGGGGCGCACCCATCCCGATTGTGCATTGCGAAACATGTGGAATGGTCTCCGTTCCGGAAAACCAACTGCCCGTCCTACTCCCTGACGTAGAACATTACGAACCGACCGGAACAGGCGAATCGCCGCTTGCAAACATCCCCGAATTTGTCAACACAACATGCCCGCAATGTAATGCCCCCGCCAAACGCGAAACCGACACCATGGGCGGTTTTGCGTGTTCTTCGTGGTACTTCCTACGATTCTGTGACCCGCATAACGAAAATGCCGCATTCGCAAAAGACAAAGTAGATTACTGGATGCCTGTAGATTGTTATGTGGGGGGGGCAGAACACGCAGTCATGCACCTTTTGTATGCGCGTTTTTGGACGAAGGTGCTTTACGATGAAGGATATCTAAAAATTAAAGAGCCCTTTGCAACTCTTCGCAATCAGGGCATGCTTCTTGCCCCTACGCCATTCCGTCATCCGAAATCCCATGAAAAACTGAAGGTGGGGGAGGAAGGTATTCAGATTTCTTATGAAGAAGCCAAGCAACTTCCCGAAGACCAAGTGTTTTGGCGATGGGAGAAAATGAGCAAATCGAAAGGCAACGTTGTAACTCCCGATGAAGCGGTTGAAAAATACGGCGCCGATGCTTTGCGTATTTATCTACTTTTCGAAGCGCCGTTCGATATGACGATCCAATGGTCGGAAGAGCGCGTGCAAGGAGCGATAAGGTTTCTGCATCGTGTATTCAAGCTCACCGATGAATTTAAAAATGATTTTCAAAAAAACTGGCGGGATAAAATTGATTCAGAATCTCTTGATAGATCTGCGAGAAAGATGCGCAACATCACTCATGCTACGATTAACAAAGTTACGAAAGACATTGAAAAGTTTGCGTTCAACACCGTTGTGTCTGCGCTAATGGAAAACCTCAACGCGATGAACGACTACATGCGCGAAGAAACACGAAACAACCTTGTGCTGTCGGAAGCAATTTACAATTTCCTGCTACTGCTCGCTCCGCTCGCACCGCACAGCGCAGACGAAATCTGGTCCTCCTACGGCTTGGAAGGTTTCACTTACAACGCTGAATTTCCAAAAGCAAATCCCGAATGGCTGCAAAGCGACACCGTAACCGTTGTCGTACAGGTAAACGGCAAAGTGCGCGCCAATCTTCAGGTCGCTTCCGGTACACCAAACAATGAGCTTGAAGCCATGGCGATGCAAAACGATAAG
>CAZSPF010000049.1:731-5172 GCA_964608695.1 uncultured Fimbriimonadales bacterium | reverse complement strand
TATCGAAGGGAAACAGGTGAAAAAAGTCATAGTTGTTCCTGACAAAATCGTGAATTTGGTTGTTTCTTAAACATGACACGCACGGTCTCCGTTTTTTAATTTGGGATATAATAAAAAATAATTGAAGTTTTCCCATCGCCCAGCAAAAAGAGCTCACAATGAAGACGATAAATAAAAACGACATCCTTTCACTTATCGATCACACTTCTCAGCCGTGCCTTAGCCTTTACATGCCGGCGCACCGTTCTTCTGCGCAATCAGAAGGTGATGCTAAGCTAATGAAAAACCTTATCTACGTTGCGCAAGAGAAGCTTAAATCAAGCGGAGTTCCACCGGCAGTTTCCGATAACATCATTAAAAAAATTGAGAATGCAACACTAAAAGATGCTGACCTATGGATTGAAGGTGCTGATGGTATTGCGGTTTTCGCTTCGCCGGATTATTTTCATGTTTTTCAATTGCCCAGAAAATTTCCCGAGCGAGCGGAAGTGGATGTACGGTTTGTGATTACTCCGCTTGTGCCTTTGTTAATTTCAGAGATAGAGTTTCATGTGCTTGCATTAAGCATCAATCAAGTGAGTTTATATCACTGTACTCCGTATTCTATCGAAGAAATTGATCTTCCAAATGCACCAAAAAACTTAAAAGAGTTTTTACAGTTCGATGAAACACAAAAACAGATGCAATACAGAACGATTACTGCTTCATCAGGAAGCAAAATCATGCACGGTCATGGACCGGGAAAAGAGGATGAAAAAGAGCAGTTAAAACAATACTGCATGAAAATTGATAACGCGTTAACGCAATTTATGAATTCTCATAAAACGCCATTGGTGGTAGCATCAACGGATACGCTGTGGGGTGTGTTCCATGATGTTTCGAAAAACTCACCTTACAACCCGAAGAGTATTTTAGGCAATTATGAGCACATAAACGCAAAAGAGATAAAAGATAACGCATGGAAAAAAATCGAGTCCGATGTGAAGCAACAAAACGAAAGGCAATTTGCAACATACCAAGAACTGGAAGGGACAGGAAAAACTCAAAACGACATTCGGCAAATCCTTCCTTCGGCATGTGATGGCAGAATCAATGTTCTGTTTGCAGAGGTTGACAAAGGAATTTACGGAAGATATAAGCATGAAAACCAGGAAGTCTCCATTTCCGAAAACAGACAGGATGATGATGAAGACCTGTTGAACTTAGCTGTAAGCATGGTGCTACAAAAAAGCGGTAATGTTATTCCGATAGAAGGTCACCCCGTTTTCAATGGAGCAAGCCTTGCCGCAATTCTGAGATATTAAAAAGGATCTAAAAATGAAAATAGTAGTTGGTGTGGATACACAGGGTCTCTATGAATCCGCAATAAACATACTCACGCGTGCTCAATTAAATGGACTGGAGCTGCATTTGGTGCACGTAATTGAAAATCTTTTTGCGTTTAATCCCATCCCTTATCCGGGTCCTGCTTTCGAAACAGCGCAAGTTTTAGAAAAGATTGAGAAAGATAGTAAAGAATTAGTTGAAAAAGCGTGCGAGGAATTAAAACAAAAAAAAATTCAAGCCAAGGCAGTTATTTTGCGCGGACATCCTGTAGATCAGATTTCACATTATGCAGAAGAGATTTCTGCAGACATGATAGCGACTGGATCAGAAAAGAAAGGAACGCTTGGCTCTCTGTTTTTTGGAAGCGTAACGCGTGGTTTGGTTATTGGTACATCGAAGAGCATTCTGATTGCAAAAGGCGAGGTTTCTGACTCCGGTAAACTCAAAGCAGTTTTAGCCACTGACCATTCAGATTACAACACAAAAGCGATTAAACAACTTATTAAAATTGCGCCGCAAGGTTTTGAAAAAATTACCGTTGTTACCGCATATGATAAACCTCCCAAAGGTTTCGAAATGTTTGAGTACGATGCTCCCGAACTCACGGATGAAGCAGTACAAAGTATGGAACAGGAATTGCACAATCGTAACAACAAAATTATTGAATCGCTCGCGCCTCTTGGAGCGAAATGCGAATCACGAGTGCAAATGGGTAACACAAACGAAGTGCTTCACACCACGATGGAAGAAACCGGTTCAGACCTGCTTATCACAGCGGCGCAAGGGCACGGATTTGTGGAAAGGGTAACCATCGGTAGCATCACCTTCCACCAAGTCGTCTCCGAACCCTACTCCGTCTGTGTCATCCGCGCTTAGATCTAACTTTAGAAAGCAGGGATTCTTGGTGTCTCTCAACAAGAAGTGCAACGCAATATTGAGGGATTAGAAGTTTGAGAGAATGAACAACTACCGCTGACCCTGCTACGCAGTTCATTACTTTTTTCGCTTTGATCTGCTTTTCCCGCTACCCGTCCGGCAGATGATGTGATAGAAATTCATCGATAGGGAATCGAAGAAAAAACTATTTCAATTCTATCCCTAATTTATCTGCAACTTCGATAATAGGGATAATAATTCCTTTGTCTGTTGCAAAAGCAGGTAATGAAAATGCTCCGTGCTCATAGAGTCTCATGCTCACGTGTTTGTCTCTGTACGTGATACGCAATTGCAATCCCTCGTTCTCCGTTGTAATCTTTACTCCCTTAATTTTTTCCAGAAGTTGAACAGGAGCAACGATAATGTTTTCAATTTTTTTAATATCAGGGGATTCAATTACCACATTTTCGCTTTTAAGAACGATATCACCACTTTGCACCGGCGAAAGTCGAGGATGAGAAAGAATGTGATAATATATAGAAAAAGCAAAACTTTCTGCCAAATGATCTGCTCTCTGACCAGTTAATACAAATTCATTTTCAACTTGCTGACTTTTAGAATTCGCAAAGATATTTACTTTAAATTTACCTGCAACAAAGTGTACAGCTGCGAGAAACCCTTTTGCACTAGGGTTATTAGAATATACTTCATCACCAATTTGCTTTCCACATAACGATTCCTTTCGTCTCATTGCAGAACTGCTTGATGCTATATCTTCACGCAACGATTCGACAGCACACAACCAAGAACGAATCAACGACCTATGAACAGCAAAACCTCATCAACATCGCATTCCTTCGCGCCCGAGCGAAGCAACTCCTCGCACATCTCTTCCGCCTGCCCCCCCGTAAAATCCCATTTCGCATCCGCACGTTTTAACAAAACCACTCCTTTCCCCGCCTTTATCAACTCCATCGCCAACCGCAGATTCTCTAAGTTCCCCGATCCATATGGCGACGAAGTTACAATGATCACCTCCGCATCCTTCGCCAATTCAAACGCCTGCTTCCTGTGCTCCTCCTGCAATTCGACAAAAGGCGGTGCGGATGCCATGGGAATGCTCAGCCTGCTTGCGGAAAGATAATCCGAATCCGATTCGTGCGTGATCCCTAATGACAAACGATGTCCGAGTTGCCACAACTCCGTAAGCAGTGCCGCTCCTGTTCCCCCCCCTCCGATGATGTGTATCCGCTTAGGTCGTTCCGTTTGCGAACGCTCCGGAATAAACTCCGGCGTTAAATGCAAGCTGCCAGTCATCGGGTCTCGACTGCGAATAAATCTCGCTCCATACACCCTTTCAATCTCATCGCTCATCAAAACATCTTCTGCATTTCCGAATGCTACCATCCGCCCGTTATACATCAAGCCTACCTTGTCCGCAAATGCAGAAGCAAGATTCAAATCGTGCACTGCAGTCAAAACCGCCTTACCCCCCCTCGCCAACTGCCGGATGTGTGCAAAAGTGGAAATCTGGTACCCCACGTCCATGTGCGCAGTCGGTTCATCCAGCAACAATACTTCTGTCGTCTGTGCAAGTGCTCGTGCAAGCAATACTCTCTGTTTCTCTCCTCCGCTTAAACTGCTGAACGATCGCTCACTCAACTCTTCCAACTGCATCTGTTCCAGCGCATCGCGAACAATCCTATCATTCAACGCACTTTTATACCCCCCCCAAGAATACCGTGCCATCTCCACCATCTCGTAAACCGAAAAATCGAAGACGGGGTATTCAAACTGAGGAACAACAGATACATATTTTGCGCATTGTTTTTGAGGCAGCATGTATAAATCTTGTTCATTCAATGTAACGCTTCCACTTTGTGGTTTGAGAGTACGTGACATGCATTTAATTAACGTTGATTTCCCGGAACCGTTTGGGCCAAGAAGAGCAACTACCTCACCACCACACACACTCAAACTCACTTCGTGCAGTATCTCTTTCTCTCCATAACCGGCAGTTACGTTCTCTGCGCGTAACTCCATTTAATCCAAACTCCCTTCGGTTAATCCTAACGAAAACGCCTCATACATTCCGGCATAAGCCCCCCCTGACAAGATGAGTTGTTCATGTGTGCCTTTTTCCACAACTTTACCTTTTGCAAGAACGATAATTTGATGTGTTCTCGCCGCAGTATTTAAGCGATGTGCAATTAACAACGTTGTACGTTCGCGCATGATT
>CAZSPF010000049.1:0-721 GCA_964608695.1 uncultured Fimbriimonadales bacterium | reverse complement strand
CAATCGCAGTTTGCACTAATCGCTCACTCACGGAATCCAAAGCAGACGTTGCTTCATCCAAAATCAGCAATCGCGGGTTCATTAAAAGCGCTCTTGCTATCGCCACTCTTTGCATCTCCCCCCCTGATAAGCGCACACCTTTCTCGCCCAACTCCGTTTCATAATTATTTGGCATTGCCATGATGAATTCGTGCGCATGTGCCGCTATCGCAGCATTTTTTATCTCTTCATCTGTTGCATCGGGTTTGCCCAATGTGATGTTTTCACGTACAGTTCCCGCAAAAAGCAGCGTTTGCTGCGGTACTACTCCAATCTGTTTCCTCAGCCATTCGCTTTTTAAATCTTTTAAGTCCACTCCGTCGAAGGTGATCACGCCTTCTGTGGGATCGTAAAAACGCAAAAGCAAGTCTGCAATCGTGCTTTTTCCGGCTCCTGAACGCCCCACCAGTGCGGCACTTTTTCCGGGTTCGATAACAAAACTCACGTTCCTTAGTGCTTCCGTTCCGTCGGGGTATGTGAAACTCACATTTTTAAACTCGATATGGCCTTGCGGGTTTTCGATTACCTTTGCGCCGTCACTTTCGGGAATATCACTTTGCACATCCAAAACTTCTTTCGCAATTCTTTCATTTGCGGCGGACACAGCGCTGTATGTTTGACTCACATTTCCTAAACCGGTTGTCCCACGCACAATTTTGTCTAAAGTAAAACCAAACGCAAA
>CAZSPF010000048.1:14240-15757 GCA_964608695.1 uncultured Fimbriimonadales bacterium | reverse complement strand
GACAGCACCTGCTTGTCCGTGCAGCCCCCCCCCTTGTGCGTCTGCAATTACGTCAATTTTGTCATCCATCTGGAGAGATCTCAACGGACTCATGACTTCCATTACCAAAACTTTTCTGCCAAGGTATTCGTTCATGGGCGTGTTGTTTATGGTAACGTTGCCTGAGCCTGATTGTATCCACACTCTTGCAATCGCGTTTTTTCTTCTTCCTGTCGAATAATATCGTTCTGCAGCCATATTTATCCTCCTATGTTAAGCGGTTCAGGTTTTTGTGCTTCATGCGGATGCTCTGAGCCGCTGTAAATATGAAGTTTCTTAATTATTGACTTTCCAAGTTTGTGTTTTGGCAACATTCCCCAAATTGCGCGATAAAGAAGTTTTTCAGGATTTTTATCAAGAAGTTTTCCACGGGAAATGCTTTTAATTCCCCCGGGATGCAATGTATGCCAATAAACGAGTTCTTCTGACTTGTTACCTGTGAGTATCGCCTTATCGGCATTTATGACAATGACATAATCGCCTACGTCTGCATTATAAGCAAACATAGGTTTATGTTTGCCGTATAGAATTTTTGCGACTTGTGCCGCAAGACGACCGACCGGTTGGCCTGTTGCATCTACAACATACCATTTCCTTTCGATATCACTTTGTTTTACTGCATATGTTCTCATTTTATTATCCTGTTTCTATTCATCTTCAAATTGGTTTTTCTCGTCTCTTAAATCTCTTAGTTTTTTCCCGTACTTCACTTGAACTAATGTTAATCCTTTTGCGGGTAAAACTTTTGGCAACTGAATTCTCTCTTTACTTTTTACATTCAAAAGTTCTTCTATCTCTTTTAAGTTTCTCTTTTTCAATCCTACTTCGAGCAATCCTCCGGCGATTCTTCTTGCCATTCCTCTTATGAAAGCGTTGGCTTCCATTATTATTTTCACTTCGTTTTTCACTTTTAACACTTTTAAATTCAACATTTCCCTTACTGTGTTCTCTATTCCTCTTGTTTGTTCGCCAAACTTTCGAAAGTCGTGTACTCCGATGATTTTATTACCTGCTTTTTGCATTTTTTCTATATCTAATTCACTTCCTACGCAATGCAGATATCTCGTCTTCATAGGCTCTACGCGATCTTGCATTGAGAACTGATACACGTATACTCTTGAGCGAGCATAGAATCGAGAGTGAAAGTTTTCACTGACTTCTTCAGAACTTACTACTCGAACGTCTTCCGACAGTGCTCTATTTAGTATTTCTGCCCACTTCTTTGGCTGAATGGGTCGTGATGTTAGAAAATCACAGACTTGGCCTAAAGCATGAGCACCAGAATCTGTTCGGCTGGCACCGCGCAGTTCCACTTCTTCTCCGGAAACCCGAAGTATGCATTCTTTCAAAGTACTCTGGACGGTGCGAACATCTTTTTGTTCTGCCCATCCACAAAATTCCGTGCCGTCATATTGAACGACAAGCTTTATGCGTTTCGTTTCTTTAGTCAATCAACTCAATTACTGCAGTCAACGCTC
>CAZSPF010000048.1:5593-14217 GCA_964608695.1 uncultured Fimbriimonadales bacterium | reverse complement strand
AGTTCGAGTGATTCGCGTGTATCCGCCTTCTCGTGATTTAAATCTTGGAGCAACGTAATCGAAAAGGTACTTTACGAGGTCTTCACCATTTAAAAGTGATTTCGCCGCTTCTTCTTGTGGTGTAAGGCCAATTCTTCTTGCATCACCTTGTGGCGTACTTCTGCTATGACCCACTAAAATCTTTCTTGCTTGACGTCTGCTATGCAAGCTATCATTTTTTGCAACAGTTATTAATGGTTCGACAATTCTTCGAACTTCTTTCGCACGATGCAGAGTCGTGTGAACATATCCATGACGGATAAGTTGTCGAGCAAGGTTTCCTAACAGGTGCTTCCTTTGATCACTTGGAAGCCCGAGTTTTCTTCTGTCAACTTGATGCCTCATGATTACTCTTCCTCTTCTTCCTCATCGTCATGCTCGAGGGTTTCCACTCGTCCTTTACCGGGTCTGATTTTGAATCCTCTCTCCTCCAGTTTTTCTTTTATTTCATCTAATGCCTTTCTCCCAAGGCCACGCATGCTTAAGAGTTCACTTTCCGTGTACTGCATAATCTCACGTACAGAGTCTATATTTGCTCTGCGCAAGCAATTAAATGTTCTTTGACTAAAATCTAATTCCTCAACTCGAATCTCGGGGATGCCTTGCAATTCTTCTGGAGTAATTTCGTCCATGTCCAATCCCAAATGCATTCCATCTTCCGAAAGAGAGAAAAACATTCGAATATAACTGGCGAGAAGTTCTGCAGCCTGCATAACAGCAAGGTTTGGCGCGATTGCACCTGTCGTCCATACTTCAATAGTCAATCTTTCAAAGTCTGTTCTTTGTTGAACACGTGTTGATTCAACAATATAATTCGCTTTCCTTACCGGTGTAAACTGCGAACCCATTGCTATTAATCCAATTTTTCCTTTATATGCCTCGTGATGTTCCGGCAATACATAACCGGTTCCCCAGCCTACAAACATCTCCATGTAAAACCGTGCTCTTGCATCGCTAACCGTGCAGATGTAGCTTTCCTGGTTGATTATTTCAACATCGGGGGGGCACTGAATGTCTGCACCAGTTATACGTCCTTTGCCTTTAACATCAATCAATAATTCAATCTCTTCTTCCGGCGGTTTGTCTTTATAAACTCTTATCGCTAAGTCGCGCAGGTTTAGAAGAACTTCATTCATGTCTTCCTTCACGCCGGGAATAGGTGCGAACTCATGCAGTACGCCTTCCACGCGCACTGCCTTTATTGCGGCACCCGGTATCTGCCCTAATAGCATTCTTCGAAATGCATTTCCGATAGTCTGCCCGAGGCCGCGTTGAAGAGGTGACAAAACGAATTTCCCGTAGGTATTCGTTAATTCCAAAGTCTCTATTGTTGGTTGAATCATGGTTTTTATCTCGTATAGAACTCAACTATAAGTTGTTCGCTTATTTGAGTGTCAATTTCATCCCTTGTAGGGACACGTAAAATTTTTGCTTCGTACGTGCTTTGATCAAAACTTATCCAAGGGGGGGTAGAAGTTAAAGTTACCTTTTCAATTCCCTGCTCTTTCATGTAGTTTGTTTCTCGTTTACTTTCATGAAGTGCTATAACATCACCCGGTCTTGTTTGATAACTCGGTACGTTTACACGTTTCCCATTTACTGTGAAAAATCTGTGACTCACAAGTTGTCTTGCTTGACCTCGTGAAGATGCCCATCCTATTCTATAAATTACATTATCCAATCTTGTTTCGAGTAATTCGAGCAAGTTTTCACCTGTGACACCTCTGCGCCTTGTGGCTTCTTCCATATATGCAGAAAACTGCCCTTCGCGAAGTTGGTACATTCTTTTAAGTTTCTGCTTTTCTTGCAGTTGCTCACCAAATTCTGTGACTTTTTTACGTATTGCATCCTCTCCATGCTGTCCCGGAGGTTTTTTTCGTTTATCTTTTTCCATGGCGCACTTGCGTGATTTGCAACGAGCGCCTTTCAAAAAAAGTTTAACACCCGCTCTGCGGCAATATCTGCATTTTGAATCCCAAATTACTGACATGACTACCTCTTATTAAACTCTTCTCTGCTTTGGCGGTCTGCATCCGTTGTGTGGCAACGGAGTAACGTCTCTGATTAAAGTGACATCAATCCCTGCGGCTTGAATGGCACGGATAGCTGTTTCCCGCCCACTTCCCGGGCCTTGCACATAAATATCGACGCGCCTCATTCCAAAGTCCTGTGCTTGCTTTGCTGCGGCTTCTGCAGCAACTTGCGCTGCAAACGGTGTTCCTTTTCTACTTCCTTTAAAACCTGCTCTTCCTGCGCTTGACCAACACAGCACGTTTCCGGATTTGTCTGTTATCGTAACGATAGTGTTGTTAAACGTTGATTGTATATGTGCAACGCCGTGAAGGCAGCTTTTCTGTGTTTTCGATTTAGATTTCGTTGTTTGTTTTCTAGCCATTTATTAATTACAACTCCTTGCCTTATTTCACTGCCTTCTTTTTCCCGGCTACTGTCTTCTTAGGTCCTTTTCTTGTTCGTGCGTTATGACGTGTTCTTTGCCCTCTTACAGGTAAACCTTTTCTGTGTCTAACTCCGCGATAACATCCAATTTCGATAAGCCTTCTAATGTTCTGCTGAACGTCTTTTCGTAAATCTCCCTCGACTTGAAAATCTCTGTCTATGACTTCGCGGAGTTTTGCTACTTCTGCGTCACTTAAATCGCGCATCTTTCGATTAGCATCAATCCCTGCCGCTTCACAGATCCTTGCGGCTGTTTTTCTTCCAATGCCGTAAAGATATGGAAGAGCGTATGAAACTTTTTTATCTCGCGGTAAATCTACGCCTGCTATACGTGCCAAATACTAAATCTCCTTATCCTTGCCTTTGCTTGTGCTTTGGGTTACTGCAAAGCACCCGCACGACGCCCTTGCGCCGGACGATCTTGCAGTTCTCACACATTTTTTTAACACTTGCTCTGACTTTCATGAAACAACCTCGCTCACGGATACCCAGACGTAGAAACGGGGGCTCGCCAAGCGACACGAATGTTAATTATACCTCAACATGTCAATCTTTTGAGGTTCAACACCTACCGTAGTCTATACGTGATTCTGCCTCTTGTTAGGTCGTAAGGGGTGAGTTCTAACTTGACCTTGTCACCGGGCAGGATGCGAATATAGTGCATCCTCATCTTCCCGCTGATATGGGCTAAGACTTCCTGACCCCCTTCGAGTTGAACTCGAAACTTCTCGCCCGGAAGCCTTTCCAGAACTACACCTTCGACCTCGATGCCACGCTCTTTGTCACTAGTTTTAACTTTGCGCTTGGGATCGCTCATGTTAGTCTACATTATCCTCCAATTTTGTGAGTATTTCAGGCCCGTTTTCAGTTATGTAAACCATATGCTCAAAGTGGGCAGATAATTTACCATCAGCAGCAACAACCGTCCAGCCATCCGACAGAGTTACCACATCCTTTCTTCCTTGATTTATCATAGGTTCGATACAAAGCGTCATGCCGGGTTTTAGGCGCGGTCCTGTCCCGGGCTTCCCGAAATTAGGAACACTTGGCTCCTCATGTAAGTTTTCACCAATTCCGTGCCCAACCAAATCCCTCACCACGCTGTAAGAGTTTCTTTCTACATAAGATTGTATAGCGTGGCTTATATCTCCAATGCTTTTACCGGGTTTTGCCTGTGCAATTCCTTGCATAAGGCTTTCTCTTGTTACATTGAGGAGTCTTCGGGCATCATCGCTTATTTTCCCTACAGGGTATGTCCAAGCACTGTCTCCGTGGTAGCCGTCGTGATACGCTCCTATATCAAGTGTAACGATGTCTCCCTCTTCCAATACTCGATTACCCGGAATTCCATGCACCACTTCTTCATTTACAGAAATACAAACTGCTTTAGGAAAGCCCCTGTATCCTTTAAAGGATGGCGAAGCCCCAAACTTTTCTAAAACTCTTTCTCCAATATCGTTCAACGTATCTGTAGTAACACCCGGTTTAATGTTTTGAGACATTTCGTTTAATGCATTGACAACAATCTTTCCACAGTATCGCATCTTTTCGATCGCCGATTTGTCTTTAACAATAATCATAAATTAAGCTCTTCCTTAATAAAACCAAATACCGTCTCAATATCTTTAGTTCCGTCTATTTCCTTTAACAAGTTTTTTTCTTTGTAAAATTCAATAAGTGGTAAGGTTTGTTCTTGGTACACTTTAATTCTTTGTTCAATAACTTCCATCGAGTCGTCTGCCCTTCCTTCTATCTTTGCTCGATTATATAAACGTTCTTTTACAACACCTATGGGTGCTGTGAAATACAAAACTGCATCTAATGTAATTTCATTTTCCTTTAAAATAGTTTCAAGCGCTTCTGCTTGCGCAACTGTTCTTGGAAAACCGTCCAATAAGAATCCATTTATAGCATTTTCACTTTTTATCCAATCTTGAATAACACCAATAACCACTTCATCAGGCACGAGATTTCCTGCTTTCATATACTCCTCTGCAGTTACACCAAGAGGTGTTTTTGCTTGTATGGCTGATCTAATAATGTCTCCGGTGGAAACATGCGGCGTTTGAGTGTGTTGAGATAACAGTTTTGCTTGCGTACCTTTTCCCACTCCGGGAAGTCCTAATAAAACTATTCTTAAAGGCATAACTAAATTATCGGCTGTAACCCTTCATGATCAAGTTTGCTTCTATCTGGCGCATTAAGTCTAAAACAACACTTACAATAATCAACAACGATGTACTTCCTAAAAATCCGAACGCCTGAATACCTGTAAAAACAGGAATCCAATATGGGAATAAAGCACAGAACGAAAGGAATAATGCACCAACAGCCGTAATACGAGTGATCACTTGATCAAGGAACTGTTCCGTTTGTTTTCCTTGCCTTACACCCGGGATATATGCGCCTGTTCTGCGAAGTTGTGAGGCGATATCAGAAACGTCATATTGGATTGCCGTGTAGAAATATGTGAACCCGAAGATTAACAACGCATAAACAACAGTTCCCACAGCCCAGTGATACCAAAATGCGCTTCCCGGTGCAGGGTTCATAAATAATGATATCTGACCGAAAACATCACCTATCCACGTTGTTCGAAACATGCTCGCAAACTGCGAAGGGAAATAAATTAACGTTACTGCAAAGATAATCGGGATAACCCCTGCGGCATTTACCGGTATGGGTAGATAGGACGAACCACCACTTATCATTTTAGTTCCCGCAGCTCTACGCATATGCTGAATCATGATTCTTCTTTGTGCTTGAGTAAAGAAAACAATGAATGTTGTAAGAGCAATAAAGATAAGGACGAGGAGCAGTACTTGCCAGATTTGTATTAATCCTCCACGCATTTCTTCTGCAACAAGTGAGGTTTGTTGTGGAAATGAAATTACGATCCCGGCGAAAATCATCAAAGACACGCCTTGTCCGATCCCCTTTTCTTGAATTTGTTCGCCCAGCCAAAGAACCATCATTGCACCTGCTGTCCAAAGCATGACAACGCTGATCCTATCGAAAAGGGTGAGTGGAATACCTTGCGAAATTAATGCTAAAAATCCCCAGCCTTGGAATCCGCAAAGCACAAGTGTTAGTGCGCGCGTTCTTTGTGCCATTTTCATTCTTTCGTATTGCCCCCCCTCTTGCGCTTCTTTTTTGAGAGCAGGGATCGCAGCCTTCATCAACTGCATAATAATCGAAGACGTAATGTAAGGGTTTAATCCCAGTGCAAATATACTGAGACGTCTTAACGCACCACCGGAAAACATACTAATCAACTGAAGAATGTCATTTTCTTCAAGAGTTTTCTTGATGACTTCCGGATCAATATTTCCGATAGGTACCTGAATATGAACACCTATAATATAAATAGTATTCTTTGTCTTAAGTCAGGTTCTGCCCAAGCGGCTTTGATGGTTGTCCAAAAATTCACAGTCGGATAACCTCGCCTCCGGCTTTTTTAATTTTTTCTTCTGCTGTTTTACTGAAGCCGTGTGCGGATACCTTAAGAGATTTTTTTATTTCTCCAAAGCCCAATACTTTCAACCCGTCTTTAAGATTCCCTATTAAGCCTTTACCCATCACAACCTCAGGAGTTACCTCCGCACCTTTTTCAAATGCTTCTTCCAATACATTGAGATTCAAGACCGCGTATTCTTTTTTATTTGGGTTTCTAAAACCTTTCTTTACTGGCAGTCTGCGATGAATGGGAGTCTGCCCGCCTTCAAATCTCGGATGAATCTGACGTCGTGATTTTTGACCTTTATGTCCGCGTCCGCTTGTTTTTCCGCTTCCGCTTCCTATTCCTCTACCGACTCTTTTACTCCGTTTCTTGCTGCCTTCTGCAGGCTTCAAATCGTCAATTCTCATTCTTATCCTCCACAGGATGAACTTCAACAAGGTGTTTAACTTTCAATAACATGCCACGAATTGAATCAGAGTCTTCATGTACGACTTCTTGATTGATTTTTCTTAATCCAAGCGCAGTAACCGTTTTTCTTTGTGCCGGCGTGCGACCAATCGTTGATCTAACTAACTTCACTCGTAACTTCATCTGTAGTTTCCTCTGTCTTATCTTTCACATGCCAAGGTGCTATTTTCTTTAATTCCAATCCTCTTTGTTGTGCGTGCTTCTCAGGTTGTGATAACTGCTTTAATGCATCAATTGCTGCCCATGCACAATTTATAGCGTTTCGACTGCCTAAGGTTTTTGCCAAAACATCGCTAAGCCCTGCAGCTTCTAAAATCGCCCTTACTGCCCCCCCTGCAACAACACCAGTGCCCGGTGTAGCAGGTCTCAAAAGAACTTGAGTTGCACCCAGTTTGCCAACAACGTAATGCGGGATAGTCCCATCAACCATGGGCACAGAAATCATATTTTTCTTTGCTGTTTCTTCACCCTTTCTAATTGCGTCAGGTGTACCGCGTGCTTTCCCCAATCCTGCCCCCACTTTTCCATTTTTATCTCCCACTACAACTAAAACACTCCAAGAAGCAGTTTTGCCGCCTTTTAATGTTTTCGACACACGGTTAGTCTGCACGACTCTCACGTCCATGCCATCATTGTCTTGTCTTTGTGTTTGCTGTTGTCTGCGCATTTATTAAAACTCCAATCCGTTTTCACGAGCGGCATCTGCTAAAGATGCGACACGACCGGTATATCTGTATCCGCCCCTATCGAAAACTACTCTTGTAATTCCTTTTTCTTTTGCCCTTTGTGCAATGAGTTTTCCAACCTCTTTTGCACCTTGCTTGTTTCCACCTGCGTTAACGGCTTTTTCCAAGCTTGTAGCAGAACAAATCGTATTGCCTTTGTCATCATCAATCAATTGAACTGTTATATTTCGTAAACTACGAAACACAGCAAGACGAGGTCGTTCTGCTGTTCCGCGCATATGTTTTCTTAGGCGCTTATGCCTAATCACGCGCATTTCGTTTCCACTCTTTTTACTCATATCGTTTCCGTATTATGCTGTAGCTCGCTTACCTTGTTTCAGCTTTACAACTTCACCCTTATATCGAATCCCCTTACCTTTATATGGGTCGGGGGGGCGAACACTTCGAATATCTGCTGCTGATTGTCCTACCAATTGCTTGTCAATTCCTTGAATTTTAATTTGAATAATTCTTGATCTCTCCTCTTGACCGGTCTCAAACTTTATTCCGGGCCTTGCTTTGATTCTTACAGGGTGAGAAAACCCTATGTTTAAAACTAATTCTTCGCCTTCGACTTGTGCTCTATACCCTACACCATGAACTTCTAAAACTACTTCAAACCCTTCACTCACGCCTACCACCATGTTATTTATGAGAGTGCGAGCTAAACCGTGCTGGCTTCTGTGTAATGCGTCTTCACTTGGACGAGCCACCTTTAATTGACCATCTCCTTGTTCAACTTTTATATCTGGGTGAATTTTCTGTGATAAATCGCCTTTGGGTCCTTTTACAGAAACGACATTATCCGGGGAAACATTTACTGTAACCCCGCTCGGTACTGTAATTGGTTTTAATCCTATTCTCGACATTTACTTCCTACCAAAACTCACAAATAACTTCGCCGCCAATTTTTCGCTTCCTTGCTTCTCTGTCAGTCATCAATCCTTGATTTGTAGACAAAATCTGAGTGCCTATTCCTGAGCGCACAGGGGTTACTTCATCAGCAGACTTATAAACTCTTAAACCAGGCTTACTTATTCTTTTAAGTTCGTGCACCATAGGTTTACGTTGACTGTTATATTTCAACAAAATCCTGATCTCAGGGAACTTCGACTCTTTAATTACAGAGTAATCAGCAATCACTCCTTCTTCCTTCAGAAGTCGTGCTACTTCCTCTTTTAATTTGCTGTGCGGAACTTCGACGCTTTTCTTCTTTGCCGAAAAACCGTTACGAATTCTTGTTAGCAGATCTGCAATGGGGTCACTATGCATAATTCTTCACCAGCTGGATTTTTTCACTCCCGGAAGTAGGCCTTTAGAAGCGAGTTCTCGTAAGCAGATACGGCACACACCGAAATACCTAAAATATCCACGCGACCTACCGCAGAGACTGCACCGGTTATACTGGCGCACCCTATATTTCGGTTTACGCTTTTGCTTTACGATTAAACATTTCTTAGCCATAGTTCGTAGTT
>CAZSPF010000048.1:0-5577 GCA_964608695.1 uncultured Fimbriimonadales bacterium | reverse complement strand
TTTTTAGAGATAAAACGGGAAACGCTATTTTACCCTTTATTCCTCAACCTCCTGCCCTCTTCGCTTCATATAGTCGTTTATGAGAGGTTGCTGCTCGTTCGAGGGAAGTTCCTCATATCGTTCAAACTTTGCCCTAAACCGCCCCCTTCCTTTGGTTATCGAACGGAGGTCGAGTGCGTACTTCATCATAGTAGCCATGGGCACTTCTGCTCGAATCCTCTGCTTGCCGGGAGCAATCATCTCCATGCCAAGGGGTCTTCCACGGCGAGTGTTAAGGTCTCCCATAACATCTCCTGTAAACTCCTCCGGAACGTCAACCTCTAAGGTCATGATTGGCTCAAGAATTGTCCTTTGCGCTTGCTCGGATGCTGCTTTAAACGCCATTGAGCCTGCCATTTTGAATGCCTGCTCGCTTGAGTCCACATCGTGATAACTGCCGTGAAACACATTGCATTTCACATCAACCACCGGATACCCTGCCAGTACCCCTTTCTTCATGGTTTCTACTATGCCTTTTTCAATTGCAGGAAGATAGTTTTTCGGAATCGCACCACCTACAATGCTGTCGGTAAATTCGAACCCTGAGCCTCTTGGCAAAGGTGTGATTTCAATATGGCAATCGCCATACTGACCACGACCGCCGCTTTGTTTCTTATATTTGCCTTGTGCTTTGGCTGGAATTTTTATCGTTTCGCGGTAAGGAACTTTTGCGTCTTCCGTTGACACGTTGACGCCGAATTTTTCACGCAATTTTTCAATAAACACATCGAGATGAATGTCTCCCATGCCCTCGATAAGCTCTTGACCACTTTCAGGGTCTCTTTGATGGTGGAAGGTTGGGTCCTCATCTTCTATTCTCTGTAGCGCACTACCAAGTTTATCTTCATCCTGTTTTGAGTTGGGAATGATTGCAACTCGATAAATAGGATCAGGGAAAGGTTTCGGTTTGAATGCACGCATGCTCTTCGGATCGCAAAGAGTGTCTCCGGTTTTTGTTTTCTGCAATTTTGATAACGCCGCAATATCTCCGGCAATTACTTGTGTTGCTGGTTTTTGTTCTTTTCCTTTTGGGAAAAAGAGCGAACCAATGCGTTCCGATTCTTCTGTCGTTGTATTTTTAATTGCTGAATCCGGTTTTAGGGTTCCGCTCAGAACTCTTACATAGTTGATTCTTCCCACGAACGGGTCTGCCGTTGTTTTGAAAACATAAGCCATTAAAGGTGCACTTGGATCTGCTGGAATCTCTTCGTCGCCATTTTTAATCGGTTTTTCAGCAGGACTTGGAACCAGTCCTATTATATGATCTAACAATGGGATGATCCCAACACCTTGCAATGCCGAACCGCAAAGTATCGGAATAACTTTCCCGTGTGAAACGCCCTTCTCTAAGCCAACAATTATCTCTTCCTCAGTTAAAGATTCTCCTTCAAGATATTTTTCAATTAAACTGTCATCACCTTCCGCTGCTGCGTCCATTAATAAAGATTTCGCATTTACCACTTCTGATAAAAGTGCTGTATCCGGCTCAGAAGTACTTTCATTCTTCGCATCACCCGTATGAACCTTCCCATCAATTAAATCGAACACACCTTTAAACGATGTCTGCACTCCTATGGGAACTTGCACAGGAACTGCTTTTTTGCCAAATCTTTTATCGAGGTTTTTAATGAGATTCGCATAATCTGCGTTATCTCTTTCCATTTTATTTACGAAAATTATTCGAGAAATGCCATTTTCTTCCGCTATTTCATATGCGTTATCAAATCCCACATCTAAAGTTGCTTGTGCAGGCGTAACAATAATCATCGCTTCAACTACTTGTGAAACTCCATATAAATCACCAATAAAATCCGGATAACCCGGTACATCAATCAAATTTATTTTATGACCTTTCCACTCTAAGGGAAGAATCGAAGCGCTAATACTTATTTTTCTTTTAATTTCTATCGGATCGAAATCGGAGTGTGAGTTGCCTTGATCAACTGAACCTAATCTTTCGATGGCACCTGCTGCCCATAGGAGTTGCTCTACAAGTGTTGTTTTTCCTGAACCACCGTGTCCTACTATCGCTACATTTCTAATTTTTTCAGGCGTATATTCCACTCTTTCCGATTTTCTCCTTGTAGTTTATTTTTCTCTGAATGGCATACCAAACTTTTTTAAGAATGCTCTTGCCTCTTCATCTGTTTTGGCTGTGGTGCAAATCGTAATATCCATTCCGCGTATTCTGTCAAACGTATCGTAGTTAATCTCAGGGAACACGAGCTGCTCTTTTAATCCCATCGAGTAATTTCCTCGACCGTCAAACGACTTCGGGCTTAAGCCTTGAAAGTCTCTCATTCGAGGAAGCACTACAGTAATCAACTTGTCCAAAAAGTGATACATGCGTTCTCCGCGCAGGGTAACTTTCGCGCCGATTTTCATGTTCTCTCGCAGCCTGAAGTTTGAAATCGCTTTTCGAGAACTTGTGATAACCGGCTTCTGTCCCGTAATAATGGTTAAATCACGTACAGAGTTGTCGAGCAGTTTTGCTTCTTTTACTGCACCTCCAACCCCCATGTTCACCACTATCTTTGTTAAACGCGGAACTTGCATGCTTGACTTATAAGAAAACTCCTTTGTCATTTCAGGAACAATTTTTTCCTGCCACACATCACGCAAACGACTCCGCGGTGGTTTTACAACTACCGCGGTTCCGCCTTCCGATTTGCTTTGTTATCCTGTTTTGCCATCTTCTATTCCTTAATCAACATCAATGGTTTCATTGCTTGTTTTTGCATAGCGTACGAGCTTGTTTTCTTCAATGCGTCTCCCGACTCGAGTAGGTTTATCACCATGCGGGTCAACAAGCATAACTTTGCTCACATGCAACGGCATAGGCACGCGAAGTTTTTCACCCTTGTCTTGCGGACCTCTGGGCTTCTTATGTTTTGTTGCTGCATTTAAAGGTACCTGCCTGCCCTCTTTGTCTTTTGTTAAACCTTCTACTACCACTTGCAGTTTTTCCGGAATGACACGAATCACCCGACCGCGCTGACCACGATCTTTGCCGGAGATGATTTCTACCAAATCTCCTTTCTTAATTTTCATTTTCACTTTTGCATTACCTGGCATTACAACACCTCTGGAGCGAGCGATACAATTTTCATATACTCTTTATCTCGCAACTCTCTTGCTACCGGACCGAAAATTCGCGTACCTCGCGGTTCACCTGCAGGATTCAATATCACGCATGCATTCTCATCGAATTTCAGCGTGCTTCCATCCGGTCGTCGTATCATTTTTTTTGTTCTCACTATAACCGCGCGAACGACATCACCTTTTTTAATGGGCATGTTAGGCACGGCCGTTTTCACCGATGCAACGATAACATCACCCACACGCCCGTATCGCGGTTGAGAACCTTTTAAAACGCGAATACACATTACTTCCCGCGCGCCCGAGTTATCTGCTACTTTTAGTCTTGAATATTGTTGTATCATCCGTGTGCTCCAAAATCTTCTTTGTTATTTCACTTTCTCCAAAATTCTTGAAACTCTCCACCTTTTTTCTTTACTTATCGGTCTTGTTTCCATTATTTCAACCATATCGCCCACATCACAACCCATTTCATCATGCGCTTTAAATTTATTGCTTCGAATAACAGTCTTCTTGTATAGAGGGTGCTGCATCTGTCTTTGTACGCGAATTACCACTGTCTTATCCATCTTGTTAGATACTACAGTTCCTACACGAACTTTGCGGCGATTTCTTTGTGTTTGAGTTTCCGCCATTACGATATCTCCTTCTGTTTCTCTGTAATGATCGTAAGAATGCGCGCAATGTTATGTCGTTGAACTGTCAGAGAGCGCGTGTCTTTTAAATCACGCATTGCACTCTTACGACGCATATCATACAATGCCGCACGTTCTTTCTCAAGCATTGTTTCCAATTCTTTTACAGATTTATCTCTTAACTCTTTTGTCTCTATGGCTTTCATGATTCATCCTGTGTTGCTTCTTGTGCTGGTTGTTGTTGTCGTTCCGTTACAAACTTAGGTGGATGAGCAACAAAGTCTGTCTTTCCAGATTCCATCTCTGCATGATCCGGAAAATCTTTTTTTGTAACAAACTTCGTTTTAATTGGAAGCTTATGAGATGCCAATCGCATCGCCTCTTTCGCTGTGTCAGTATTAACACCCGACATCTCAAATAAAACTCTTCCGGGTTTTACAACCGCTACCCAACCTTCCACGTTTCCTTTACCCGATCCCATTCGAGTTTCAGCCGGTTTCTTTGTAAACGGTTTGTCAGGGAATATACGAATCCATACTTTTCCGCCACGCTTAATGTAGCGTGTCATTGCAATTCGTGCGGCTTCTATCTGACGGTTTGTAATCCAACCCGGCTCAAGAGCCTGAATTCCAAAATCTCCAAAATCAAGTTTTGTTGCACCCTTAGAGGTGCCCTTCATTCTTCCGCGGCCTTGCTTTCTGTGTTTAACGCGTTTAGGCATCAACATCTTCGGTCACCTCCTCATTGGATGTTTCTGCTGTTATTTCTTCCATTTCCAAACTCACCTCAGGCACCGCAGATGCAACATCAGTTGTTTCTTCAGAAACAACTGACTCAACTGCTTTTTCTTTCTGCTTTCTAGCTTTCGGTGCAGTTGCTTCTATCATCTGTTCTTTTTCAGGAAGCACTTCACCTCTATAAATCCAAACTTTTACGCCTATAACGCCATACGTTGTGTATGCTTGTGCAAAACCGTAATCAATATCCGCACGCAAAGTGTGCAAAGGAACCTTTCCTAATTTCTCTTGCTCACTTCTTGCAATTTCTGCCCCCCCCAAACGTCCGCTGACGATCACTTTTATTCCACGACAGTTCATTCGCAATGCGCGTGAAATGGCAGAACGCATGGCTCTTCTGGGAGCGATTCGTTTTTCAATTTGTATCGCAATGTTTTCAGCAACGAGTTGTGCATCCAAATCCGGTTGACGAATCTCGCTAACGTTTACATGGATTCTTGCAGTCGAATCTTGTTTTCCTACAATCTTCTGCAGTTCCATTGTTAAGTCGTCAATTCCCTTCCCGCCTTTTCCAATGATAGCTCCAGGCCTGGCGGTTAAGAGTGTTACGCGAACTTTATTCGCTGCCCTTTCTATATCAACACGGCTTATAACACCTTTCCCGATTCTATCGCTAATAAACTTTCTAATTTTAAAATCGTTTTCTAAGAGTGCTGGATATTGTTTTTTATGGACGTACCACCGGCTATCCGGCTCTCTTATCACGCCAATGCGAAAACCAATAGGATGAACTTTCTGCCCCATTAATTTTCCTCCTTATTTTCTTCTTCAGCACCTTCTGTTTCTTGCATTGTTGCTTCTGCTTGGAATGTTTCGGGCTCTTGTTGCGTTTCCGATTTAACTTCCTCAGGTAAAACTTCAGATGACGTTTCTTGTGTTTCTACTGCTGCTTCCACTTGTTCTTCTTTAGATCTCTTTTCCTTTTTTGCTTTAGGCCATTCGAGTTTTGGCCTTGCCTTAGGTTTCGCTTTTGAGCGATTGACTACAAATGAATCCTTTTCTTCTAA
>CAZSPF010000047.1:12417-16133 GCA_964608695.1 uncultured Fimbriimonadales bacterium | reverse complement strand
AGAACAACTAATTCCATTTTCAAGTGTCATTATCGAACTATTTGAGAGTCGAATGAAGATTGAAATTATGGATGCACAAAAAACTGCGGAAAAACTTAATGAAATTAAGAATCAAATTGATATAGCGAGCGAAAGGATTAGACAAGGGGTGAATATTGATCGTTCGAGTGCTAATAGAGCAGTTAATGTTATTAACAGTTATAGAAATGATTTAAGGCGATGGTACGAGTTCTATTACTCGTATGACCCAATGTTTACGTGGTGGTGCGAGCAACCATACAAAACAGCTGATACAGCACTGCAAAGCTATGCGGGATTAGTGCGTGAACAATTAGTCGGATCCAGAAGAGGAGACGATATCGTTATAGGAGATCCGATTGGCCGCGAAGCATTAATTCAAGAACTTCGTTCTGAGATGATTGCGCATACTCCAGAAGAACTCATAGCAATAGGTGAAAAGGAGTATGAGTGGTGTTTAAACGAAATCAAAAAAGCATCGCGCGAGTTAGGTTTTGGTGACGACTGGAAAAAAGCCATAGAATATGTAAAAACTCTGCATGTTGAACCCGGGAAACAAACCTATCTTGTAAACGAACTTGCACATGAAGCTGTAGAGTTTTTAGAATTGAAAAATCTTCTGACTATTCCCGAACTTGCCAAAACCACTTGGAGAATGGAGATGATGTCACCTGAAAGACAGAGAATCACCCCTTTCTTTACAGGTGGGGAGGTCATTAGTGTCGCATTTCCAACCGCGGGAATGTCTCATGAAGAAAAGTTAATGAGTTTGCGTGCTAATAACGAACACTTTTCACGAGCAGTTGTTCATCACGAGCTGATTCCGGGACATCATCTTCAACAATTCATGAATGCACGAAACAACACTCACAGAAGAATTTTTAGTACCCCATTTTGGGGAGAGGGATGGGCATTGTATTGGGAGTTACTGCTTTGGGACTTGGATTTTGCTCGTTCAGCGGAAGACAAAGTTGGCATGCTTTATTGGCGTATGCACCGATGTGCAAGAATTGTTTTTTCTCTGAAATTTCACATGGGAATGATGACACCGGAAGAATGTGTTTCTTACTTAATTGATAAGGTAGGACACGAACGCGCAAGCGCGGAAGGAGAAGTACGTCGCTCTTTCAGCGGAATGTACTCTCCACTATATCAAGCCGCATATATGATAGGAGGTTTACAGTTCTACGCGCTGCACAAAGAAATAGTGAGATCAGGAAAAATGACAAACAAACAGTTTCATGATTTCATTCTTCAACAAAACAGCATCCCTGTTGAAATGGTGCGCGTATTAATCACAAATCAAAATGTATCACGCGATTTTCAGCCGGGATGGAAGTTTTATAATCGGAATTAAAAATGCAAAGAAATGTTTTAATTACAGGTGCCTCTCGCGGAATAGGTAAAGCAATTGCCATTCATCTTGCAAAAGATAATTGGACACCGCTTATTCATTACCGAGTACAAGAAACGGATGCAAAAGAAGTTGCTCGACAAACTAACGGTATTTGTGCTCCCTTTGGTACGGATTTATCAAATGCCGGAGATTGCGAAAAATTATGGGAATGGGCAGAATCCATAGGCACACTTCATGCACTTGTAAATAATGCAGGAATATATCATCCTGTAAGCTTTGATTGTGATTCCGACGAGGATTTTGAAGAAAACTGGGAGTCAACGTTTGAAACAAATTTTTTTTCAGTAGTGCGCCTTACAAGATTTTTCGTTACACATGTGAAAAATAATTCGGTTGAAATGCCAAAGATTTTAAATATCTGTTCACGAGTAGGATTTCGCGGAGAGCCGGGAGCGTCAGCATATGCTGCGAGCAAATCAGCACAAATCAATCTCACTCGGTCGCTTGCAGTTGAACTCGCACCCTTAGGAATTCGTGTTTTTGGAATGGCACCGGGTTGGGTAGAAACTGCCATGACACGTCATGGCATGGAAACACGAAGAAAAGCCATTGAGGCTTCTATTCCGTTAGGTAGAGTTGCAACTGTTGATGATATCGGTGCTGTCGCAAGATTTCTCATGAATGATGAGTCGGAGTATCTCAGCGGAGTTGTGATTGATGTAAACGGCGCGAGTTATTTTCATTAAGATTTGGGGGTACACTATGAGGGTTCTCAAGACGCCTTATAAACTGTTTTAGCGCGTCCGGCGAGCCTTAAAAGTAGTGGCACGCTATCTGGTTTTAAGTGATGGAGCAGTCTTCAGCGGACAACCGCTTGGTGGACAGAATGAGGCTTTTGGAGAAGTAGTTTTTAACACCGGAATGACCGGTTACCAAGAAATTCTCACAGACCCGAGTTATGCCGGTCAAATAGTTTGTCTTACTTATCCGCTGATTGGTAATTACGGAATTAATGATGATGATTTCGAATCAGATAAGGTGCAAGTGCGCGGATTCATCGTTAAAGAAGCATGTGAAATTCCAAGCAATTGGAGAAGTAAAAAATCTTTGTCTGAATTTCTTAAAGAAAAAAACATTCCGGCAATTCAAGGGGTTGACACACGTGCATTAACTATAAAAATCCGAAGCGCAGGTGTGACCATGGGGATAATTACGGATGATGCCCCGGATATTGCACTTGATAAATTAAAGCGATCACCTGATTACGGGTTAATCAATTTTGTTTCGGAGGTTAGCACAACCGCACCTTACGCATGGGGCTACGAAGGAAAAGAACCCGTGGATAGCCCGACAGCAGAATACAAATGCAAATTGGTTGTGATCGATTGTGGTGTGAAATTTAATATCTTAAGAAGATTTTCTGCACTGGGGTGTAGATCAATAGTTCTCCCGCAATCGGTAACCGATGACGAAGTTTTAGGATGGAAACCGGATGGAGTAGTGTTGTCGCCCGGTCCGGGCGATCCAAAGCATCTCAACAACGTTATTCAAACAGCTAAAAACCTATTAGGGAAAATTCCAATTTTTGGAATTTGTCTGGGGAACCAAATTCTTGCTTACGCAATGGGTGGTGAAACTTTTAAGATGAAGTTTGGACACAGAGGAAGTAATCATCCGGTAAAAGATTTAAAAAGCGGAAAAGTAACCATCACTTCTCAAAATCATGGTTATGCTGTTAACCCTGATTCGTTAAGTGGAACAGGTGTCGAGATTTCACAAATCAACTTAAACGATGGAACTGTTGAAGGTATTACAAACGAGAGGTTAGGAACGTTTAGCATCCAATACCATCCAGAAGCTGCACCTGGACCTTGGGATTCCAGACCATATTTTGAAGAGTTTATAAATCGAATTGGGGGGGGTAGGTCATGAAAAAAGTGATGGTAATCGGAAGCGGACCGATTGTCATCGGTCAGGCTGCTGAATTTGATTACGCCGGTACGCAGGCATGTCGTGCACTACAGGAAGAGGGATTTGAAGTTGTTTTGATTAACAGTAATCCTGCGACCATCATGACTGACGATGAGATTGCAGACAGAGTTTACATAGAGCCATTAACAGTTGAATTTTGTGAGCGAGTTATTGCGCAGGAAAAGCCAGACGGCTTGCTGCCATCACTGGGGGGGCAAACCGGGTTAAACCTTGCAACACAACTTAATGAACTCGGCATTTTAGAGAAATACAATGTAAAACTTCTCGGCACTCCACTATCTGCAATAAAAATGGCTGAAGACAGGGAAGAGTTTCGCGAACTTATGCGAAGAATAAGAGAGCCTGTTCC
>CAZSPF010000047.1:9990-12407 GCA_964608695.1 uncultured Fimbriimonadales bacterium | reverse complement strand
AAGTTGGATTGTTAACAATGAGTCAGAATTAACGGAGGTTTCCGAAATTGCACCGTATCCTTGTATTATTCGTCCTGCTTACACATTGGGTGGAACAGGTGGCGGCGTTGCACACACAAAAGAGGAGTTATTGGAGATTGGTAAGTTGGGACTGTCCCTGAGCATGAGAAGCCAAATCCTCGTGGAAAAGTCGCTACTGGGCTGGAAAGAGGTTGAGTATGAGGTGATGAGAGATTCTGCAGATAACTGCATTACCATCTGTAATATGGAGAATTTCGACCCTATGGGAGTCCATACAGGAGATTCTATAGTGGTTGCTCCATCCCAGACGTTATCAGATATTGAGTACCACATCCTCCGATCAGCATCTTTGAAAATAATCAGGGCATTAGGAGTAGAAGGGGGGTGTAATGTTCAACTAGCCGTAAACCCGGAATCTTTTGACTACTATGTCATCGAAGTAAATCCGAGAGTATCACGTTCATCTGCGCTTGCATCAAAAGCAACTGGTTTTCCGATTGCACGAGTTTCAGCTAAAGTTGCAATAGGAAAAACCTTGGATGAAATTGAAAATGCCGTAACAAAAACAACAAAAGCCTGCTTCGAGCCGGCACTCGATTATTGTGTTGTGAAAATCCCTCGTTGGCCCTTCGATAAGTTTTCTACAGGTGACAGAACATTATCGACACAAATGAAAGCGACGGGCGAAGTTATGGCAATTGATAGAAATTTCGAAGATGCACTAATGAAAGCGGTGAGAGGATTGGAAATCGGTATAAAAGATTTAAATCATCCTAAGTTCAAAACTATGGATGACAAACAATTAAAACAACAAATTGCCACGCCAACAGATGAAAGATTATGGGCAATCGCAGAAGGTTTAAGAAGGCAGTGGAAAATAGATGAACTAAACAAGCTTTCAAAAATTGATAAATGGTTTTTAACGAAAATTCAAAACATTATTAGAGACCATGAATACGAAAAACCTGTCGGTTACAAAATGGTTGACACTTGTGCAGGAGAGTTTGAAAGCAAAACTCCCTATTACTATTCAACATCAGAAAAAGAAAACGATATTGTTGAATCACACAATCAAAATTCTGTGCTAATTTTGGGAAGCGGACCTATTCGAATTGGTCAAGGAATAGAATTTGATTACTCGTGTGTACACTGCGCTTGGGCATTGTCCGAAATGGGACACCGCTCTGTAATTTTAAACAATAACCCAGAAACTGTCAGCACAGACTTCGACACAGGCGATGCACTTTACTTCGACCCGATTACTGTTGATGATGCTGTTAGAATTATCGAGCGGGAAAATGCTATAGGAGTAATGTTACAGTTTGGCGGACAAACTTCTATAAATCTTGCAGATAAACTTAAAGAAATGGGTGTCAACATATTAGGTACCGATCACTCGGCTATCAGGAAGGCAGAGGATAGAGATGAGTTTGAAAAAATGCTTAGCAAACTAAAAATCCCTAAGCCACCCGGTAGAGGGGTTACAACAATATCTGATGCCATTTCCGTAGCAAGGGAAGTGGAATATCCCGTGGTTGTTCGCCCGAGTTTTGTTCTCGGTGGACGAGCAATGCAAATAGTCTGGAATGACAACGAATTAGAAAATTATATGGTAAATGCTGTGCAAGTAAGTGACCGCGCACCGGTTCTCGTTGATAAATACTTAAACGGTATGGAAGCGGAGGTTGATGTTATTTCCGATGGTGTTGACACTCTAATTCCCGGATTAATGGAACACATTGAAAGAGCAGGAGTACACAGTGGTGATAGTATGTCAGTTTATCCACCTGTTAACGTTCCCGTTGAGCTACAAGAGCAAATGATAAAATATGCATGCAGCATTGCGAAAGAGTTAAAAATAAAAGGATTGATGAAATTTGTTTAAAAGAATATAAAATTTTATTTAATTGATGAATATCCAATTTGTTTTAATGGATGATACGGTTTATGTATTGGAGGTTAATCCACGTGCAAGCAGAACTGTTCCGTACTTAAGCAAAGTTACTGGCTTGCCAATGGTGAAAATTGCCACACGCTGTGCAATGGGAGAATCGCTAAAACAGCAAGGATATGAAAGCGGAATCTGGGATCCAATAAACAAAAATGTTTCGAAATTTGGTGTTCACGAAAACATAAATACGCCCCCTCATAGCACACTGTTTGCTGTAAAGGCACCGGTGTTTAGTTTTCAAAAACTTGTTCGCGTGGAACCAACCTTAGGACCGGAAATGAAAAGCACAGGAGAAGTTATGGGTATAGATGCAGAATATCCCAGTGCGCTGTACAAGGCAATGGTAGCCTCAGGGATGTGCTTTCCAACTCAAGGAACAGCCCTTTTAACTGTGCGTGACGAG
The DNA here is from genome assembly GCA_964608695.1 of uncultured Fimbriimonadales bacterium. GTDB lineage: Bacteria > Armatimonadota > Fimbriimonadia > Fimbriimonadales > ATM1 > CAZSPF01. Next base: position 10,032 of record CAZSPF010000047.1, on the reverse strand, counting down.
GATAAAAAAGAAGTAATTTCAATTGCTTTACAACTTATGGAA
>CAZSPF010000047.1:0-9972 GCA_964608695.1 uncultured Fimbriimonadales bacterium | reverse complement strand
GGCTTTGATTTAGCTGCAACAAGTGGCACGCACGAATTTTTGTCCAATGCAGGTATCCCTTCTAAAAAAGCCCTAAAAATATCAGAATCCGAAGATAACATTTTGAAATTCACGAGATCAGGGAAAGTGGTTCTTCTCGTTAACACACCAAGTCAAAACACGGAAGCAGAAGAAGAAGCTTATGCGATCAGGCGAGCGTGTATTGAAATGGGGATACCTTGTCTCACCAGTTTAGACACAGTTAAAGCACTGATTATCTCTATGAAAGCGAAAAACAAACCAGAAAAAATTCAGTGCAGAACTGTTGCAGACTATTTGCGGCCGCTTGCTTTAACATAAATATAAATTGCAAATAAAATGCCTATCAAATCATAAATTAAATCAATACTTGTACCAGACCTACTTTCAGTTAGTGATTGACGATATTCATCAAAAACAGATGTCAAAGAAGCGAGAACAAAGCACATAGAAACGATCTTTGAAAGGTGTAATTTAGTCCAAGACAGCACATTCAGCAATAAAATGCTTAAAATGAAGTAGTAGACAACGTGCGCAGTTTTACGCACAATATAGTTCACCACCTCCAAAGAAGCCCCGTGTAAACCAAGCCAGTCTTGGAGCAAGCGTTTTGTCCAGTCGCCAGATGCCCCTTCGCCGCTTGTCCAGAATACAAGCGACCACCAAAAAATCAGCGTAACGAAAATGAGGGTGCGAAACATCATAGAAGATGAGGATATAATACGAGTAAGCATACCGGAGAGGATGAAATGATAACGACAATAATTGGAATGATGACTCTAACGAATGTTTCACCACCTTTACAAGCGGTGGACTTAAATCGATTGTATAAACAGGGAGAAAGACTAGAATATGATTTTTCCAGCAGGATGCAGATGGATATTCGTCAAGTTCCATTGGAAACTTTCATGCCTTTTAGCCAAAGATTTAACTATACTTACACACTGGAGACAGAACGCTTGAAGCCTGATGGTATTGCAGATGTCAGGTTTAAAAGAAATATTATCAACGTTCGAATGGGAGAAACTTATGACTCCCCCCCGAAAGACGAGGTAATAAAAGCGAATAACAATTACCTGTTTACTATGTCAGGAAAAAACAGCATTATCTCCATTAAAGACGATTCTCCAAAAGATGATAAAAAACTTGATCATAAACCTGTTAATTTATTCTTGGTCAATGCCTATCCTGCTTTTTTGCAATTTGACGTTGGTGGCTGGATGTGGCAGATACGTTCAATGGCGGGCTTTGTGAACTTTTTCGATTTAGGGCCTGTTCTGCCTTTGAGGGAAGTCGAAGTAGGCGGTACTTGGAAAGATACGGTAGGATATGCGCCGACTACAATACAAACCGGTGCAGACAAAGGCAAAAACGTAGTCGCAAGACTTGATAAGGTTTACATGTACAAGGGAATGACTGAACATGAAGGCAAAAGGGTTGTTTGGATTCAAGGAACAGTGAATCAAAGCACCGATGCCGCTCCATTGGTAGCCGAAATGCTGGGGGTGGATATCAAGCGCGCTCCTTTCTCCGAGATAAAAATTCAATTTGACGCAACAATAGACTTCTACCTCGAACCTTCAAATCTGACCATGTTCCGCGTTAGAGCCGGAAGCGAAGGTTATATCTCAGTAACCATCCCTCAAATAACCGGACCCGTGTATGAGGAGAGATTCAAGAGCACAGCATTGTTAAAAAAGAAATAAGGTATAAACCCATCCAAGTAAAAATACTCGGCTCGATTCACCTTTTGCGGCTTGGGTTGAACCGAAATACGAGGACAGATGCAAAACCTTGGGAGGAAGCATCAGTCAGTCTTGGCACTGGCTGTCGTTGTCATATTAGCTGGTTTAGGGATTTATACTTCACCGAGGCCTACTTCGGTGGGTGCAGTCCTTATGCTGATTTTTCTTGCGCTATCTGCTGAGACCCTCTCGCCTCGACGTGCAAGAAGGGATGCGTTCCCTAATACCCTTCCGGCTGTGATTTCAGCCATTTTTGTAGTTTCGGGTGCTTTTCATGCCTTTTCAGTATGTGTCATTGCTTTTTTGTTCGCTGATTTAATTCATGGTAGGTTTGATTGTCCTAAACATAAGCTATTAGAGAAACTTGTTCCTGTGTCGTTTGTTGCTTTTTCAGCGTCTTCAGGAATTGTTTTAGCGAAGTTTTTTGGTGAGCAAATTATACATACAAGGCAATTTGTGTTTACGTCAGTTCTTTTTCTAATTGGATGGTTTGGATTTAGAATCGGAATAGCATTACTGAGTAATAGAGCAAGACGAGGAGAGCCTTTACACTGGCAAATGGTCATTTCAGACATTGCTGTTTGTGTGTTTGTTGGCACATTGTTAACTGATTTGTTTGTGAAAAATTATGTTTTGCACAGTTTCGTGCTAATTCCTGCCCTGATAAGTTTTTATGTTTTTGCTTTAAGTTCTCGAAAACTTCATAATGATCATACGAATATCTTAATTGCACTTACAAGGATGTTCCAAAGAACGCATCCTTACACACATGGGCACATGCATCGAGTTGCTGAATTAGGGAGAAAAACCGCTTTAGCACTTGGAGTTTCTTATACAAGAGCACAGCGTGTGAGCGAGGCTGCAATCATACATGATTTAGGAAAAATTGCGGTTGATGAAAGAGTTTTAGAAAAGCCAGGGAAATTATCAACCGAAGAATATGAGCATGTTAAATTGCATAGCGTGTTGGGAGCGGAAATACTGGAATCATCACGTAACTACAAACCTATTGCAAAATGGATAAAACACCATCATGAAAGAATTGATGGTAATGGTTATCCTTCTAAGTTAAAAAATGAGCAAATTCCACTGGAAAGTAAAATTATCGCCGTAGTGGATGCATTCGATGCTATGGTTGGTGGGTCTGAACTGAAGGAAAAACGACCTTATGCACCACGAAAAACACAAAGTGAAGCAATTGAAGAACTAAATAGGTGTTCGGGAACTCAGTTTGATAAAAAGGTAGTTAAAGTTTTTACTTCAATCGTGCAAAGGGAGAATAAAACGTGATGGAATACAGTTTGTATTTGTTATGTCTGTTTACTCTTTGTTCAATTACTTTGACTGTTTTGTTTGTTTTTTTTATTCATCCTTATCAATCTAAACAAAATAAACTGAACTCGCTGAAAATATTTTCAACTGCAATTGAAAAACGTGCAGGAGTTGAAGGGAAAACAGATGAATCCATATTTTTAGCTAAGGAAGTTGCGAAACAACTTTCTTTATCGAAAAAAGAAATTGACAACCTAATTACGGCACTTCACCTCTGTGATATCGGTTATGTAGCTATACCTTTTTATTTATTAAGGAAAAAGAAAACATCTCAAATAACACACGAAGAGTACGAGATCATAAAACGACATCCTGAAATTAGTGCCGGGATGTTAAGTTTTGTTCCACCGTTTTTGCACATTGCTGATATTGTTCGATGTCATCATGTTCGATTTGCGGGTTCTACTGAAAAGTTTCTTCCCATTGGAGAAGATATACCTATAGAATCACGCATAATCTGTGCAGTTTGTGAATACTTGGATATTCGCAATACTCGTGGTGAATATCTAGCTAGTGAGTATGTGAAAGTTCGAGCAGGTTATGATTACTGCCCAAATGTTGTAAGAGCGTTATTGGTAGTGTTAAAATCACATGGTGAATTTGGAAGAACATCTATCAGAAGAGCGGGTTAGTAAACTACACTTGGCTCTAAACAAAAAAGTTATCGTTTTATTGTTCATGTTAATTTTCATCAGCGCATTTTTTGTTCGTTTAACGGGAATCGGGTGGGGATTGCCAAATGAAATGAGAAATCAATCCCTGCATCCTGACGAACCTGTAATAGCAGGGTATGCAATTTCACAACCTTATTTTCTCCCAGATTTTTATAATTACGGGACACTGTACTTAACAACCTTAAAATTATCTGTGGATTTAGGAGTTACATACGGTTGGATTCCTACTCAATCTGACACTGCTGAAACATGGAAAACAACTTCTGCCGTACATCTTTCGGGAAGAGTCATTTCTGCATTTTTTGGCTCTATGACCGTCGCTCTGGTTTTTCTCATACTATTGTATTTCGCGCATCCTGTAGGTGCGTTTGTTGGAGCATTAACTCTTATGCTATCGGCAGGTCACGTTGTGCACTCTCGGTTTCAAACTGTTGATATATTCGGAGTATTTTGGTTAACTTTGTCTGCACTTTTTCTTGTTAGTGTGCTTAATCAGAAACAAGATAAACATAGATTATTTCTTTCATTATGTGGCTTGTGTATTGGTTTATCTGCCGGAACGAAGTATAACCTTGGATTATTTTTGATAGCTGGGTTATCAGCATTATTGTTTTTTCCACAGCAAATGAGATTGAAATACGGGATGATATTAATCGGAAGTTTCATTTTCGGGTTCCTTATTGCTACTCCCGGAGCAATTTTACAATTTTCAAGTTTTTTACATGATTTTACATACGAACTTCGACATACTTCAGAAGGGCACGGGCTTGTGTTTACAGGAACAACAACGGGCTGGATCTATCATCTTGGTAATTTAATATCATCCTTTGGATTCGCACCTGTTTTAATTGGAGTAGTCGGCTTAATTTACGGAGTGAAAAGGCAAGTTAAACCGATCATTGTGTTTTCATTCTTCATGCTAATTTTTTATTTCACAATTGCACTTGCAGAAGTGAAGTTTATGAGATATGTGTTTCCATTGCTTCCGTTTCTGGCAGTTGGCACTGGATATTTGTTCTCTGAGTTACATAAAATGAGTAACAAAGCACGGTTCTTAGCAGGCGTCATTTTTGTGTTTATCGGCTTTTCATTTGCTTCAAGTACAGGCTTTGTTAGTCTTACTCAGTTAATGCGCATTCCAGACCCAAGAGACCAATCTGCGAGATGGCTGTTAAACGAACTTACAAAAGAACAAACCATAGGGCTGGTTACAGATCCATGGTTTTACACCCCCCCGTTATTCAAAAACACAGGCTTTTTAGGCGCGAATAATCGTCTTAAGTTTATGGCGATTGAGAACCCTCAAGTTTTAAGATATGCAGATAGTCACGGGAAGAGGTTAGATTGGGACTCAAGACTAATTACTGAATATCAACCTGACTACATTGTGTTCTCAAGTTTTGAATTTGCAGATTTTGACAGAACTAACAATGAGGAATTTACAAAATTTATGGAACTGCTGTCAAAAAGATATTACTTGAAATCTGTTTTCTGGGGGGATAAACCACTAATTGCAGAACGACCGGAAGATGGAGAAAGCTTTGGAAGACTTGAAGTAAGAAAAATATTTCGAGATCGTTATCCGTATGGTATTCATGATTTGATGTATATACAGCCAACAATATGCGTGTTCAAAATAAAAACGAAGAACTAAGTGAATCCGTTGAATGGTTCTTAGATTATCTAAGAATTCATAAAGCATCGAGTATCAACACGGTGCAGGCATACCGTCATGATTTAGAGCAGGCAATGAACTCATTCACAAAACATGGAGGGAAATCATGGAAGAATTATGATGAACATGCGTCAACGTTGTTCCAAAATGAACTTAAGAAAAGCAATTTATCCCAGAGAACAATCGCAAGAAAATTATCGGCATTAAGAACTTTCTTAAAATTTTTGTCTCAACGCAACCAAGGACCAAAGGGAGAACTAATTAATCCATTCTCAATGAAAAAACAAAGGACTCTTCCAAAATCTCTCGACTTAGAACAAATGATAACATTACTCGAAACGTGTGAAACAAATACAGCAAAAGGATTAAGAGACAGAGCAATGCTCGAACTTTTATACGGAACAGGCATGCGCGTGAGTGAACTTATTACGTTGCAAATAGAAGATTACAATGCATCAGAATCCGTAATTCGAGTTACAGGAAAGCGAAATAAAACTCGTATGGTCCCTATCCCTGTAACGACGCACGAATGGTTAAGGCGTTATTTAGGGCAAGCACGACCAGTTTTATTGAAAAACAAGAAAGCTTCTGCATTAATTGTCAATTCAAAAGGTAATGCTCTCTCTCGTTCAGGGGTGTTCAGGATCATTCAAGAATTGGCAGTTAAAGCCGGTATAGATAAAGTCATATCACCTCATACTTTAAGACATACGTTTGCATCGCACCTCGTGAAAGCTGGAGCTGATTTGCGCAGTGTGCAAGAATTATTGGGGCACGAATACGTCGCTACTACGGAAGTCTATACTCATCTTGATTTGGAAACAGTAAAAACAAAGTATGCGACTGCGCATCCGCGCAGTCGCATACGAAAACCCTAAAACCTGTCCGACAAAATCAATTTGCCGACACATTGGCAAGAGTTGCTATTTTATTTCGACTTTACCGCCGACTTCTTCAATCGCCGATTTAATTTTTTCAGCTTCTTCTTTGTTGGTGCCTTCTTTTACAGGTTTGGGTGCGGCATCAACCAAATCTTTCGCTTCTTTTAAGCCAAGACCTGTTAACTCTCGCACAACTTTGATTACCTGAAGTTTTTGTGCACCTGCATCGGTAAGCACGGCATCAAACGATGTCTTTTCTTCAGCAGCTTCTGCTGCTCCGGCGCCAGCTCCTGCCATCATTGGCATGCCAACTGCCATCGGTGCTGCTGCTGTTACATCAAATTTTTCTTCCAGTGCTTTTTTAAGTTCACTTAATTGCAGTGCTGTAAGTCCTGCAATCTGCTCTACGATTTGCTCAACTGCATTTGCCATGTTTTATTCTCCTTCCTTTTTGGATTCTTCTTGATTTGTTTCTGCTGTTTGTGTTTCGGTTTGAGTTTCCTCATTTGTGGCTTCGATTGTTTCAGAGGTTTCTGTTGATGTCTCTTTTATTTCTTGTTGAGGTTCTTCTTCAGTTTTTATCTCTTCTGTTGTGGATTTTGCAGGTTCTTCGGCTACCGCTCCACCTTTTTCTGCAATTGCAGAGACTGCTCTAACAGGCCCTGCGAGTATCTCATTTACACAAGTCACGATGTTCGAAATAGGTGTAGCTACTAAACCCACAATCATCGAAAGCAGATCTTGCTTTGATGGTAATTTGGAAAGCGCATCTACTTCTTTGTCCGTTAGAACCGCTCCATCCAAAAACGCACCTTTAATTTTCAATGCTTGATGAGTTTTTGCAAATGTTGCAAGAGACTTTGCACAACCGGCTTCATCTCTCAACACGAAAACAGTAGCAGTAGGTCCGTTATGAAATTCATCCGGAAGTTTTTCGATAGTGTCTTGACCAAGCGCAAGCCTCAATAGTGTGTTTTTTATCACGCGAAACTCGCCACCGGATCCTCTGACATTCTTCCGCAATTCTTGCATTTCTGAAACGGACAGTCCGCTGTATTCAGTAAAAATTAGCCCAATGGCTTCGCTATGCCAATTTCGAGCAGTCTCAACTGTGTCTATTTTCTTTGGTGTTGCCACTTTTTTGAACCTCAAAAACTAATTTGGGAGCTCCGCTCAAGAAGCAGAACCCCCAACAAATCGTGTGGTACGTCTTGCGTTCTCCTCGACCGGCTTTACCCATTGGGATTATGCTTTTTAGAAAGCACCGGTTGTCTGCGGAAACCAAAAGCAATTATGGCATGTAATGCTTCACATTTCAACACCCCGTAAAAATTACCGGATTTAACTTTTTTTCAACTTAATTCATGCCACTTCTAAGCACAATCCTTGTCTAACCAAACAATATAGGTGAAGACATGAGCAAAAAACACGATATTTGGGACGCCATAGAAGACGCATCTCTCCCTCAAAGCCTTGATGAAGAGATGTTTGAACTCATTTCAGCATACGCTGATGGTGAGTGTACAAACAAAGAAAAACGGCTTGTTGAGGCATATCTCGCTGAAAACAGCACGGCGAGAGAAGTCCTCGCTTCCATGAGAATTCACTCAGAATTGAAGATGGACATTAGCGAAGAGCCTCCTGCATGGCTCGAAAGCACGATATTCGAAAAAACCACAAGAAAAGAGCCACTCTTCAACCTTTCTTGGCTCAGAAAGACTTGGATACCCGTAGGCTCACTATCTGCTGCAGGAATTCTCGCACTCATGCTCGTAAACCCGAATTCACCCATTTCAACGGAACACGAAAAGTACGCCTTAGATACTCAGAAACCAGAAGTCACTTCATCAATTGCTAACAATGTACTCGAGGGTTTACCCGAAGAAGTCGAATATAACACTTCAACTTTAACCGTAAATGATTTAAGCGTGAGAACGTTCAGTCAGCCTTCAACATCAAAAAATATCAGTAAAAATGCTTTAGCAGTTAATAACAAAAACACCAACGGTATTGCTGAAGATGTGAAAACAAACACGCTGGGAATGGGAAGTCCGACTTTAAGCGATGCGATTAAGGTTCCAAAAGAAACAATGTTGGCAAGTAAACCTATGCCCGAAGCTCCGGACGTTATTGCTCTTGCCAATGAGAATCAAGATGACACGATTTCCAAACCTACCATTGTTGGCACAGGAGACCAAATTCCGGACCATGCCAGAGAAAGGTTGAGAAACCGATTAAGAACTGCTAACGAGAACCAGCAAAGCCTACCAAAAACGGAGGAATACAAAAAATCCGATAAATAAATTACTAAGTTTGTGTGTGATTATGTGTAGAAAATTTAAGAGGGTGCTGATGATAACGGGAATTTTATCCCTGTGTATTAGTGCGTCATCTCAAAACTTTTCTTACGACGCGACGGAGAAACAAGGGAGCAGTGCTCCTTTGAGGGGTAAACCGGCGGTAGACGTTATATACGGAAATCGCTCAGGTTTAGGTTTTCCGTTGCGATACGGGGGTGTTGTGCCCGGGAGCGTGCGTGTAGAATCAGGAGGTTCTTCATTTAAAGAAGGTAAAGACTATTCAGTTGATTACCTTTCAGGCGTCGTCTATCTCTCTGCTCCATTAAAGTCGAATGAAGTAGTGCGGGTTACATATCGCCACGACCCAGAAATTTCTAAGCAAAAAGATGCGAGCACTCTTCCAACTTTGTCTTTAAACATTAAACAAGACGGTAGCTTGAAAATGTATTTGGGAATGAACAGTGCTCAGCGCTTTGCAGACGGAAGCATAATGGAAACGCAGGGTGTGGGCTTGCAAAATCAATTTTCCATGGGAAAAACAAACATCTCAGGCTTGTATTTTGTAAGCAGCCAAAAACGAGCAAATGTTGCCGCAGATTTCTCATCTCCGGATCAGAGCGCACCAAAATCCGGCATAGAAGGAACGGATTCATTCATTCAACAAAACGTGAGAACAGATATCGGCTCGGGAATGGAGATAACTGCTGATTATCGTCAAGTCGGTGAGAAATTTACGGGTTTCGGAATGTTGGAATCAGCAGGATTAGAATCTAATCAAGTTAAACAATTAGAAAAAGAAAAAGGATTATCAAGGTATGGCTTTGGTTTTAACGGCGGAAACGAGAAACACTTACAGTTCAAGAATAGTTTTCAAGTAATCGAAGATGGTAATTCTAAAATTACGTGGCAAGACTATAACATAAAAACGGGAGGCTTAGAGTTTTACTTTAACTCAAGAGACATAGACAAGAATTTCAGCCGCTTCAAAGACATCGCCGAAAAAGAAAGAGAGCAACTTCAAAAAGAGAAAGGTATCTACAGACAAAGCTTTGGAGCAAAAATGAATTTCGGAGCAGGTGCGTTCTCTTTTAGTGATAGTTTAATAGAGGATGCACTTGGTGGAATAAATCGTAGGTCATTTAATTTGCAATCCAAGTATTTAAACGCTTCATTCAACTCACAAAAAGTAGATTACGAATTTACTCGTGCAAACGACTTGATTGATGCAGAAAAAACACAATGGGCAAAAGAGAGAGGATTACAACGAAATGAAATCAGCATCGGAATTCCAAATGGGGATAAAGCAAATTATTTCGCCTTAAATCAGAAAACAGTAGAATTTCAAGG
>CAZSPF010000046.1:0-17022 GCA_964608695.1 uncultured Fimbriimonadales bacterium | reverse complement strand
CCTAAATTAAGTTGAACAAATCCCCTCATACTCAACAGTCTAATGAACAAGCTTTGCTGACAGAAAGGCAGGTTTTTATTTTTTTTCTTCCACTTGCCGCTTCATGGGTTCTTATGGCTTTGGAGTCGCCATCCACAACTTGGTTCATCGCACGCCTGCCGGATACTGCTGTTTCCTTAGCGGCACTTAACCTTTTTATGACGATTTCGTTTTGGATAGAAACCCCTGTAATAGGGTTATTGGCAACTGCTACTGCATTAGGAGTAAACAATCAGTCACTAAGGTTACTTAAACGTTTCACGCTGTTCATAATGCTCGTTGTTACAGTTGTTGGTGCGATTATTGCTTTAACCCCCATTTATCATCCCATAGCAAATTTATTAGATGCTCCGCCTGAGGTTGCTGAATCTGCACGATACGGATTGATCGTGATGATCCCTTGGAGTGCGGCTATTGCATGGAGGAGGTTCACACAAGGCATTTTAATTCGGCATGGTAATACACGAGCAGTAGGTTACGGAACGATAATTCGATTAGTTGCAATTATTGTTGTAGGGTTAGTTATGCTGCACGATGGAAGATTTAGCGGAGTCGTAGTCGGAGCATCAGCACTTGTTGCAGGAGTTTTTGCGGAATCGTTGTTCGTTCATTATTTAGCGCGCCCTTTAATGAAAGATATTAAAACAGACACCATTAACAATGAATTTCCACTTCTCACATACAACGCAATTATTAAGTTTCATTTTCCCCTTTCAGTTTCAAACATGCTTTGGTTAATAGCGAGACCGATAGCATTTTGGGGGCTTGCAAAATCCACCAATCCCATCCTCACTTTGGCGGCTTGGGAGGCGGCAAGTCAGCTGCTATTTTTGTTTAGATCTCCGGGGATGGCGCTTCCAGAAGCCGTAATTGCTCTTCAAAAAAACCTGCAAACACAGAAAGTTTTAATGAGATTTTGTTTTAAAACCGGCCTAGTTACATCAGGCGTGTTATTGTTATTAATGCTTACACCGATTTCTTCTTGGATTTATAACGATTTACTGCAAGTACCTCGTGATGTTACATCATTGGCAATAATCGGCTTAATAGCGGCAACGTTTATTCCATTTTTAGGAGCATTGCAATCGTTTTTCAAAGGTCAATTATCTGCGGCAAGACAAACAAATGCACTCATGATATCTATGTTTGTGTATTTATCAGTAACCATTGCACTCGTTTTGGGGTTAGTCATTTCTAAACAAGTGAATATCGTTACAATGACATTTGCGGTAACGTTAGCCCTATTCATTGAACTGTTCGTGTTAAATTACTTCTGGAGAAAACACAAAACGACCACTCATGCAATTATCTAAATTAACCCTTTTTTTCTTCTGCTAACCGTCTTCCTTCCACAGCATTTTTCTCGATGTAATCTTTCCAATTTTCAGGAACATCCGTATCCACAAAAATCGCTGTTACAGGGCATTCTGGCTCACACAAACCGCAATCTATACATTCATCAGGATTGATAAACAGCATCTCATCACCCTCGTAGATACAGTCTACAGGGCAAACGGTGACACAGGATTTGTCTTTAACGCCGATACACGGCTCGGTTATGATGTAAGGCATAGATTCGGTTTCCTGTAAGTTAGGTGAAATTTCGGCACATACTTTACCACATGGCTTCGTAGTTTAAGCACTATTCCTTGCAGGGATTCCATGCTTAAACATCGAACACAATCATTATGAAGCTCAGAAGTTTTTGCTTTATTACACTTCTTTTCTTTTCTACCACTCTAATTTCAGTTGCTCAACTTACTCAGACAGAGCACAAGGCACTAGCGCGAGCGTTGAACATCGGGAACTTTACTATTGAGGATTTAGGATTTGAAAAACGGGTCTTCACGGATAAATACCGCCTTTCTATCGTGGACCGCGCATTGACAGACCCTTTGGGGGTGGCTGATGATCTTCTGAGGTTCCAAAACGCTCTTTCGCCGGAAGAAGACGTCTTCCAAAGCACATGGTTAACTGTTAGCAAACTCATACACTCCATGATGTACCCCGACGAGCAAGTAGAGGGCATGTTAATCCAAAGAACCTTAAAGCCTTCTGATTTTTTGCGTCTTCCTGAGCCCATCCGAGAGCCCGTTCAGCGAGTAGTTGAAGCAGTAATTTCAGCAAACAGTTTGATCAAAAGTGCTCTTTCCGAATTAAGCGTGGAACAACAAAGAGAACTCATCGAATCTCTGCCCTACATAGCAACTGACCAGGAAAGCATTACATTTGGTTTTTCAGAAAAATCAACTCTAACACTTGAACAAGCGTTTGCACTGTTAGATAAAGTGGATTTTAAAAAACTACGACGAGCTGTAGACAGCGCAGGAACAGAATTTTCATCAGCTATTCAAAAACTCACCAATGCATCCAAAACTATCAGAGATTTCAAAGATGTGGTTACTTTAAGGATTAGCGGATTAAAGATTATTGTCGCAGGATTTGATAATGATGTACACCGAGAAACGAGTGCGTCGGTAATTATAGATTTAGGAGGCAATGACACTTATGTTGGAAGGATGGGTGCCGGAGTCAGAAACTGTGGGGTTGTTATTGATTTAAGTGGAGACGACTCTTATAAAATGGACGACTTGAGTGCAGGAGCAGGATTATTAGGTTGCGGCTTTTTGTTCGATATGGGGGGGCATGATAAATTCTTTGGAGGTAGTCTAACTTTTGGCTCCGGTTTAGCAGGTCATGGATTCTTTCTTAAGGAGGGGGGGCATGATATGTACCGTTCTGAAGCGTTATCACAAGGTTTCGGTATGTTTGGAACAGGAACATTAATAGATAAACGAGGTGATGACAGATATCATGCAGGTTTTCTTTCTCAAGGCTCATCACGAACGCAAGGTTTTGGTTTACTCGCAGATTATGACGGTGATGACGTCTACACAGCAGGCGGCTTGGTGGGTGGTGCGCCTTTAGTTCCGGAGTCGTACATTTGCTTTGCTCAAGGTGCATCTTACGGCTATCGTGACGATACAGGAGGATACAGCGGCGGTATTGGATTGCTGTGCGATCTGAAAGGAAACGACAACTATTCAGGAGGAACTTATACACAAGGTGCTAGTTATTGGTTTGCGCTTGGTGCGTTAATGGACAGCGAAGGACACGACACATACTCCGCACACTACTATTCTCAAGCCTCTGCTATGCATCTATGCGCTGCATACTTGTTCGATTTAAAAGGTAATGATGTGTATGCAACGCGTAGAGGAGCAATGCACGCAATAGGTCATGATTATGCAGTCGCCATGTTACTTGACAGAGAAGGAGATGATACTTATGCGGGGGGGGACAGCCGCCCCGGTGTGGGTAACGCAAACGGAGTGGGGATCTTTATTGATTCAAGCGGAAACGACAGCTATAATGGACCACCCGGAGTTGGAAACCCTGCAAGAGATAGCGGATCAATAGGTGTGTTTGTAGATATATCTGGTAATGATAAGTATCGAGGAAATTTTTCTGATGGTGTTTTTATGTATTCTGGAATGTGGGCTGTCGCATATGATATCTCTCAAAAAACAGATGAAACTACAACAATACAGCAAACTACATCAAGACCAAAACCCGGCTCAAAACCATTTCCGGGAGAAATAGAAATTCAGAAAATATATGCGAAAGCAACACAATGGGGTGTAGGAACACTAACGGAAGAAGTTGAAGAAAATGTAAACGAACTTGTTGCAATAGGATTGCCTGCGTTTGAGTGGATGCTTGATAACCATTTGCACACTGCAAGCAGATTAGAATTACGTGCATTTGAAATAGTTATGTCTGTATTAGGTGATGATGCAAATGAAAAATTAATTCATTATCTTCAATCCCCTAAGGGACATGCGGCATTAAACGCATGGAGACTTGCTCTTTCACAAAAAGTCAAGCAGGTGGAACCATATCTTGCATTGGGGATTCAAAATGAAAAAACTAGGCTAACTGCCATAAGAACTGCAGGTGCAATTAAAGCCGAGTCATCGCTTCCTCAGATTGTAAAATTTACCGATTCCGACGACCGCCTCTTAGCGCTCGCTTCGGTCATAAGTCTTACTCAATTAGATACAACTGACACACTCCCCGTCCTTGTTAAACATATCATTGACTCGGAAGCACCTATCAGAAAGGCCGCTCTACGGGGAATCGCTAAATACCCCGAACACGCTAAAGTAATAGCAATAGACCTTTTATCTAAGCCTGAAAAGCAGGCTAGAGTCGGCATTGAACTGTTGGGGCTGATTGGCAATGAAGAGAGCTTAGGCATGGTGGCTGAGTTCTTAGGCTCTCCTATCGCAGGGTTAAGGATTCAGGCACTGATCTCACTGAGCGGGCGGATACCCGAATCTGCCAAAGACACTTATGAGAAACTGCTGGGCGACCATGATCCGGACGTTCGGGCTGTAGCGAACGGGATGATAAGGAAATAACAAGGTCATTTCTTTTATAATGAGACCTATGAGGATTTTGATTGCTACTGTCGTATGTTTATTCGTTTTCGGGTGTACCGAAGAAACAACTTCACAACAAGATGCGCAGGAGAATAAAAATACACCTGCTTATTCACAGCCACAAACACCTAATGACAAAGACGCAGCACTCACCAAGCAACTTAAAGAGAATTACGAAAAGACCAAAATTGAATACGAATCAAACCCAAATGACGAAAAAGCAAAAAAAGAATTCATAGAAGCAACAGTGAAATATGCCACAGATGTTATGATGGGTCCGGGCGCTCCAAAAGAAAAATATCCCTTAGCGTTAAAACTTTATGATGAAGCCTTAGAATTAAAGCCCGATCACGAAGCCGCGAATGAAGGAAAACAACTTATACTCAGCATCTATGAACAAATGGGAAGAACTCCACCAAAATTAGACGAATAAAAATTACTTGGGAGGGGGCATGACAGAACAGGAAATAAAAAAAAATAGTTTCTTTAAAAAGTATCCATTTTGGTTTTGGGCTTTTGCTATTGCAATTATATTTTTAAGTTCGTTGCCTTATGGCGTCGGACAATTCGAGTTAGAACCGGGGGAACAATATTTCGGCTTTCATACAAATATTGACGACCAAATGGTCTACGCGGCATGGATTAAGCAGTCCGAAGAAGGAAAATTCTTTTTTGAAAATAGATTCACTACAGATCAACAGCCGGGATTGACTGTTCATTTGTATTTTTGGGTTCTTGGGAAAATCGCTTCATTTTCAGATATTCCCATCGCAATGCACGTGGGAAAATCCGTGTTTACTCTGTTTTTCTTAATGGCACTGCTTGGATTAGCAAGAAGAGTAAGCAGTGATGAATTCACGCAGAAACTCATGATTGCAGTTGCAACTGTTGGCACCGGTCTTGGCTGGCTATTCTGGCAAAGATACGGAAACACTGCACCTATTGATGTTTGGCAGCCTGAAGCATTTGTGTTTCCCAGCGTAATGACAAATACACTTTTCGCTGTGTCGTTGTTTCTTATAGTTTTTATTTGGAACTGTATTCTCGATGCTCGAGATTCTTGGAAGCCATCCTTGTATGGCTTTATAGGAGTTTTTTTACTTACGAATATCCACACCTATGATGTTCTTACGATTGCGTTAGTCTCCGTAGCGTTTTTAGCCTCATGTTTATTCTCAGGAAGTTTTACAAAACAATGGCTTGTACGATGTTTATTCGTTGCTTGTGGGGGAATATTGCCGCTGGTATGGTTCGTACATGTTCGAGCAAACGACCCTGTATTCGCCGCAAGAGCAGAAACGCTAACGTACTCTCCTTCTATTACACAAATCGTTTTTGGCTTGGGAATCATGTTCGTTTTAGGGTTGTTGTCTGCATTATTTTTCACAGAAAAAAATCAAAACAAAAACAAATTCTTAATGCATACCACCTCTTTCATTAGCATAGCGTTGATTGTAGCATTGTTCGCGTTTACAACACATCAGTTTAAAGGCCAAGGGTTCCTATTTGAAATATACTTATGGGGATTCGTTTTTCTTGCAGGCATTGTTTTTGCAGTTTCGCTTAATATTAAAAATCCAGCAACTTCTCTAATGGCGTGTTGGATGATAATAGGAGTCATTGCGGCATATTATCCGGGATTGTTCCAAAGAAAACTGATGATGGGCTTGAGTATTCCATTTGCGTTTCTTACTGCTCTTCTTCTCGCGCAGGGCTTGAAAAAAATCACGTTGCCTGACCTCAGAAGGGTTGCATCCTTCGCTGTTATTCTGTTCTTCTCAATCACAAACTTCTATTGGATTGAACGAGAAATAAAAATGTTTAAAGAAAACATTAGCAGTACAACTATGCATCCCGTTTATCTTGATGTGATTTTAACAGAAGTTTACGACTATTTGAAACATCATGCAAACCCCGGAGACGTTGTTTTATGTGTTCCGGGTGCAAGTGTGCAAAGCGGCAAAAACTCTTATGAACTCATTATTCCCGATTTAAACCCTATCGTTACAGGTATGCTAGGATTAAAAACTTATGCCGGACATTGGAGCGAAACACCACATTATGTTCAAAAACGAAACGAATTAGTGAGTGCTATTTTCTCTGCACATTCAAATCCAGATACTGTAAACGCCCTTGTTCAAAAAACAAATGCAAAGTATATTATCTATCCCATGTATGAAGTTGCTGAAGTTTACAACTCAAAAGGACCGGAGAGTGTTGTTCCTGATTGGAAGCACGTAGCGGGTGACGGTTCACTTGCGCTATATTTAAATCCACAGTTTCAAGAATAAACTATATTTACACTTCAAATTCCTGAATGCTGCCGTCTTTTAAAATTGCTCGTCTCCAACAAACTGTTTTTACATTATCCAAACTTTCCCTTATTAGGTCACCTCTTATCTTGGATCGTGTGTCTTGAGGTGGCGTTGTCACTGCATCGTGCACCCTCGAATCATTAACTAACTCTTTAACTAACCCCATATCCTGTAGTGAGTGAAACAAACTTTCTGATTTATCAATATTATGATATTCTAAATCTAATGATTGCATCACGTCATTCTTCCACTTCCCTTCACTAAATGCAAAATCTTCCAATAAACTTAGCTTCGCCACCCAATCTACTCTATCCTTTAATAAATACTTGTCTTTAAGTAAATCCTCTAACGCTTGTCGCCACTCGCTAATTATCCAATCTGTTTCGTTGTCTCTCCCATTAAAAAAATGTTCTGAACATCTTAAATACGACTCCAATATTTCCAATGCAGTTGTCCAAGATGAGCCTTCGAGTTCAATTTTCCATTTATAAGATTCGTCTTTACTAATTTCAGAAATTTCTCTAACCGGATTTTTTATTCGCCACTTAGGGCACTCACCTAATTCAATTAAATCTAAAGCTAACTTCAACATCCCTGTTTTCATGGCGGTACACCAAGGCATTCGGTTTGCATCTCCGCAAATTACATGCAGCCTTATCCATTTTTGAGAATCGCAATGCGCCTCGTCTCTAGTGTTGAAAATAGGCCTCCTATAAAGCGTTTCAACATTTGCGACTTCATGAAAAAACTCGGAGCGTTGACTTATCTGATATTTACACGGTTTCCCAACTTCACTTCCGACTTTTCCCGCACCAACTAATATCTGCCTCACAACAAGAAAAGGCAATAAGCCTTGAATAAGAGATTCCGTAGATACTTCTCTACTTACCAAATAGTTTTCATGAGTACCATAAGACGCTCCATGAAAATCCGAATTATTTTTATAAACCTTAACCCTTTTGCCTATCTTTTTTTCGAATTCTATTGCAGTATCATTTACAATTTTCTCTCCTGCCAAGTCATGTGCAACAAGGTCGAGCAATCGTGAACACTCAGGAGTAGAATATTCAGGGTGCCCATGATCGTTGTAAAACCTCGCACCGTTTGTTAAAACTCTATCTTCTCTTAATTGACTTTCCGGTATTTTTCTTCCTTCATCCCATTGTGCATCAATAGGATCTATAGCAAGTTTGTCTACCTTAAAACCTCTTATGTCGTTTCGCGGAGATTCGAAACTATAATCCCAACCTTTAAATGCAGAAAATGGAAGACACTTAATAAATTCGGATGCATCTTCCATTTGATCAGATGCCGAATGACCTTCGACATATAATCCATATTCCGTTTCTATACCAATGATGCGTTTACCGGTAACTTCTTTGCCCACCGGACTATTTTGAGATATTCACCGCTGTTAATGTTGCATCCGCAACGGTACTTGCTGGTGCAATAGGCCATTGTTTAATCGAAAGTTCTATTTTCTCAACTGTTCCTGTTCGCGAAACCCAAAAGAATCCATCAACTTTCATAGCATCAGACCTGCTCTCCTTCCCAGCAATACAAATTTTCAGAACCTCTTTATCACCAATTTTCTCTCTGCTCTTCACTTCGAAATCAGCTGTGTAATAGTCTTTTTCGCTTTTCTGGTCTAATTTAAAACCATATGTCCATTTCGAACCTATTTCTACAGGCTTCTCAGGATAAATGAAAAAGAACACTGATGCCATTCTTCTAAAATCTTCACCCCACTCACTTTGTGCATCAACAAGATACCCTCGCTGGTTAAGCTCAGCAGGAATATCTAAATCTTCCCCAACTTGTTCTCCGTCCACCATAAGGTCCCTCCAAAGCATAGTTCCTTTGAGCCCTTTTTCGCTTTTAGACTTTACGTTGAGCTCAGCTATGTAACTCACATCCAAGTTCGACCCAAACATGTTTACTTTTAATTCTGTTTGAAACAGGTACTTCTTTCCTTCTTCATATGGGAGTTTCATCTCCCATGCGGTAGCAGGACCTTGAGCAACTACCATCAAAACTGCCAATCCTATCATTGTTCCATCTCCTAATCTCAAAACTTCCTTGAGCGATATAATTCATACGAAGAATAAGTTTATCAGGTTTCAAAAACTTATCTCACCTTTCTTTTCATCGAAGAACTAAGAATTAACTAAAACAGCTGGCACTTTTACGAGTTTTTTGAAAAGCGGAAGTACATCCCGCATATTGCAGTTGATCCGAAAAATCCAAATCGAGTTCTCGTAGTTTTATCCGGACCTAAACTGGGCTCACCGGGAAGAGCGTGGGTATGTGAAGACACATCAAAAGGTGATGCAGAACCGTAAGCGTGAGAGTCATCAAGCCGGTTAAAGACACGGGTTACATTAACATAGCAACTTACAGAAGCGGAATGTGGGGAATCAAAATGGCTGATTTGCCATGATTACTCTATAGGTTGATTATTCATTTTGGGTAACCTTCAAAGGTGCGTCAATATAGAATAGCGATTCTTGGGGCTACAGGGGCTGTGGGGCAGGAGTGTGTTCGCTTGCTCGCATCGAGGCAGTTCCCTGTTTCTGTAATTCGATTGCTTGCCAGCCCTCGCTCTCAAGGGAGAGTATATCGCTTCAGAGGTGCTGATGTTCCAGTGCAGGTGGTAAATGAAAACTCATTTGACAATGTGGATATTGCGATTTTCTCTGCAGGCAGTGAAGCATCCAAAAGATGGGCGCCCATAGCCCTCGAAAAAGGTGCAATAGTCATAGACAACTCAAGTGCTTTCCGCATGCGTGAAGATTGCCCGCTCATCATTCCAGAAATTAACTGGCACAACGTAAGGGATGAACACAGACTATTCCCCGTTGGAAATTGCACAGGAATCATTCTCATGATGGCGTTAGCACCGTTACGAAGATTTGGAAAAATAAAAAGAGTTGTCGCCAGTACTTATCAAAGTGTAAGTGGAGCAGGCGCACGGGCAATGGACGAACTCACCCGCCAATTGCGAGAGATTGCATCAGGAATGACTCCGAAACCTGAGGTCTTCCCTCATCCGATAGCACTAAACCTTTTCAGTCACAACACGCCGATTAACGAAGCCGGATATAACGAAGAAGAGTGGAAAGTTATTCATGAAGCACGTAAAACACTAGAAATGCCGAACCTTGCTCTCGAAGTAACTTGTATCCGCGTCCCGGTTATGCGTGCTCACAGCATCAGCGCAAACATCGAATTCGAAGGAATTGCACCGGCTGTTGAGTCGGTAAGAGAAGCGTATGAAAGTTTTGCAGGCGTAAGTTTGTTAGATGACCGTGACAATAACGAATTCCCTATGCCCATTAAAGCGGCAGGAAAAGAAGAAATATTTATTGGACGCATTAGGCAAGACTACTCAAATCCACATGCCATAAGTCTTTTTGCATGCGGTGACCAGTTATTAAAAGGTGCGGCATTGAATGCAGTACAGATCGCAGAAAAATTAGTTGAAGAAGGCCGAATTCCCGCTCAAACCGTTTCAGCGAGTAATTAAATTAAAGGAGTTATTAAATGAAAAATAGAATTTTTGATGAACCGTTTGAAGACGAAGCCACAGAATCTTTGGCTTGGCAGTACTACGAAACAGCGAAAGAGCAAGGTTCTTTATTGTCTGATGACGAACTAATAAAAGAGTGCAGAGAATTGGCACAAAAAGACATGGAGCGCCGCTCCGTAATGGATGACACGCCAATTGAAGAAGAAGATGACGAACAATAATTTGGAGGTTAATTATGGGTGCATTTAATTCACCTAAAGACTGGGGACCGTTGTTAACAGCAATGGTAACCCCATTCAAAGCGGATGGTTCGGTTGATTATCCTGAAGCAGAAAGACTTGCGAACTATCTCGTTGACGAACAAAAAAATACCGGAATTGTAGTTGCAGGTACTACGGGTGAATCCCCTACCTTAACAGATGACGAAAAGATTGAATTGCTTCGTGTGGTTATTTCTGCTGTTGGGCAAAAAGCAGCAGTTGTATTTGGGGCAGGAACTTACGATACAAATCACAGCATTCATCTAACTGAAAAAGCAACAAGCATGGGTGCGCTTGGGATAATGTTGGTTTCTCCTTACTATAGCAAGCCCCCCCAAGAAGCGCTCTATCAACATTTCAAAACAATCTCACAAAGAACCGACCTGCCAGTTCTCATTTATAACATTGCTGGAAGAACATCAGTAAACATCGAAACATCCACACTTGTACGTTTAGCAGAAGATGTAAAAAATATTTGCGCAGTAAAAGAAGCAAGCGGTAATTTAGCACAAGTTGCAGATGTTTGCGCAAGAGTTCCTGATGGATTCCGGGTCTACTCAGGTGATGATATTCTCACTTTGCCTATCTTAAGCTGCGGTGGTGTCGGTGTTGTTTCAGTTGTAGGACATGTTGCAGGAAAACAGATTTTTGAAATGATTGAAACGTTTTTCAAAAACCCTGTCGAATCCGCAAAGCAAGCAAGGAAACTCAATCATCTTTTCAAATCTATGTTTATCACAACTAACCCTATCCCCATTAAGTATGCTGTATCGCTCATAGGGTTTAAAACAGAAACATATCGTTTGCCAATGATCCCGCCCAATGATAATGAAAAGAAAATTATCGAAGATGCAATGCGAAAAATAGGAATACTCGAAGCAAAGGCTGCGGTTTCCCCCGGATAAACAACATAGATCATGAAAACAAAAGGATTAACCACGAAGATTCTTCTTGGAATGTTCGTGGGTGCAATCTGCGGAATTTTGCTAATGCATTACGCACCTACAGGATTCCAACCTGCAGACAAAATTGAGATCGTCTTCGAAGATGGTGAGAAAATAGAAACAAACATCGCATCGGAAGACAAAAAAGAAAAACTCTTAGATGTGTTTCTTGATTCAGGCGAAACCGGGAAAGCAGTTGCAGAGCGCCCACAAAAAACAGGAAACATAAAAATTGATAATAAAGAAATTACTCTTATAGAACTTCAACCTCATCAAGCAAAAGAGAAAATCGAACAAACAACAAATCGTAACGTGGTTTCTGTAAAACTTAAAGACAGATATGGCTTGCCGAAAGTTATCCCACCAGCCACACAACCATTTTACGTTATCGGAGAGATGTTTATGCGCTTATTGCGTATGCTCATCATCCCGTTGATTATTTCAACTATTCTTGTGGGAATTGCAGGCTTAGGAAGTTTTTCAAAAATTGGTAAGTTAGGAAAACATACTTTTGTTTTTTACTTCGCAACTATGCTTTTGGCTTCAGCTACTGGCTTGCTTCTTGTAAATATGATCCAACCCGGTTCAGGCTTAAACTGGACTGTGCCAGCAGAAGCAGTGGGGATCGCTGCTGAACCACCTTCAGTAATGAATATGCTTCTACGCATTATTCCGGAAAACCCAATTCAAGCTATTGCAACGTTTGATATCTTAGGTGTTTTATTTTTCACTATTGTTATCGCATTAGCAATTTTACAAATTGGTAAACATCGAGTTGCGCCTGTATTTAACTTTTTTGAAGCTCTAAACGACCTCGTTTACGTGCTCATTGGTTGGTTAATGAGAATTGCGCCTATTGGTATTGGAGGATTAATTGCTTATTTCTTAGGAGTTCAAGACCCCAGTTTTCTTGGTTCTTTGCTGCAAAGCTTAGGAAAATTTGCACTATGTGTGTTTATCGGATTGGTTACACATTTCATTGTGTTAATGCTTCTTTTAGCTTGGTTAGGAAAATTTAATCCATTCGTGTTTTTAAAACGTGTATCGCCCATGATAGCCACAGCATTGGGAACTGATAGTTCGAGTGCAACAATGCCAGTAACCATCACGTGTGTCCGAGATTTAGGCGTTTCAAAAAGAATTGCAGGCTTCGTCGTTCCCGTTGGGGCAACCATGAACATGGACGGCACAGCGTTATATGAAGCAGTGTCTGTTCTGTTCTTTGCACAAGCATTTGGTGTTGATTTAACGATCACTCAACAAATTATCGTGGCATTCACTGCAATGCTTGCGGCTGTCGGTGCTGCAGGCATTCCTCATGCGGGGTTGGTTACGATGGCTATTGTACTTACAGCAGTTGGCTTACCCATTACAGGAATCGGGTTGTTACTCGCCATAGACAGACCCTTGGACATGTGCCGCACGGTTGTCAACGTTACGGGGGATGCCGTCACCAGCCGAGTAGTTCAAACATGGAATCCAGAAATCAGTCCCGAAGAGGACGATATCGCAACGGAGTACGCAGAAGTTGTACCAAGTGCAGCACATGGGGATGGTTAAAATCAGAAACTTTTCCTTAGATACTTAAAAGCGTATAATAACATCAACATATGAACCTGTACGATAGAGTCAAGGGATTCAATGAATTGGTAGGTTTCCCGCATTGTCTTAAAACACCTACACATGGAATCAAAGACACTCACTCCACCACAGTAATCGCCATCAGATATAAGGACGGCATACTTAACTTGGGTGATAGAAGAGCAACTGCAGCTAACTACATCATGTATGATAAGGCAGAAAAAATACTCGTTCTGGATGATTACACATTAATCGGAATTTCAGGTTCATTTGCAAGAAGTGCGGAAATCTCGAGATATTTAAAACACGCTTTCAAATACTATGCTCGCACACAACTGCAAGAAATGAGCGTTCCGGGAAAACTGCAAGAAGTAAGCAACGCACTTGCGGGAAACATGAGCATGGCTTACGAAGGTATTGGCATCTTCATACCCATAGTAAGTGCATACGATCCAAAAGAAGACAAGTTTGGTATTTTTTATTTTGATGCTCTTGGTGCCCGATTTGAATCAAGTGAGTTTGCATGCGCAGGTTCTGGTTCTGAACGAATCAGAGGAGTTTTCGATTTCATTTCAAGAACAAAAGGTTCTTTCCATGAGAGGCAACTAAAAGAAGTACTTGTTGATGGGCTTAATATGTTAGATATTGCTTCACAATTAGACAGTGCAACGGGAGGATTTGACAGGCTGCCGCCAATAGCAAAAGTCTTAACTAAAGAGGGTATCAATAACGTTGATGAAAAGTTGCTGAGTTCTGCTATCAAAGAAATTTCTAAAGGGGGGGATAAATGATTTCACCGTATGATTGGCAAGAAAGCATTTCACAACGATCTCAATACATCGAAAACAGATTGCGGGCAGGTTCCCCTATAATCGCTCTTGCATTAAATTTCGGGACTGTTCTGTACACCTATCGCCGGCATGTAAGAAAAATTTATGAAGTCTACGACCAAGTCATGTTTTCCGCAATCGGCGCACAGGCTGACGTAGAAAATCTGCGATTAGCCGCACTTGATTTTGCACATCGTGAAGGATTCGCGAAAAGCGAAGCGGATGTATCAGTAGGCAGGATTGTCGGCTTTGCTCTTAGCAGTCCGTTAAAAAGAGCATTTGGAGATCTCTCAACAACCCCCTTCGTCATCAGAGCACTTTTTGCGGAAATGGGAAGAAAACCATCAGAAGACCTGTTCTTTTCATTGCAATATGATGGCGATTTTGAGGCGAACAGACAATTCTCTGCAGTTGGAGGTACAAAAGACGCTGAAAAGCGCATGATGAACCACCTACATGATAACTACAAACCCGATCTTAACCTTGAAAGTGCGCTCAATCTGTGCGATGAAGCGTGGAAAATAGGTGCCGACCTTGACGTAAGCGGCGAACCTGACCCAGAAATCCTTAGAAATGCTCACCCTGAGATAGGAGTCTTAGACCGGGAAAGCAAACGAGAGAGAAGATTTCAACTCTTAGAGCGTCAATAAAGAGGTAAAATGCCCAAAAAGTGAAGCCTGATGGGTTTCACTTTTTGCAAGATTGTTGTAATAAATTTCGTTACGCGAAGGGCGAAGGATTCACAAACGAGATAAGTATAAGGAGTTATTCATTGTCAACAACAACACCAAAAGAAAAAATACCCACTCTTGAAAGCAATAACGGTTTTAACGAAACTGCTTCAGAACTCGAAAGGCTGTATCGCGAAATGTATCGCATTCGGGTTTTTGAAGACTACAGCATCAAAGCTTTTCGTTCTGGATTGGCTGGCGGTTATTTACATGTTTATAGCGGGATGGAAGCCGTTGGGGTCGGGTGGCTGAGCTGTATCGAGAAAGACGATCCGGTGATTGCTGCATACAGAGATCACGGATATGTGCTTTATCTCGGTTGTGATGCAGTTACATGCATGGCAGAGATTATGGGCAGATCAAACGGGTTAAGCAAAGGCAAAGGCGGTTCGATGCACCTTTACAGTGCGGAACATAATTTTTATGGCGGCTGGGGGATTGTTGGCGGACACACAGGAATGGGGGTGGGACTCGCGTTTGCCACAAAGTACCGGGGGGGCGACGAAGTTACGCATTGTTTTCTTGGTGATGGCGCAATTAACGCAGGCATTTTATACGAAGTCATGAATATGGCTTCTTTATGGGATTTGCCGATTGTGTTTATTGTGGAAAACAATTTAGTGGCGATGGGAACTCGAGTAGAGTATCACTCTGCAGACACGGAACTGCATCGCAGAGCGGCAGGTTTTAACATGGATCATGAGCGGATTGACGGAATGGATGTTTTGCAAGTGCGAAAAGATGCCACACGCATTATCGAAAAAGTTCGGAAAACACAACGTCCGCACTTTGTGGAAATCATGTGCTACCGTTTTGAAGGGCATGGGGCGGCAGACACTGATCAAAGCCTTTATCGCACAAAAGAAGAAGTGGAGGTTGCAAAAAAAAGAGACCCTATTTCGCTTTTGGAAAGACACATGCTGGAGCACAACGCCATCTCGCAGGATCAATTAGAAAAACTTCGCAAAGAAGTCGAAGATGAAATGCACGATGTGTATGAAAAAGCATCGAACAGCCCGAAGCCGAACGACGAAGAGGTTTACACGGATGTTTACACAGACATGAATCCGGAGGAAGGACACTAATGGCGACAATCACATATCGAGAAGCACTTCGAAACGCACTCGTCGAAGAGATGAAACGCGATGATGATGTGTTTTTAATTGGTGAAGATATCGGGCGCTATCAAGGAACATTTCGTGTTACGCAAAATCTGTTTCAAGAGTTTGGTGCAAAGCGAGTAGTTGACACGCCTATATCCGAGCCCGGAATTGTGGGCATCGCTTTCGGTGCGGCGGCAAGAGGATTAAGGCCAGTTGTGGAGATGATGACGTTCAGTTTTTCGATTCTTGCGATTGATCAAATCATCAATCATGTTGCGAAATTGCATTACATGAGCGGTGGGCAGTTCAGCGTTCCGCTCGTTATTCGCGGACCAGGGGGGGCTGCAAATCAATTAAGCGCACAGCACAGCCACAGCATGGAAGGATGGTATGCGCATGTTCCGGGTTTGAAAGTGGTTGCCCCAAGCACACCCGCAGATGCGTATGGCATGTTGAAAACTGCAATTCGAGATGACAATCCCGTTATATTCACGGAAAATCCCGGCTTGTACGGAATCAAGGGCGAAGTTCCGGAAGATGAAGATTTCACGGTGGAGTTTGGCAAGTGTGCGGTGCGCCGTGAAGGCACGGACATCACACTCATCGGTTATTCGAGAATGGCGCATGTTTGCGAAGATGCGGCGAAGGATTTGGAAGAAGACGGAATCAGTGCAGAAGTGATTGACGTACGATCGCTTGTTCCGCTGGATACGGATACGATTTTCGAATCGGTGCAGAAAACACACCGTGCAGTAGTGATTTACGAGGATTGGAAAAATGGCGGATATGGGGCTGAAATTGTGGCTCGAATTCAAGAATCGTGTTTTGATTATTTGGATGCTCCGGTCGGTCGTGTGGGAGGATTAAACGTGCCGATGCCCTACGCAAGGAACCTTGAACTTCTGTGCATACCAAACAAGAATGACCTGCTGAGCAAGGCGCGCGAGATTTTAGGTTAATCGCCTTCCCTGCTTCGGCTTAATTTCTTTTTTTGTGCTTATTGAAAAGTTTTTTGATGATTTTTTGGCGAGGTGGTTGACGTTTTGGTTCTTAGTGTCCTATATGGGTATGAGAACATTTTTTCGTTGGTTTGGTTTTTTGAGAGAAGAGAAAGATGATATGCGTGGCTCATGCCCCCTGCCACCCGTCGTCCGACTCCACGGCACTCCGGACAACACTCCCGTTGGATTACGACTGGCTTATTCTCATGCGGTTCAGATGCGGCAAAAACGGGATTAAGTGCCA
>CAZSPF010000045.1:13874-17742 GCA_964608695.1 uncultured Fimbriimonadales bacterium | reverse complement strand
CTTAAATGTTCAAACTTAGCATTTTCGATTGCTTTTTCAACCGCCCCTGGTTCATCGGCATAGAGCCCGTAGATACATTCTAAGTGTGATCGTGTGGCTTCCAATAGCCTCAATCTGTCTTCTTTGTGTTTGGGAAAAGTTTGTTCATGAGGAAGCACAATTCCATTTTCATAAGGCTCAAGTTTGAGCAGACAGATTAATGAAGTTCGTGTATGCTCTTTTTGGGTAATGGGATGTTTGAATGTTTGCGTGTAACGATAGAGACCGGGGTTACTGTCTACATTCAAAACACCTTCTCTTCTCCATTCTGCGAGCCGAGATGCGCTTCGAGCATACTTCACAAATTTGCTCCTGTCATCAGGCAGGCTTTCTGGCAGTGTGAGCCACACTGTATTGTAAGGGCTTTTGTTTGCATAATGCTCTCGTTCTTCAGGTGATAGAACATCGTAAGGCGGAGCAACGAGTTCGCTAAGATCACCTATGTTTGGAGAAAAATGTTGTGCGATAAATGGTTTTATGATTGCCATACAGGGTGAAATATATCCGTTAAAACACATTGTATGCACGAGAAAAGGAGATGAATGACAAACCGGGACTAATGACGTTAGAAGAACAACTATTTTCCGAATGGAAGGCATTGATCGA
Organism: uncultured Fimbriimonadales bacterium; assembly: GCA_964608695.1. Taxonomy (GTDB): domain Bacteria; phylum Armatimonadota; class Fimbriimonadia; order Fimbriimonadales; family ATM1; genus CAZSPF01. Next base: position 17,097 of record CAZSPF010000045.1, on the reverse strand, counting down.
GAAGCGGTTGCAAGAACTGCTTCCATGGGAGAACACTGAACCATCAGAACTTACGCAAGCTATGCGATATGCGGTTTTAGGTGGAGGGAAGCGACTTCGTCCTTTGTTGTGTGTAGCGTCCTGCTTGGCATGTAGTGGTGATGCGTTTTTGGCTATAGATGCAGGATGTGCGTTAGAGTTCGTGCACTGTTTTTCTCTGATTCATGATGATTTACCTGCATTGGATAACGACGAATTGCGGCGGGGCAAGCCAACGTGCCATGTGAAGTTCGGCGAAGCCGTTGCGATTTTAAGTGGTGATGCACTGTTTTGTTTGGCGTTTGAGACACTGTGTAAGATGAACGTAAGCGATAACATTAAAATGCGATTGATTCAATCTTTGGCTAAGAATTCAGGTTATGGCGGAATGGTGGGTGGGGAAACAGTAGATATTCTTAGTGAAAATAATAAACCTGACATGCGAACAGTAGAGTTTATTCATGAAAGAAAGACGGGGTTACTTATGGGAGCAAGTTGTGAAATGGGTGCGATAGTTGCAGACGCGAGTGAAGAACAATGTAAAACACTTTATGAATTTGGTGTGCACATCGGTACAGCATTTCAAATAGTGGACGATATTTTGAATGAAACCAAAGATGAGCGACAATTGGGTAAACCCAGTCAGTCCGACAGGCAAAAACAGAAGGCAACATTTCCCGCACTTGTGGGCTTGGGAGCATCGCGTGTTTATGCGGATGCGAAGATATCTGATGCGTTGCAGTTGTTGGGGAATTTTGGCGAAAGTGCAAATGCATTAAGAGAACTTGCGTTATTTACCAAACAGCGAGAAAGTTAATTCAGTTTTTCGATTTTATCTACCCTCACAATGATGACAGAGCAGTTATCTCTTCCTCCATCAAGCAGTGCGGAGTTCACAAGTTTCCAAGCGGATTCCGAAGGGGGATATTTTGAAACTATGTCAGCTATTTTATCATCTGGTACGTGATTGGTTAATCCGTCACTGCACAATATATATATATAGCCTTCGCCCAAGTTGTGTAGTTCAATGTCCGGCTCTACAATATCTTCTACCCCCACCGCGCGTGTTAAGACGTGTGCATTAGGATGCCGGGCGGCTTCTTCCTCGCCAATTATTCCCAAGCGAACTTGTTCTTCAGCAACGGTGTGATCATGCGTCAGTTGTATTAGTTCGTTGTCATGATATACGTAAATGCGTGAATCACCGACTTGCACGGTAATTGCTTTGTCCTGCCAAATGATGAGCGCGCTTAGTGTTGTTCCCATACCGCGCCTTGCAGGAACAGACCTCCCCACATCTAACACGTACCTGTTTGCTGCTCGTACTGCTTCGCGAGCGGCGATTTCTGGTTCTGTACTTGCGTGATGAAGATAGACATCGATGAACGTTTTACAGGTGAGTTCGCTAGCGATTTGCCCTGCGGAATGCCCCCCCATGCCATCACACATCACAAAAACTGATCCGCGTAGCGCGAGAGTGTGTTCATTTTCCGAAATGTAATATTCAAATTTATCTTCGTTATTTTCTCTCACTCTGCCCAAATCGGTTTTGCACGCGATAGTCAGATGTGTTTTGTACATTAAGGGGAGTGATGAGGCTACAAGTTCTTCTTTAGAAAATTCTGCAGTGATTTCGTGACTCATGAGTTATCCTCGTCTTGCTTGAAAGAAAGTTTAAAAATTAATCTGCCGATTTGGAGTTCATCATCAGGAGTGACGCGCACCTTTTCATTAGCAGGAAGTTTTGAACCGTTCAGCAATGTACCATTAGTACTTCCCAAATCTGTGAAAAATGCCCCTTCGTCGTTGATTTCGAATTTCCCGTGCGATCCGGATGCATATGGGTCGTTGATGACAATGTCATTATCTTGTCTTCTTCCTAACGTGTTTTCTCCTTTAATCAAAGGATACTCTGCGTCTTGTGTTTGTAAAAACGCCACCGCAGGTTTCTTTCCGGGGGGGGTATGAATGGATTGCGTCTTACTGCCTGCAGGAATTTGAGTAATTCCCCCTTCTCCCGGAAAGCTGAGTATGAGCTTCACCCCCCCGAACATCACTTCATCATCGGCGGATAATGTCACTTCATTTCCCGGTTCTAACTTTTCCCCGTTTACGGTTGTGCCGTTGGTGCTTCCGAGGTCTTTTAGTTTTACGGTTTGATTTTCAAGTGTTATTTCAGCGTGGCGTCGGCTTACTCTTGCATCTGTTATCAAGATATCCGCTTCTCGCCCTACAATGTTCGATCCTGGGCGAAGAAAGTGCTCCCTTCCAGATTCATCTACCAAACACGGAAGGCGAACTGCGGGTGCACCGAACGCATCGTCCGGTAAGGCGCTTGAAAAAAGCAACCCACATTCCACACAGAAAGCTTCCCCTGCAGGATTATGTGTTTTGCAAATCGGGCACTGTACCGGTTGAATGATTTGGGTGATGCTAAGATTCGTTCCAGGAATCACTTGGGTTCGATTCGGATCTTGTGGTAAGGCTTGAGTTATATTCGGGTCAGTCATGTTCGGATATTATTATGCAAGATACTTATGTATAAAATTGAACTTACATTGCTTTAAGGACGTTAATTCACACCATAATTACGTAACCTGAGCTTTTCAATCCAGTCTATACTTATGATCTCTCAACTTTTGGAGGGTAGGCATGAATGTTTTGAGTTTGTTCTTGGTTAGTGGGCTGATTGCGTTTACACAGGCACCTGAAAACTTTTCATTTAAGACGGATTTGAAGACCATCGTGGTTTTCAAGGAGGGGTTCGGGTTTTATCTGCGAGAGGGTTCGGCGAAACTTGAAAACGGTTGGGCGACGACCAACCTCGTTCCGCGGGCTGTAAAAGGCACACTTTGGGTTTACAGTAAGAACCCGAACGACAGAATTGATACCGTGATTTTGACCCCAGATAACAGGGTGGAATTTGAAAAGCCTGAGCAGATAAAAACGCTTCTCGCAAATAAAATCGGTTTGTTATTGAAAGTAAAAACAGCGGACAAAGAACTCAGCGGTCAATTGCACACTCTCTTAAACGACATGATGCTTTTGAAGTCCGAAGGAAACTACGTTGCTATTGAGTATAAAAACATTGTTTCTGTTACCTTGGAGAGTTTTCCGGTTAAAATAAAACTGAATACCACGAATCCAAATGCAGTTACAAACATCGGTTTGGCATATGTTCGTCTAGAAGAATATTCAAAAGGAC
>CAZSPF010000045.1:8930-13864 GCA_964608695.1 uncultured Fimbriimonadales bacterium | reverse complement strand
AAGGCATAAGATGGGAGCCGAGTTATCTTTTGGAAATGTTTACTGGCAAACGTGCGCGATTGACTTTACGCGGAACACTTTTAAATTTGGATGAAGAGTTGAAGAATTCTAATGTGGTATTTGTGGTTGGTGCTCCGAATTTAGTGAACAGAGGTTCTCTTGATGATTTGTTGCAAGGTTTTCGCAGTGGCATAATCCCTTCAGATATGATGAAAAGTGTAATTGACCCTTCGGCAAATTTGACATTAGAAAGAGAATTGCGCGACAAAGCACCGGGTGCTGCTGAGACTGGATTGAGAGGTGGAGGAGGTTTTGGCGGGGGGAGCAATGACTGGAAGCGGAACATGGGTAGACGAATCCGGCGAGTTGCAATACTACACAAAAACGAACTTCAGTCTTCGACCGGGAGAAAAAGCGATGGCGACGATTTTCGAAATAGAAATCCCGGTTACGCCGCTTTTCGAGTGGAATGCGGATGGTGATAACGTGGAGTTTATTTTAACGCTGGACAACACATCGAAACAGCCGTTTACAACAGGTTCTGTTTTTGTGGTGGACAATCAAAAACCCGTTGGCCAGCAAAACATTCAATACACAGCGCCCGGTGATAAAACCGAGATTCGCATGGCGCGCGGAATCGGGCTGAAAGTTGAAAGAAGGGAAACCGAAGTGAAACGCGGTGACCCGATAAAAATCGGCGAACAGCAGTTTCTTCCTATTACACTAAAAGGCGCCCTCACTATTGAAAACTTTCGTGATGAGAGCGCGGATGTTCGCATTACGCGTACGCTGTTGGGCAAGGTGTTGGAACTTGGCTCCGGGGGGGTGGTAAAAGATTCGAAAGTCCAACCTGCAAACCCGAATTCGATTAACACGGTGGAATGGAAAATCAGCGTGGCATCGAAAGGAAAGACCACAATCGAGTATCAGTATGAGAGTTACAGTGCGATAGGTAGATGAGTTTTCTTTTGTTCGTCACAAAATACAATTCACAAACTCGCTAACCAAGCGAGAAAACTGTCTTCATACTGATGCTTTTAATAACTTGAATTTACTCAATCAATCTTAATAATGCATTCTTTTCAACCCAATATTCTTTGCCATCCAAGATGACCGGTAATAGCAGTTTTTCTTTTCGTGAACCCATAATGAGTTCTCTTGACCCGGCAGGGATGATAATTTTGTTTTTGCCGATATTTAGTGTTAAAACGCCGTATTTTTCTTCGTATTTCCAATGAAGTTGTTTTGCTAAAGATTTTATTGGAACGAGTAACATTTTGTCTGATACCCGTTTACCAACTAATTTGACACGGTTTATTACCGTTGACTCGTTTTTGTTATCATTTAGATCGTAAACCGAAATATATAATAAACTCAGCACATTTCTAAGAATTTCTTCTTGCATTAATTTATCTGTTTTAGAAATGATCGGCCATTTTGGTTGTTTTGCAGAGGCTTCTTTAGGCTGCACTATAATTCCTGAACGCAAAAATATTATGTCATCGTGTAAAATCAGGGCTGAGCTAGGCATTGTTAAGTTATTTGAATTTACTTGTTCAGGATTCATCCACGTCATTTCTCCAATTGTGTAGCCACTAAAAGTTTGTCTTTGCATTTTTGTCATTGGTGCTTTTGAGTTCATACGTTCAAATGTTGAGTGACGAGCATAATAATGCGCCGTTCGTTTTCCTGCTTGTGATGGTTCATGAATTTCACCATAGAATGTAATTTCCATGTTGTCACTTTCTCGTATTAATGAAAATGTAAATGCAAGACGGTAGACAGGTTCAAACTTTGTGTTTGGATAGACAGCCTGCCAGTACATAGGTTCACGATCAACTAAATCAGGAACAGAGCATATCGAAACTTTGTTTTTATTGTCAGACTTTATGTTTGTTTGCACTAATCGAAATCCTTGTGTACCAAGGGAATAATCGATTCTTTTTTGAAAAGTATTATTAACGCTTTTACTTATGTTTAACAGCAATTCTTGATAACTATCTTTGTTTTTCTCACTTTCACCTATGCTCATTTCAGTATTACCATTTACATCTTTTCTTTCAAGTAGAATTGTATCAATTGACTCAGGTTTATTGAAGATACTTCGATTGATGCCTGCGCTTCGACTAGAAGATTGACTTGAATTGAGTAAGTATATAGTCATGGCGCTACCTATAGTTAAGCCTGCTATACTTAACACTGTAATTATTAAGGTTATGCGTTTCATTGTATCATCTCATTTTGATTTAAATGTTATCCTGGTGGGTTCCAATGTCCTGTCTTTACTTGACATTTGCCTTCAAAGAAATAGAAATATGGAGCGTTAGCACTTTGAACGGGAAGATTCACCAAACCTAAAAACCCGTTAAAAGATGGTTTTTGCCAATAACTTTTTTGTGGCCATAAATGCCCCGCTCCTGGATGATGAGCAGGTGGGTTTTTATATGTGTTTCCTGCGAGATTTTTAAAGTGGGCTTCATTTGGACTCCATATTCTCGCAAACGGTAAAAATGGCTCATCAGTCGGAATAGTAACCTGATGCCACGCCCAATCCATAGTAGTATATCCATTAGGGTAGTTTGTAGGATCATTACCTATTGGGCAAATTAAATTAGTTATCAATTGATCATTTTCATTTAAATCTCCAGTTAATCTACGACATGAAAAATCTATCCCTATACTGCATATTGCAATCATGTCTAAAAATGAAGAGTCCACGCAATTACCCGGAACCCAAGTCTGTGCTTCCCACCTGTCTAATAATGCTTTCAAGTAAAAATTTACATTTGAATCTACCCATTGAGTCGCTGTACTTTCAGGGTAAGCCATGCCTGGTCTTTGAAAAAACAACCCAAAGGTCTCTCGTTGCGAAGCGTCATAAAAGGTGTTTGTAATTGCATCCCATAGTGAATTACCGTTTTCATCAGGGCGGTAGCGTGCCCAAGTGCAACTATATTTGAGTAGACTTGTCCATGCGGGGTTCATTGGCTCCTTGGGTTCATCGAGAATTATAAAAATATCACTTCGTCTACCATTAAAAGAATCGAAGGGACCTATCACTGGTTCGCAAGTTACAACATCACCAATCAGTTCAGCCCATTCCACAAAATACGGCATATCTTCAGGGAACCAGTGAATATCGTTTGGCTGATGAAGACCATGACCACCGGGAGCATTGCAGGACCCTCAGACCAATAGATATCAGGTGTGAGTCTGCTTTGAAGCATAGAAGAAGTTACCGCCCATTCACAAGGCTTTTCTCCTCCCTCCCAAATGATTTACTCCTACCCGTGAACCGAGTTTGAATGCGACTGCACTGTTCGCGGCTTCGATTTCCGAATCGGGGTGCTCCACCGAACCCCAAACAGTTTCAATCATTTCTTTAGGGTCTAAGTGCACCTCCGTAAAACCCCACCTTAATTGGTACACCTCTCTGCTTCCGCTTTGAACTACGAACACAACCTTAAAGGCGTACGAAATTGGTGCACTCAGTAAAAGAATCCCTAAGAGTACACCCTTGAAACAAGTCTTTAACCTTGCCATAGCATACTCCTTAATTTTTTACTATATTATACACCAAGAGCCCTAAAATAATCCCTGAATTCTCTTTTTATAATGTTCTGCAACAAACTTAAAAAAAGCAGATAGAAATGAATTTGAGTCTATACTTTGTTGTGAGTAGTGCGTTCCATTTTAGATCTCACAATTCGTCACTAAGAAGTAAGCAAACAAAGTGCTAATATGTTTAGTATTCGTGTTTATGAATAACGTTTCTCCATGGACAGCGGAAAAAGCATGGAGCTGGTATGACGCGCAACAGTGGCTCGTCGGATGCAACTTCATCCCGAGTACTGCCATCAACCAACTTGAAATGTGGCAAACGGATACGGACGCGGGTATAAGTTTGATCTGCGTGGTATAGGGTTACGCTTATATCGAAATTATTCCGAACAGTCAATCATGAAGCAATTCTCCTCACGGTTTTCGCCTTAAAATAAAGAACTGAACTTTCTCATATGCTGCATAATCACTCCAGTAGAATTTCATGAAAGACGTCATTATCATCGGAGCGGGACCGGTCGGGTTGTTCGGGGCGTTTTATGCGGGTTTGAGGGGCATGAGCGTAACTGTGGTGGATTCCCTTGAAGAGCCCGGAGGACAACTCTCCGCTCTCTATCCTGAAAAATTCATCTTCGATATGCCCGGTTTTCCTGAGGTGTACGCCCGCGATTTGGCAAACGAAATGTATAAACAAGCCATGCGTTTTTCACCAGAGTTTGTCTTTGGCGAAAAAAGCATGCACCTCGAACGCATCGAAAGCCTGTGGCGATTGATGACTGACAAGCGCGAGATTCTTGCACGAACGGTAATTATTTGCGCGGGTATAGGTGCGTTCACGCCTACAAAACTTGGTGTGGAAAATGAAGATGATTTTTTAGGGAAGGGCTTGAGTTATGGTGTACGTAATGTGGAATCCTGTCGTGATATGAGATGTGTTATTGTAGGGGGGGGTGATAGCGCAATGGACTGGGCAGTAAACCTGCATGGAATCGCATCGGAGGTAACAGTCGTGCACCGAAGAGATCAGTTTCGCGCACACGAAGAAACAGTTGCAGAAGCGAGAAAACTCGGAGTGAAGTTTCGGTTGTGGGAAATCATTACCGAGCTGCATGGTGAAATGAAGCTGGAAGCGGTAAGAGCGCAAAACACGCAAACAAAAGAAGAATCACTGATACCCTGCGATAGAGTTATAGTGTGCATCGGATACAAAAGCAGTCTGGGACCATTAAAAAATTGGGGGCTGAATCTTGAGAAAAACAAAATTATCGTTGATAATCACCGCATGACAAACCTCCACGGAGTATTTGCCGCAGGAGATGTGTGTACGTATGACGGAAAACTCGACTTGATCGCCACAGGCGTGGGAGAAGTGT
>CAZSPF010000045.1:6424-8920 GCA_964608695.1 uncultured Fimbriimonadales bacterium | reverse complement strand
AGCGGTGAATTATGCCAAGCACATGATAGACCCATCCGCAAAAGTCTTCCCCGGTCATAGTACCGATATGGAGTTGCCACCCTTGTAAAAATGAAAGTTGCTATAATCGGAGGGGGGGCTGTAGGCTGTGCGGCGGCAAGGTTTTTCGCAAAAGCGGATCATGAGACACACTTGTACGAACAATTTTTTATAGGACACTCCTATGGAAGCAGTCACGGAACTTCACGTATTACGAGAAAAACATATCCCGACCCTTATTACACTTCGCTCATGCACGAAGCATTTCCGCTATGGCATGAATTACAACAAGAAGCAAACGAACCAATTTATGTGGAAACAGGACTACTCACCATTGGCGAACCAAATAACCTTTGGCTGAAAGACTGCATCAAAAGTTTGCATCAAAATCACATCGTATACGATTCATTCGGCCCTGTAGAAACAGCAAGAAAGTTTGGTGGGTTCCACTTGGAACCCAATGAAATAGCGATATTTCAAAAAGAAGCAGGGTATCTAAAAGCAGAAAGAGTTTTGGAGCTACAAGCGCAAATTGCACAAAAACACGGTGCAAAGATTTTTCAAAATAAAAAAGTCTTCCCAAATGAAAAAGGTGAAATAGAAAACGAAAAATACGATTTCATCGCCGTGTGTACGGGATCATGGGTGAAAGATTTTGTAAAAATAAATGTCGAGCCGCGTCTACAGCACTTTGCATATTTCAATGCATCTGTAAGTGACAACATCCCTGTTTGGATTGATGCGGGAGAAAAACATGCATACGGCTTACCAAATTATGGACGGGGCTTTAAGGTGGGCATTCATGAATACGGAGAAATCTTCAATCCCGAAGCGAAAAACAGAAATCTAAACCCACAAACTATAAAATCCATTTCGGAAATTGCGAAACTCAGGTTGGGTGCAAATGAAATTCCTAACGAAACATCCACCTGCCTTTACACGGTCGCACCAAACGAAGATTTCCGAACAGGCTATCTCCCTTATCAAACACCCGGTATTTACGTGAGCGCATGCTCAGGACACGGCTTTAAGTTTTCCATCTGGTTTGGGAAGCTTTTACTGGATATTGCAGAAGCGAAAAGGAGAATAGAGGATTATCCGAGGTTTTTGGGCTTATAGGACAGAATCTAAAATCATCACAATAATTTTCATCACAAAACATCCTCAATTTTTAAAAACATATTTTCCGTTTGCTTCTATATCAATTTTCGGCACCTTTTTCTTCTCTTCAAAATACAAATAACACTCCCGCAACTCCTCCCAAAAACTGATTAACTCGTTACTGCTTGCGTACTTTGTTTTCATCTTTTCCCACATACTGACATTCATGCGAAATGGGAAGATGTGTACGGGAATGTTTTTTAGCCCCCCCTGTTTTACATCTAAAGCTAGTATATAAATCTCTTCGATAATCTCGTCCGTCATCGCTAAGCAACCGATACTCACATTACTGCCATGAATAAAAATATCCGAACCGGGTTGTTTTTTATCGGATCGTACTTTGTCCGATTCATTGGGGTAATTCAATCCTAAAGAAAGATGATATCGGCTTCGCGGGTTAAATCTATCAATATAGTAAAAACCTTCCGGTACTTGTTTGTCATCCTCTTTTCGTTTGGGGCCCAAAACTCCCGATTGTTTCGCAATTGGGTACGTTTTCAAGAGTATGTACTCTCCATCAATTTCATTCGATGCCCATATTTCCAATTCCTCTTCATGCTTAAACACACGAATTAGTAATCCTTTTGGTGGATAATTAATTTTTGCATTTTCATTTGTTTCATGTAACTGCTTTTCGACATTTTTTCTGGCATTGGGAACTCTTTGCTGATAGTCGTATGCGGATGTGAAAATTCCAAAATAAAATAGCACTCGCATCACAGCATAAGCAATACAAATAATGCTTACCCCATAGAACACGGTTTTAATTTTCATGATGACTATTCCATATAAGCAATTAATTTTAACTGGAATATAAAAATACCCATGAAAATACTTATAAAGACAAGAATCCAGTGAAATCCGAAAACTGCCAATGATAACAGCCAGAGAAGCCCATGTACTATAATGAACACCCAGCATAGAATTCTCGCAGGACTATAAACCCAATCTTGGCGCAGCATTAAACCCGCACCGATTAAAATGTATAAAATCCCGAAAAAGATTTGCGTGTTTCGAATCACATCTTCTTCCGCAGTTTTCATAAAAATATTGGAAACTCCTCCCAAAACCCACAGCACTGCGAACAAATAGTAAAGCACTATCATCCAATCGATGCCGTTGGTACGAACGCTTGAGTAACTTACTCCGGATGCCGGTCTCCGTACGGGGTTCAATGTAGCCCCGCAAAACTGGCAAGTCGGAAAAGTCGGAGGCACCGTTTGACCACAACTTGGACATGTCTGCATAGCGACTTTATTAATTATACATGGAAAGGCGTTATTTTCAAAACAATAAAAAATAAAAATGAGAACGTTT
>CAZSPF010000045.1:6153-6375 GCA_964608695.1 uncultured Fimbriimonadales bacterium | reverse complement strand
TTTTTAAATCTCTCTCTTGACAAAAGCACAAAACGCGTGTACCATATGCAATATGCACAGGGAAAAGTCGTATAATAGTACGGCATCCTTTGAAGGAACTGTTGCCAGATTAGCCAAAGGGCTAAAAAAGCAAGCAGGCTGGATGTCATCCAAAGGACGCATACTTTCGAATCCAACGGGCTACCAATTATTAGAAGAATTCCTCGTTTCAGAGGTGAATTA
>CAZSPF010000045.1:2298-6134 GCA_964608695.1 uncultured Fimbriimonadales bacterium | reverse complement strand
AAATATTCTAAACATAATAACATACTCGACTGTAATTGCGATAACTCTATCATTCCTTCACACATATTCAGTTTCTCAAGTTTTACCGCCTTTGGGATGGTGTAATGGAGTACAAGAACCAACATACGCACCAGATTGCGGTCCAAGACTATCTGAAAACTGCAAAAATAAATCATGTTCTGGAGAGGTAATGCAGAGAGTGCATGCTTCTTGTTGCAAGCAAAAAACACCTGCACCTCCTCAAGGAATTTGCATTCAAGTATGGGGCAAATGCTGTTTACTGCAATTTACAAACATACCGATCCGGCTAAGCCTTTACCTACCGGAAAAGAGCAGATGCTGTTTAATGCAGAAACTATTGATATTAAGTGATTTGCAAAAAACAGGTTTACCCGGTATTGTAAGAAAGGAAAAAGATGACACATATCGCTTTTATACTTGGGATCAGTGGAAGAATTACTGGCTGGATGCGTATAACAAACGGGCACAATAGCGGATTTGAAGGAAATAGACGTAGAGCTATTATTTAGCATTTTATTCCGCTTACAAAAACATAAGAAGGCAACTGTGTGAATCTCAATATGTTCTCTTCATAAACCTGAAAATCCGCAAACGCACCAACGTTTAACTCTCCATATCTCCCTTCCTCACCATTTGCCATTGCGCCGCCTTGTGTGTAAAACCGAACCGCCTCCGCTAACGCAATGTTTTCGCTTGGATCAAAACCGAACTCCTCGCGATGCGATGCACAATAAATGCCCGTCCACGGGTTGCCGTCCACAATCGGTCTGTCACTCGATAGCGCCACTCTCGCCCCCCCGTCAGTCAACGAGCGCAGCGGTTTCAATTTTCTTGCCACGCTTTCTTTTAATCTCGAAAAGTACGTCTTATGAAAAGCACTCAAAAACTCCGGCTGCAAAACCGTACGCACCTGCAACTCCGCAATCCTTCGCAAAGAGTTTTCATTCAATGCCATCGCGTGCTCAATTCTGTGTGCGCTCGGATTCTTTGTTTTGGAAAGTGCATCCAATACCACATCCACCGCTCGTTCACCAATCGCATGAACCGCAACAGAAAATCCCGCTTTCTCTGCCACTAATATCTTCCTTTCCAGTTCTTTCGGCTTATGAATCAGCATCCCCTCACATCCCAGCATGTCAGGTTCGTAAAACGCCGCCGTACCGGCACCAATCGCACCGTCCGCATATAACTTCACCCCCCCCACTTTCAGCAAGTCGCTATCTGGAAAATCTCGCTTATCGAAATCTCCTTTCTCAAACAAATACTCCCATGCGATGTACAGCCTGCATCTGAACCCCCCCGCCTCTTCAATCGCTTTCTCATAAGCCCAAAACTCTTCTGCCAATCCGTAACTCCCCGTCATCATGTCTGATGCACAAGTAATACCATAAGACATCATGCTCCGCATAGCGTTCTTTATCGCATCGCGCATTTGATATTTATCCGGCTTAGGAACCACGCGATACACCAAACCCATCGCTTCCTCTTGCAATAAACCTGTCGGCTCGCCTTTTTCATCACGCACAATTACCCCTCCTTCAGGATTTTCAGTGGCACGAGCGATTCCTGCCAATCTAAAAGCACTCTTGCTCGCTACACAAGCATGACCGCTCGCATGACGCAATACAATGGGAATTCCCGGACAAACGCTTTCCAGTTCATCACCAGTAATATCTCGCTTGTCATCAAATAAATTCGCATCATAATGCACAGCAATAATCCACTCACCGTCCTTCAACCCCCCCGAATGATCCTTCAACAATTGAAATACAGCCTCTCGAGAAAAAGTGTTTTTTAAATTCAATCGCGATAAATCCAGCCCTAAAGGAAGAATGTGACAATGACAATCAACAAACCCGGGAAGAACAAAACAACCTCCAAGACCCACGATCCTATCCGCTTCAAACTTTTCATCGCCTTTATAAACAATAATCCCGTCCTCCACCAGCAAGTTCCAAACTGAACCATCGAATGGACTTTTGGCACTCACAAAAAGAGTTTTCATGGGTTACTTTTCTTACCTCTTTTTACATCCTTGCCTTTCATGGGAGATTTAATCAGCATTCTCGCACGGTCTGCAAGTCCCGCCAATCTGCGAAGTTCAAAAATCTCATCTCGCACTTTTGCCGCCTCTTCGAATTGCATGTCTTTAGCGAGCGCTCTCATCTCTTTTTCCAATCGTGCAACTTCAAGCGGAATCTCTTCTAACAAAAGCGCTTCATCCTTGCCTTTTTTCACAAGTTTACCGTCGTATCCCCCCCTCTCTTCCATAACGAAGTTATAACTTCGCACTGTTTCCCGCACTGCTTTCTGAACGGTTTTTGGTGCCGTACCATATTTTTCGTTAAACTCTTGTTGAATCTTTCTTCTGCGCTGAGTTTCATCAATCGCACGCTGCATCGAGCCAGTTATGGTGTCCGCATACATAATCACTTTCCCGTTCACATTTCGGGCCGCGCGTCCGATTGTTTGCACCAACGAAGTTTCCGAGCGCAAAAATCCTTCCTTGTCAGCATCTAAAATTGCTACCAACGTAACCTCAGGCAAGTCCAAACCTTCTCTCAGCAAATTCACTCCCACCAAAACATCGTAAACCCCCAGTCGCAAATCACGCAAAATCTCTGGTCGCTCCAAAGCGTGCACGTCACTGTGGATGTATTGCACGCGAATGTTCAAGTCCTGCAGATAAGAAGTCAAGTCCTCCGCCATCTTCTTCGTAAGAGTTGTTACCAGCGCACGCTCCCCCCCCTCAACACGCAGCTTAATCTCTTTTAATAAATCGTCTACCTGATTTTGTGTTGGTCGAACTTCCACTTCCGGATCAAGCAAAAATGTGGGTCGAATAATCTGCTCCACAATTTTGTCGCTGTTTTCGCGCTCAAAGGGACCCGGAGTTGCACTCACAAAAATCACCTGCCCGACTCTTTGCAAAAATTCCTCCCATTTCAGGGGGCGGTTATCCAGCGCGCTCGGCAAACGAAATCCGTATTCTACCAGTGTGCTTTTTCTGCTGAAATCACCGTTAAACATGCCGTGAAGCTGTGGAATTGTTTGGTGGCTTTCGTCAATAAATATAATGCCGTCACTCGGCAAAAAATCAAGTAACGTATAGGGGGGGGTTCCTCGTTCACGCTGTTCGAAAAAGCGTGAATAGTTCTCAATACCGTTGCAGTAGCCCAGTTCGCGCATCATCTCGATGTCAAATGATGTGCGTTGTCTTAATCTCTGCTCTTCCAATAGTTTGTTTTGCGACTTAAACAACTCACATTGCGCTTCGAGTTCCTTCTCAATTTGTTCGATAACCTCATCTAATCGTTCCCATGGCGTAACATAGTGCGTTGCAGGGAAGATGCTCACTCTTTCAGGCTCTTCCAAAACTTCTTGTGTCAGCGGATCAATTAACCTGATGCGCTCGATTTCATCGCCAAAAAACTCGATGCGTGTGGTGATCTCTTCGTCTTTGGGTTGAATCTCCAAAACATCACCGCGAACTCGAAACGTTCCTCGGCTCAAAATCAAATCGTTTCGAGTGAACTGCATCTGCACCAATGCACGCAAAACCTCGTCTCTATAAAATTGTTGTCCTTTTTCGAAAACCAAAACTCTTTCACGATACGCTTCAGGGTCACCTAAGCCGTAAATGCACGAAACACTTGCTACAATCACCACATCGCGCCTTTCCAAAACTGCTTGCGTAGCGGCGTGACGCAAGCGGTCTATCTCTTCGTTTACGCTGGCGTCTTTTTCGATGTACAAATCCGATGTCGGTACGTATGCTTCGGGTTGATAGTAATCGTAATAACTGATGAAATACT
>CAZSPF010000045.1:2064-2280 GCA_964608695.1 uncultured Fimbriimonadales bacterium | reverse complement strand
ACCGCGTTCTCGGGGAAAAACGCACGAAACTCTTGGCACAATTGAGCGGCGAGTGTTTTGTTGTGTGCAATCACCAATGCGGGGCGGCGCACCTCCGCGATGATGCTCGCCATGGTGAACGTCTTTCCGGTGCCGGTTGCACCGAGAAGAGTCTGAAACCGCTCGCCAGAGTTCAAACCGCTGACGAGCTCACGAATGGCGTCCGGCTGGTCACCT
>CAZSPF010000045.1:1833-2054 GCA_964608695.1 uncultured Fimbriimonadales bacterium | reverse complement strand
GAGGCGAAAAATCCTTTGCTAACTTAAACTCAGCCTCTTTCTTAAGGAGCATGGCAATAGTCTACTCGTGAACGTGATGCAATTTGAAAAATTATTTGTTCAAAGCACAATTTGAAAATACTTTTTTCTCGTTCCAAAGCTTTTGTCCAGCGACAAAAGATGCTTTTCACTTAGAAGAGTCGATACCTCAACACCTCGTTTCATGTTGAGAGATGAAAACT
>CAZSPF010000045.1:0-1792 GCA_964608695.1 uncultured Fimbriimonadales bacterium | reverse complement strand
ATAGAAGTCATCGTTACTCTTCTTTATTTTCCCTTTTTAGTTTCTCTTTTTTCATTTGCTCAGTCACTAATTTAACTTCAGCATGAAATGAAGTGCAACGTTGAGGGATGTTGCTTCTGTATCTGGCACCACCATTTATTTAATGCAAACTGCTGCATCCATTGTTTCCCCTATATCGTCAGACTTATACGCTCTTAATACTTTGCCAGTATCATCAATTAATTCAAATGTTGCATAGTCTTTCTTTGTTTTTGGATGATATGAAAGTTTTATAGTGAGCAACAAACCATCACCTATATAGGTGAAGCCATTCGAATAGCCAAAACCTAAACTAATGGTAGAAAGGGAATTTCCCCTTAAATCATATCTAACTATCGAATTCCCTCCAAAATAATCTCCTTTAAGTGAATAAAGATATTTGCCATCTTCAGACCATCGGTGTTGCGACCCAATGCCGATTTTTTTTGTGCTTCCATGTTGCAAATCTAATATCCACAGTTCCGCATCACCGCCGGTTGGATGACCGTTCTCAGATTCATACAGCGAATAGCCTACATATTTCCCATCGGGAGAGACTGAAATAAAATATATGCTTTGGCTTGGATCAGCACGTAATCGCAATTCTTTTATTAATAAATGGTTTATAGTATCGTACAAATTGATGAAATATTCGTGAGAATCTTTGCCGTATGTTAAATAGGCTAACAAACCATTTTCATTGCAGGCAATATCTGTAATCACATCTTTTTCTAATATATGCATCATTATTTGATTTTGTGAAGCGGGTAATTTCCCATCATAAGTCGCGTGAAAGATTTTTTTGTCATTTTCCCAAAATATTATTTTATTTATTCTGTCAACACAAAAGGAACGCGTCCCCCTAACGAACGTATGCATTTCTGCTTTATAATCATTCAATTTAACAACAAACAGTGAAAACTCACCGTCAACATATATTGAAGAAAAGAACGTCTTTTCTTCAGCATATGCAATCACGTCTGACAACATTCTCTCAGTTTCTTTCTCTTGAGGCGCTCTTTCCACGTGATTATTAGATCCTCCCACATTTGTTTTACAAGAAAACATACCCAATGACAAAAGTATAACGAGATTAGCATAAAGTAAAGTGTTCATAATTTCTTTTACATTTTTAAACATCGTTTTTTCCCTCAATATTTTGGCCTGAATACGGTGTTCATTTTCTTCTTTTTTAACTCTGCCTCTGAGTAATTGTTAACTTTTGGCCCATGAGATCCAAAAGAGCCTTCTCCAATTTCATATTTGAATGTAGACACTAAGAAAGAAGCGAACCCCAAAATATGAACAGGAGCTTGTACACCTTCTTGCACATCTAACACGATTGCTACATGACCAGGTTTGATTATAAAATCTCCTGGACGAGCATGCCTTATATCGAAGAAAATCATCCACTTCGAATCTACGAAGGGAATGAGGTTACATACATAATCTGCATAAAGATAATTTATCATTTTACTAGTACCTACATGTGGAAACTCGTGATCAATCAATGCTCTAATTATTTCGCTGATGAACCTACCGCAGTCTGTATATCTGGGGTGTGGTCCGTGACTTGGGTTAAACGGGCAAGGATCAGTTAAATCGTTGCCTTTTCTGTCTGTCCACTTGTTGCGCCAATCTTCTGGGTTATTAATTATATCTCTTGCTTTTTCAATGATTTTCTCTGCATCCAACCCATTTCTATCTGTCCAGCTAACTGGATTATTCCTACAATACACATACCAATTACCCCCATCCCCCACCGGATCCCTCG
>CAZSPF010000044.1:9760-17837 GCA_964608695.1 uncultured Fimbriimonadales bacterium | reverse complement strand
AATCGCATCCGTCTCTTCCGCAATTATTCTTCTCCATTCGAGTGCATTTTACGAAATGTCCATCACCACCGAACAATACACTTTGCTCACTGCATTAATGTCACTGGCTTTGTTGTTAACAACTCACATTATTTACAATCCGTTAAAAACAAACCCCGTTACGCTGCTTTCTTTAGGAATTGTGTGGGGACTCGCCATCGGTAATCACCTGAGTCAACTCGTGCTCGCTTTCGCAATTTCATGGACATTAATTGTCTTATGGAAACATTCAGAAAAATCTTTGCGAACAAAATACATCGCTCACACATCACTCGGTTTGTTTATCGGCTTGCTCGTGTTTTTGTATCTCCCCATTCGATCAAACACAAATCCTATTCTTGATTGGGGAAACCCGGAAAACCTCGAAAGCGTCATCTCCGCACTGCGCCGCGAACACTGGCAGGGCAGACCCATCTCTGAATCCCCCCCCGGATTCGCAAGTGCTTGGATTCAAAGTTATGAACTCCTCACGCAAATCGGCATCATCGGTGTGATTGCCGCACTTTCCGGTTTATTCGTGTTTGCAAAAAAAGCCCCCCCTTATACCATCTTTCTATTCGGAGTATTCGTTCCATACGCACTCGGCATGATGATCTCCCACATGGCACAAGCAAACATCAGCCTTTCCTACATCTCACATTACGGAGTAACAGACTGGCATCTCCCCATCTACCTCTTCTGCGCTCTCATTTCAGGGGGGGGAACTGCATTTATACTTCACACACTCAAACAAAAATCGAACGCCATTGCAGCTTATGGCATGTCCGCTGCACTCATCGTTGCTCTGCTCTTTGGTGCTTACGCAAACATTTCAAAAAACTCTCTCCGAAATTCGGATTCCGCACAAAGATACATCCAAGTTATTCTTGAACCCCTTCCCGAAGACGCCATTATCGTCGCAACCGCAGACGATATCATGTTCATGATCGGTTATCACCGATACGCACTCGATAAAAACTCACAAAGATACGTCGCTTGGGGCATCTCTCCACTTCCTTTATTTATCCACCAAGTCGAGGAATCAGGGGGGGGATGGGACAGAAAAAAACTACTCGAATATCTGCAAGTCGAAATGCTGAAAACCGAAAACCAACCTCTCAATCTTCCCAAACTTTCGGAACACGAAATAGACTCTCGGAAAGTTTTCACCGATTACATGTTCATCGCACCTAATTCCGCAAAATATCTCATCCCGGTTGGCTTTCTTTTCGAAGTACGAGCCGAACCCACAACCAATGAAGAAATTATCACAACAGATGACGAATGGAAAAACAAGTTCCTGCGTGAGGAAATGATTCCGCAAAATCTCGACTTCCGTGCCATCGGCGCTTGGGCAGATCTCTTCGCATCGCGCGGCGCATTCTTTTACGAACGAAAATTGTACGAACGCGCCGCAGAAAACTACGAGTGGGCATTAAAAGTTGAGGAAAACATTGCGGAAGTCTGGTTTGGTTACGGCATCGTTTTGAAAGCCTTGCAGCGTTGGAAAGATTCCGCTATCGCATTCGAAAAAGCCCTTCAACTCGACCCGCGCATGCTCGGTGTCAGATATCAACTTGCACAACTCAACCTCGCCGCCGGATACACACAAGACGCTATCACACTCCTCGAAGAAGAACTCAAACTCAACCCCGACAACCAATCAGCAAAAGAACTATTGGAAATAGCTAAGCAATAAATGTCATTTAAACACTTTCAAGTACACCCAATCAACAGGAAGCGGCTTAAACATTGGATCGTTGTAGTCTTTAGGACCTGCGAACCCGAGTGTAATTCCACTAACTGTATATGGCTCTTTTGTGCTGCTTTGATAAATAAGCTCTCCATCAATATAAGCAAAGACGGTTAAACCGACCCTTTTCAGAGTAAACACATGTTCACCGGGAGGAGGCGCTTCGAATGCTGCAGTGCCGCCTCCCCAACTTACAAAATTAACTCTGATTTGCGGCTCTACATTAGGATAATACACAACATACGTAATGTGAACATCCCAAGCTGGAAATCCGCTGCCTACAACTAAACCTACAGCATTGTATTTGCTATCCTCCCATTTCACTTTTGCTGATGCTTCAAAGTCGCCATACGTCTTAGCAGAGGAGTACTTCCAGTAGTAAGATAGGCGGCATTCGTTGCATTAGGGCACCAAACGTTCGTGACTGTCAGCCAGCTGTTATTCAAGGTGTACTCCCAACTTGATTTTTCATGCTTACCTAAATAAGCTTCGAGTCTTTTAGGCGGGATAGTATCTTCATTAAAATCATAGAAGACGATAGAATAAAATTGTGAACTAGCAAAGCTGCCCGATAAAATAAACGATAAAAATAAATCTGCAATGTTTTTCATCTTTCAAACTCCTTATTGCAGGTTAAATGGTTCGATTTTTACGTATCTTGCAATCGAAGGAACATCATAATTACCTACACGACTGATTAAAAATAACATGTAATACCCAGGCGGCGCATGAAAAGAATTTGGAGGCGCGGTTACAAAAAGCTCTCCAGTCAGCAATAAGCCAAACATCATCCAAATTTGGCAGTGGCTGCCACAAAACATGTTGTTGTGAGTATTAGCCATGCCCGTCAAGGAATTAGACGTGAAGTCCCAAATTTTACAGTTATTAGTCGTGTATATCTCTAAGTCGGGATTAGACTCACCGTAGTCCCAAAACAGAATTTGCCCTTCGCCTACTGGTAAATGTACCATGTGTGTTGCAACAACACCCCAAATCATCAATTCTCGCCATCGCCCTTCCATTTTCTTGCCAACAGTATTTATCTAATAATAATTAGTAATTATATCACGAAAAACTTCAACTTAAACAACAATTTTCATGAATCTGGTGGGCGAAGAGGGATTTGAACCCCCGACTTCCTCCTTGTAAGGGAGGCACTCTACCACTGAGTTATTCGCCCATGAACACGGCGATGCGCTTCTATTTGTACCTCACAATCGCACACTCATAACACACACTAACAATAAACGTATAATCTCCCCGTGCTGGGAGAACCCGATATCAGTCTATTTTATTGGATAAACCAAACGTGGCAATCCGAGTTCTTCGATCGCATTTTCATCTTCTTCAGCCTTGCCATCCGTGATGGATGGGTGCGTGCAGCGCTCGTCTTCGTCCTCATTTTTTATCTGGCATATAACCCAAAAACCCGTGCATCCGCCATCCAAGCCATGATTGCCTGGCCCCTCGCCGACCTGCTCTGCAACGTTTTTAAACACACACTTCCTGCGCTTCGACCGGCTGTGCAGCTCGATGACGTACGCATCATCGTTCCATTTTTGGAAAGTCCCGGCACCATGTCCGCTCACTCCGCGACTATGGCGGCTATCGCCACAGTATTCCTTTTGCGATGCAATTGGAAGTGGGCACTACCGTGGATGTTCGTTGCATTCATGACAGGCTTGTCGCGCGTCTACGTAGGAGCGCATTTCCCTTCGCAAGTGTTGTTCGGATGGATGGGGGGGGTGTTCGTGGGCTTAGCGATCGTAAAAGTATGGAATTCTTTCGTATATATTCGTTCCAAAAAAATCAACGCACAGGTTGAGGACCCTCTATCTCAAGATTTCCCAACGCAGTAACCGCTTTCCCGTTTTGATAAAACGTAACGGTGCGCACATTACTGTTCTTTGCCACCGATTTAATAATTCCATCAATAAGAGTCTTCTCGTTATCTGTTCCGTATCCTCTGCCAAAAAGGTTTTCAAAATGCAGCTCCGCATTCCCCCCCACATATTTCACAGCCACGCATTTCGCATCAGGTGCGATTTGACTCACATTGGGTAATTTCAAAAACACATTAACTGCAGACACCACCGGATCAACTCCCTCTTCCACTTCTTCCGGTTGACTTTCCCACACCACTTTGCCATCCTCGCCTTTGGGAACGGGAACATCTATTTCAATTTTTGGCTCTTCCGTTTTGGGAACCTCACCATTGAGTTTTTCACCCCCCCCCTTACTCGTCGGCTGAAAACCCGCAGGCGGCCCATAAACCACATACCACCACAAACCCGCAAAACAAACTAACGCTATAACAAACAGCACCGGCAAAACAGGAAACCCCTGCTTCTGCTTTCTTCTAACTCTCACCTAAATACACCCTAATTCCTTTTACGACTGCATCAGCCACGCGTTGCAAAAACTCAGGATTTTTCATGGCTTCACGATCAACCGCATTATTGATAAACGCTATCTCCAACAAAACAGCAGGCATCTTGCTGTGCCGTAGCACCGCAAATCCGTTCTGATAAATCGTCGTGTCGCTCCGCACTCCCAAATCTGGAAGTCCCGTTACCGCAGCAATTTCCGCATGAATGCATTCCGCAAGTGTGCGTGCGTCAGGATCGTCGCGATGATAAAACGTCATCGTTCCAGAGGCACTGTTCGCCACAACGTTCGAGTTAAAATGTACACTGATAAAAAAATGAGAAACCGCTTTGTTCGCAATCTCCGGTCGTGCATGTAGTTCGATAAACGTGTCATCCTCGCGCGTCATGATCACCGCCGCTCCCGCATCGCTCAAACCTTGTGCTATTCGCTTTGCTACATCTAAATTAAAATCTTTTTCGTTTAACGTTTCATTTGCATCTTTATATTGCGCTCCCGGATCACTTCCGCCATGTCCCGCGTCAATCACAAAAAGTTTTTCGCTTATCAAGCCGGAAGAGTTTTTCGGCCTCGTTAATCGCATGCGCAGTTCGGTAGGCGTTGGCGTTATCGTAATCGCCATAGGGCGTTTCACTTCCAGTTTTATATTGGGAACATTTTGCGAACTGCGAGACAATTCACATGAAATCAACGCCCCCCCTGAAATGCGCTCGATTTCAGCACCCTCTTCCCACATTGCATTAAACACATCTATACGGTAAACGTTATTCGCCTCTCTAATAGGTCTAAACCTCGTCGCATTTCCGCTTGATATAGGCACACACAAAATCACCTCGTCCTCGCTTGCCGTAACCAATTCAGGAGCTTTCATCACTAAGGGGGGGGTGTTGACAGCAGTATTCCCCCCTGTTGGTGCACTTCCCGGATTCGTAGTTAAAGGCGTCGGCTTTACAACTTTTGCATTCTTCCAAGTTACATAAACCTTCGTTCCCACAAGCGAATGTTTTATCTCTTGCGGTTTTGCGAAAATCTGCGCCACTACTCGAACAGTATCGGAATCGAATTGCGAAAAGCGAAACTCTCCTTGTTTGTTTTTTAAACTGTTTGCATCCAATAAAGCGTTTTTCATGTCCACAACCACACGCTCCGGAGATGACAAAGTGAAAACTTTAAATGAGGAAGGCAAACTCGAAATAACCTCGATCATCCCATCCGTAACTTTAATGGATTGAACTTTCCCGTAAACACTCAGCTTCTTACCATCGTTCGACCATTTTGTTCCCCCCCCCAATCCTTCCACAACAGTGCGAACCGGAATATGGTCTTTACCCTCAATCTTTTTCGAAAAAGTCTCTACACTTCTTCCGTGCGCTTCCACTTTTGCGTTTTCACCTTTTACATGAGCACGCCATTGAATTTTTACAATCTCCGCAGCAGGAATGAAACACTCATCACCGATTCTTAATGCTGGAATATCATCTCTCGAAAGCCCGTCGGCATAATCAAGGACGACGGGAGTGCCTAATAATAGGCTCCCGCTCACAGCCCCCGCCATCCATGGCAGAAGCGCAAATACGGCGCTTGTCAACATAACTTCCTTGTCGGTTAGACGACCCGTTTTACTTAAAGTTTATTCTTCCGAACGCAGTCCCAGTTGGCGAAGCGAGTGCTCGGCAATTTTCCGCAGCGTCTCTGTCCAGCCAAATGAGTCGGATTTATCTAAAATTACCTCATCAAACCCATCCAAACTGTATGTTATCCGCAGTTGCGAATCCCCTTCCTGTTGAATCGCCGCCATAGGCATCTGCACATTACAAACAAAGTCCACCAAAGACTGATCTTCGTCTTCGCCGTTCGACTCCCAATTCGATGTGCCTGAATCAATCCTTATCGGAAGAACTACTGTTGCGAAAGGATCAATCTCAGGCTTTAACGAAAGAGTCATCTCAACAGGATAACGCGCAATCGCTCGCGGAAGGTCGGGTCTATAACCCGCCGCATATCCGAAAGGAACGTGGTGATGAATGCAAACACCCAAATCCTCCGCAAAACCCTCAATCGCGTCGGATGCAATCTTCTCGCACTCATTGCGAACAAGACTTCCTCTGTTTTCTCGCGGAACTGTTTCAGACCAGCCGATTAAAGTCTCTGCAACAATGTTCGCATTTCTTAAATCGAATTGTATTTTTGCAGACAATCCTCTTTTTTCAAAGCGAATGCTTTTTCGGCTCCCTGCATGTTCCACTTCTGCATAACAGATATCCGCACCACGATACAACTCCCGTATGCCTGCGCTTATCATGTCGGTTTCGAAAACGAGTATCGGTTTCGCATCAGGGTCGGACTTCGAAACAAGCGCCGCAAATGCAGGCTTGCTTAATTCAACCGACAAAGATGGAACTTCTGGCTCGTTTGCAAAAAGTCGTTTACGAGACGGCCGTAAAACTATGCGATATGGTGAAAACTGAGAAAACGTTTCCACAATCAGTTTCTGACCGGATTCTAAAACTAAGCGATTCGGCTGGAATGACGTAACACTCTCTTCCTGTGTGCCTATCGCAGAAGACAAAGTTTCCATATTAAATATAGCCCCCTGAAACTTGTCCAAGGCTTGTTTCATTTTGCACCTATTTTCCGTCTTTTGCAATAGCAAAACGAAAAAAACTAAAAAAAGAGGAGAGATTATTTCTATGAATAACAATTTTCGGGCTGGAGTTGCGGAAGCGCTCGGAGTTTTTCTGTTAGTTTTTGCAGGTGGCAGTGCGATTTGTATGGATGTTTACACTGCAGGCTTTGGCGGAGGTGCGGGGAAAGTCGGTTTAATAGGAATCGCTCTTGCTCATGGCTTGGCTCTATCAGCAGGTATTTATGCCGCCGCAGGACATTCAAAAGCCGTTATCAATCCTGCAGTTACCTTCGGTCTCATGTTAATCGGCAAAATGAAAATCGGGGAAGCCGTCAATTACATCATCATGCAGCTCATCGGAGGTGTATTGGGCGGCTTAGCAGTTTGGAGCTTGTTCAGAAACATGAGAGAATCCTCGCCTTACTTAGGAACTCCCGACTTAGGTGATAACGTCGGACCCCTTCAAGGCATCGCAACAGAAGCATTGCTCACGTTTATCCTCACCATTGTAATTCTCCTCGTCGCATTCGATGCAGGTAGAAAAGCAAGACAGATGTTTGGGCTTATCATTGGTTTCACAGTAACCTTCTGCATTTTCGCCGCAGGTCCTTTCACCGGTGCCGCAATGAATCCCGCAAGATATTTCGGAACTGCCGCAGTCAGCGGACATCTCGAATACCTCGGTGTGTATTTCGCCGGTCCCACTCTCGGAGCTGTGATTGCGTGCCTGTTCTACAAGTTCCTTCTGGAAACAAAAGAAGAAGCACCCGCCGAATAACTCCCCGAAAGTCCTTGAAAAGCGCTTTTTCGTGAAAAAATGTCACGAGAGCGAACTAAACTCGTCCGAAAATATGTATATCATCAATACATAGGAGACAAAAACATGAAAGCCCTGAGAATCTTTTCAATATTTATATTGCTCGCCACTGCGGCAATCATTAACGCACAACCGCTAACCGACGAAGCAAAAGCCTCCATCCTCGAAGCCGTTTCAAAAAACATTAAAGAGCGTGCTTATGTAGCCGGAGTTGACTTCTCAAAGTGGGATTCCTTTGTGGAAAAGCACAAAGAAAGATTCGATGCCGCAAAAACTCAAGACCAATTCGCTCAAGCAGTCAACATCGCATTCGTCGAGTTTGGGTTTTCACACATTCGTCTCCTTACACCCAGACAAGCCGAAACCACCATCACAGGACAAAGCGTAGGAATCGGCATCATGGCTGGTGTGGAGGAAGGTGGTATCAGAGTAGGAAGAGTCATCGAGGGCGGACCCGCACAAAAAGCAGGCATCA
>CAZSPF010000044.1:3578-9724 GCA_964608695.1 uncultured Fimbriimonadales bacterium | reverse complement strand
AGTTAACGGCGAAGATGCAAAATCGCCTGAGCAGATTCGCGGCGAAAAAGGTACCGATGTGAAACTTCACGTCAAGCGTGAAGATGGCACAGTCGTTGAAATGACCATCACCAGAGACACCTTCAATGTCAACGTCAAAGACGAACTCAAATGGATAGACGATAAAACTGCTTACCTGAAAGTCAACACTTTCATGAACGGTTACGACAGAAAACTCATTGATGAGTTTTTCAAAGAAATCGAAGAGAAGAAAGCAGAAAAGTTAATCCTCGATTTACGCAGTAACGGCGGTGGTTCCACACTAAACCTTTACCACCTCGCAGGAAAAGTTCTCCCCAACCAAGCGAGCTTAGGAAAATTTATTACACGTAATCATGCGGATAGATACAAAGCAAAGTACGAAGGAAAAGGTGACGACCCGATAGAAGTATCCAAAGAGTTTGGAATGGAACTCAAAGCTTTGGGTACATCGGAACACTTCAAGGGACACATTGTGGTTTTAATCAGCGGAGCATCAGGCAGTGCAACAGAAATTCTTGCTTCTGCAATCCAAGACCACGCCCGAGGAAAACTTCTCGGAACAAATTCTGCTGGTGCTGTTCTTGCTTCCACATTTTTTCAACTACCGGAAAGATTTTCATTACAACTACCATTGATGGAATACGTAACTGTAAGCGGAAAAAGGTTGGAAGGGACAGGAGTGAAGCCAGATATCGTACTCGAACCTGCAGAAACTGCTAACGATGAAAAAATATTGAAACTCGCAAACGAAACATTGAGCAGCATCATCAAAAATAAAGAGGGTAAAACAAATGAAATCAAAGATGGCTCGCTTTTAACACCATAACTGTTGTTCATTTAGTTCTCCTTAGAGAAAACCGGAATCATCTTCCGGTTTTTCTCTTTCATTTAGCGGGTATCTTTACGAGGTACTGAGCGGACAACAGCCCGCTATTTAAAATAAAAGGAGAATTAAAATGTCAGAAGTCAAACTTGTTGCTCCCACGCCATTAGCGGATAAGGTTTTTACAACAGAAAAAGTCGGCATCAGCAGGAAAACTCACGAAGAACATTTCAAACTATATCAAGGATATGCAAACAAAACCAACGAGATAAGGAAAGCGCTGTCAGAACTGGAAAAAGACCCATCCAAAGCAAACCAAATCTATAGTGCAATCCGCGCTCTGAAAGTAGATTACACTTTTGCCTATGGTGGCTTTGTGAACCATACGGTGTATTTCGACATCCTTGGTGGCGACGGTGAACCAAAAGGCTCTGCTCTCAAACTCATTGAAAAAGATTTCGGTAGTTTTGATGCATGGAAATCTGATTTGAAATCCACAGGCATTGGCGGCAGAGGCTGGGCGTGGCTTGCTTATGATCTCGAAGAAAAATCTCTCTTCAACTACATTGGCGATGCGCAAAACACGTTCCCTCTCTGGAATTGCATTCCCATTGTTGCACTCGATGTTTACGAGCATGCCTACTACCTCGATTTCCAAACAAATCGCGGTGCGTACATAGATGCATTCTTCCAAGTGATTGATTGGGATGTGGTAAATGCTCGTCTGGAAAAAATTATGTAAGAAAAACATAACAAACAGGTATCCCTGAACGTATAAATCTTTAAAAACATCGAACCAATCGCCGGTTCTAATCAGTCTTGAGTAAGGCGATTGAGGCTTGAGTTCTCGCGAGACATGCCGCCGGTTAATTATCTTAACTGCACATAAGCCCTCAAACGTATCTCCAGGAGGTAACTAAATAATGCAAAAGAAAGCATTTACTTTGATCGAACTTTTGGTGGTTATCGCTATCATTGCGATACTTGCCGCCATTCTTTTCCCTGTTCTTCAACAAGCAAAGGAGAAAGCAAAACAAACAGCGTGCACAAGTAACCACAAACAGTGGGGATTAGCGTTCAACACCTATCTTGTGGACTCTGATGACCGGTTCCCTATGTCAATGGCATGGACAGGTTCAATTTGGCGCTGGGATCAATACCATGCCGTTCCGCCCGATTGGCGAGTTGACCAAGGTGCTCAATATGCACATTGGCAGAGAGACCACTGGGCGAACTCCACAAAACCTTATATTGAAAACTACGGAATCTATGAATGCCCTTCGTGCCCGGAATCTCGACTGGGAGTGAACTATAACCAAACCAACCCGCCCAGCAGACCCAAAAGAGTAAGCTACACATATAACGGCATTCTGCACACTTACAACCAATCCGGAGTGGCTTCACCTTCCGATTTGCCCGTAATGTGGGAAGGCGGAGGTAAGACAGCGATCCTAGGCTTTGCTATTTCAAACCCGAACCTCGCCTGTGACTCTTCACAAGGCTGGGATGTAAACACCATGCCCTGCATGTATCGTCAAAGCCAGCTCCCCAGAGGAATCCTTTTCATGCCAACTGCAAGCATGTGGCTTCATAACAAGGGAGCACTGTTTGTAAGGGTAGATTCCAGTGCGCGCTGGAGAAGGCTCGGTGCGCAAATCGCGCCTGACCAGACAAGCGTTTACACCGATCCGTTCACAAACTACAATAATCAGGGCATCCCGTCGAACTATTACCATGATGGAGTTCATGCTTGGTTATTCAGACCTGCATATACTTTCGACGACTATTAGTAGACACGTCAAAACGTATTGCATAATAGGGTTGTGTGGTGCATAATCTGCATCGCACAACCCGTCATTCAAATTAGGAGGTGTTCATACACTTATGAAAAAACTCATTGCATTTATGTTCGCTCTTACACTCACTATGGGCTTTGCTTTAGTGGGATGTGGAGGCGGAGAAGAGGATTCCGAGAGCTTGAGGCAAACAGGTCGCGACCCAAAAGAAGCAGGCGTTGCCGAAGACGCTCCTCCGCTCGAACAACCACAGGTTGACTAAACAGTCAATTTCAAAAAATCACAGGAACCTAAAGTCAACTGAACCCGTCAAAAATTCGGATAGATTCGAACCAATTTCTGGTGAAAACTGTCCTAAATATGTGTTACAATTCATAAAGGATTGTTATCAATCTGATATGGATTGCCGCAATCATATAATAAGCACTACTACAGGAGGAATAAAATGAAACGCAAAGCGTTCACACTCATCGAACTGCTTGTGGTTATCGCAATTATTGCGATCCTCGCTGCTATTCTGTTCCCGGTGCTTCAGCAGGCTAAAGAAAAAGCAAAGCAGACCGCTTGTACAAGCAACACTAAACAGTGGGGTCTCGCTTTCAACACTTACCTCGTTGACTCCGATGACAGATTCCCGATGTCAATGGCATATTCGGGATATTGGCGATGGAATTACTATCACGCAGTTCCACCCGACTGGAGAGTAGACCAAGGTGCTCAATATGCCCACTGGCAGAGACTTCATTGGTCGAACTCCACGAAACCCTACATCGAAAACTACGGCATCTATGAATGCTCGTCTTGTCCGGAAGAAAGATTGGCTGTTAACTACAACCAAACCAACCCCCCGAGCAGACCGAAGCGCGTGAGTTATACCTACAACGGTATCCTTCACACGTACAACCAATCAGGTGTTGCCGCTCCTTCCGACCTCCCTCTGTTCTTCGAGGGTCGCGGAAAAACATCCATTCTCGGATTCGCTCTGTCGAACCCGAACTTGGCGTGTTCTTCTGCATATGGCTGGGACGAAGCAACCATGCCCTGTATGTATCGGCCAGCGAACGTACCGAGAGGTTACATGTTCGTAGTTGCGAGCATGTGGATACATAACCGTGGCGCATTGTTCACCAGAGTTGACTCCAGCTCAAAATGGAGAAGGCTCGGAGCGCAAATCACCCCTGCCGATACCAACCCCTATGTAGACCCCTATACCGGCTATAACGCACAAGGTATTCCGGGATACTTCTGGTGGGATGGTTTCCATGCGTGGTTGTTCAGACCTGCATATCAATTCGATGACTTTTAAAGTCTAGGGTTAAAAAGCATAAAACCATTCAGCGCGCGGTAAACACCGTGCGCTGTTTCTTTGTTTGGGAGTGCACGAATAAGTTTCATGCACTCCCAAAAAGAATTTCCCAAAATCACCGTCTTCGCCCATTTCGAACAGCCGAGAACCTCATCACCTCCTGCCAATACACTTCGTGCAATCCCCGAAAAGGGTTTGTGGTAAGAGCATGACGAACTCTTTTCATCGCTCTTTGGAAGATTTTTGCTGCGTTCTGTTTGCTGTTACCGTGATTTCTTCCAATCTCCTTCCATGTCATTCCGCACAACCTATCCAGCACAATCTGCTTCTGTTTCGCGGTCAACTTCGCTTGACTGATGGCTTGCTCGATTTCTGATTTTTGAATCCTCTTCCTATCAGCCCTCGGAAGATACAGCAAGTTAATGGAAGCGAAGCTGGTCTCTCGATTTTTTATCCTCTCCAGTTTTCTTTGGAACCCCACACCTGTGTAAAACGGTGCATCCGGGCTGCGACTTGCCTGCGAAAGTAGCCTGTCGGTCTCTGTGTGTATGTTTCTTTGCATCTGATGTCTGCCTATATTGTAGAAATATGTCTACACTATAAAGACAAACATCTCCTGCAAACGTCAACCGTTTTTTTGAAAAGTTTTTTAGTTTGTGATTTTTTCGGGGGGCGTTCCGTTCGCCAGAACTTTTCTCTCTACCTCAAACCGCTGAATTGCCCCTTGCCTGCTGACGGCGATTTGAACTTTCGTTCCCGGCTTGCCCCGCAGTAACTCACCGATCTGCTTCGGATTCACCATGCTCACACTTTTGCCATGCACTGCCATGAGAATGTCTTTTTCTTTGATGCCTGCTGTGTCAGCCGGTCCCCCGGGAATGACCTTCCAGATCTCGAGCCTGTTCGCAGAGTTGCGGGTTATCAGCATCCCGATTTCCCCTTCAGGCTCATCGGTTACTTTGCCAGTAAAGTTTTCCAGCCACACATACCTTCTTTCGTAGTCCATGATGATATTGAAGTGTTTGAGGAAGCCAAAACCGACTGTGCCGTCGTGCTCTGCTGTGGAACTCGGTAAATCAATGATGTCCCAGATAGACCATTCCACCGGAACTCCAAAAATCGTAGCGTTCTGAATCCAAATTGAAAAACTGTCCACTGGACCGGATGCCACCCATACCTGCGACATGTATTTTGGTTTGTCGTTCGGGTTCCATGCACCGACTCGTTCCAGAACCTCTTTGTGTGTCGTAGCATAAAACGCATTGCCCGTATCGAGCGCCAGTTGAAGCGGTTTGCCGTTAATGAGTGCCTCCAATTCGATGGCGTTCATCCCTCTCGGGTGCATTTTCACAAGGAAAGTTCGCTTGTTATCCGGTGTACGTTTGGTAATGTCCACTGATTTCGGGTGGAAGATGAACTTCGATTTTTCGAAATTGATTTCCGTAACGATATCTTTGATCACCGAGTAACCCATGATGCCGTCGCAATGCGTTCCGTACGACAAGGTGTAATCAATATGAGCCATAGGCTGTTGAACGGCCTCCGCTCCTCTTAAGTTGTTCATTTTCAATCCACCCATTTCAATGGAAGTGATGGGAACGGTGCTCACCTGAAACTGACCGACGAAGTCCCGCAAGGTCATGGTGCCGGTGGCTTTACCAATGTTTATGGAATCGCTGATGACGATGTATCCCCCGAACCCCGTATCGAACATGAACGATGCCTTTTTACCGTTGATAACAGCATCCACAATCATGGCTCTGTTGGTCATTTTAAAAGCCGCTTCGGTTGGGAGCGTTGCTCCATGCTGAGTAAAAACCAGACTAAAAGTTGCTAACAGATAAACAGATGACATAATGCCTTTTCCTTTGTAAAAATTATACGTGCAAATACACCAAAAAGTGTAATTGCCGAGCACAAATGTGCTTAGGATTCCTGCTTTGGCTGCTCTTGTTCCGGAAACGGATTTGCTTCCTCAGTTGGCGGTGTGTTGTTATCTGGTCCGTATCGGTATGCGCTTCCTCGGTTGTCTCCGATGGATGTGGTGTACGGAGCAACTTCCACATGCATCTCAGAATCGAGCCGCTTGAGCAGTTCGATGGAGCGTTTGTGTCTTCCATCGGTTCTAATGGCTTCCTGCGCCATTGATACTGCATCGCCTTTCAATCCTTGCTCATAGTAAAACAGAGCAAGGTTGTAG
>CAZSPF010000044.1:0-3522 GCA_964608695.1 uncultured Fimbriimonadales bacterium | reverse complement strand
GTTTCTTTGAGTACTATTCCAAGGGTGGTGTAAGCATCACTCGCTCGCGGGTCAACATCTATCGCTTGGCGGGCAAGGTCAATTGCCATTTCCGGTTGACCGGAACGAATCTTGTCGACAGCATGTGAAATTAAATCTTTTGCAGTTTCTGCCATATCTTTTATGAATCTCCTTGACTATGACGGGTTGAATCGCGCATTTTTCGCTATACTACTCCGACGAATACAAATTATGCTCCAATGCGATATATTATCGTATGTAATAAGAGCAAAAAGGAGGTGTCGTAAAATGAAAACACTACTCAGTATTTGTGTAGCAACAGTATTTGCATTTTCGATTTTCGGCTGTAAAACCGAAGACAGCACGACCAATGGTCAGCCCAAAGCAGGTTCAGCCGCTTGGATACCCTACAAACGGTTTGACTGGTTTGACCCACAGCTCGTAACTTACGGACCCAGAAAAGTATCAGCCGCCGCAGGGAACTCACAAACCGGAGACACGATTAGAATCGGTTTAATCTCAAGTATCTCAGGTCCCGAAGCCCCTTGGGGCATTGAAGCCAGAAAAGGTGTGGAGATGGCGGTCGATGAGTTTAACGAGGCAGGCGGAGTCAACGGAATGAAAGTTGAACTGTTTGTGGAAGACACAGCAGGACTTCCCGAACAGGGTAAATCCGCAACCGAGCGACTTATCGGTGAGCGCAGGGTGCTCGCCGTGCTGGGCGAAATAGCCAGCGGCGTTACAAAGCCAGCAGGTGAAGTTTGTCAAGAAAGAGGAGTTCCGCTGGTTTCAGTGGGTTCAACAAGAGTGGACTTGAGTGAGATTGGCGAAAACTTTTTCCGAGTTTGCTACGCCGATGATTTGCAAGGCGCGGTGCTGGCGCGACTTGCGGATGAAGATCTCAACTTGCGCAACGTCGCCATCATGACCGACAAGAAACTTCCGTACAGCACAGGATTGTCGAACAACTTCCGCGAATACTTCACAAGGCTTGGCGGAACAATCGCAACCGAAGTGTTCTATGAAAAAGGTCAAACAGACTTCAAAGCGCAACTCACAAACATCAAGGCGGCGAATCCCGATGGTCTTTTCTGCTCGGGATACTTCACTGAAATCGGTCCCATTGCAAGACAGAAGCGCGATGTGGGACTCGATGTTCCATTCTTTGGCGGCGATGGTTGGGACTCGAAAGAGTTACTTCAAGCGGGCGGCCAAGGGATTATGGGTGCGTATTACACGAACCACTACAGCAACTTGGAAGACAGACCCGAAGTACAAAGGTTCGTGGAAAACTTCAAAAAGAAATGGAACGCTGAACCCGGCAACGCCATGGCGGCATTAGGTTATGATGCTGCGGCATTGCTGCTGGATGCCATCAAACGTGCGAAGACTATGGATTCCAAAGGAATTCGCGAGGCGTTGATGGAAACGAGAAACCTTCCGTTAGTTTCCGGAACCATTTCAATGGGCGCAAACGGAAATGTGGAAAAGGCAGGATTGATACTCCAAGCACAGATTGTAGGAGAGTAAAATTAGCAATCCGTAACACACAAGGCGGCAGAAGTTTTCTGCCGCCTTGTAGCATAATTTCTTAGGAATGAGAGGAGTGCAACGAGTTGTTTGATTTAATTGGTCAAGGCGGGGGATTTAACTGGGACCAATTAGCCCAACAAATCATCAACGGTCTTCAACTCGGCTCTATTTACGCACTTATCGCACTTGGTTACACCATGGTTTATGGTGTATTGCGATTGATCAACTTTGCGCATGGCGAAGTTTATATGGTCGGTGCGTTTATTTCGTATTACATCGCAGAGAAATGGTTTGACAAAACCACGATTCCGAACTGGTTGCTTTTATTAATGATGATTTTCGGAAGCATGAGTGTGTGCGCATTATTGGGAGTAACTATCGAGCGTCTTGCTTATCGTCCATTAAGAAACGCCCCTCGCATTTCAGTTTTGATTACTGCTATTGGTGTTTCGTTGTTATTGCAACAAGGGGGGATATTAATATTCAGAGTTGCTCCACAACCAGTTATCGGAGAAGATGTTAACCCATTTAAGACTTACAATTTTGATTTTCCTGTTCTTGGTGAGTTAACGATTGCAGGCGGTCAGGCGGCGATGTTTATTGTCTCCATCATCTTCATGATCATTTTATGGTTTATCGTAACGCGAACAAATACAGGTCGTGCCATGCGTGCTGTTTCACATGATTTTCACACAGCCTCTTTGATGGGTGTGAATGTAAACAGGATTATTTCGATTACGTTTATTATCGGTTCTGCACTTGCGGGCGCGGGGGGGATGATGAATGCAACCGCACTGGGAACGCCTCTCGATACGTTTTACGGACTACTACCCGGTGTGAAAGCGTTTGTTGCAGCTGTTTTAGGTGGCATTGGGAACATTCCGGGTGCTGTATTGGGAGGATTTTTAATGGGTGCTGCGGAGACTATGGTGATTTGGGCAACTCCTCAATACAGCGGTTATCGTGACGCCGTTGCATTCCTTGTTTTGATTATTGTGTTGTTATTTAGACCGGGAGGACTATTAGGAAGTGTAGGGCAGGAGAAGGCATGAATATACGTAATTTTTTAATGTCGCGATTAGTTTCACTGCTTGCAGTTCTTTTGCTGCTTCTTTTTGTGCAAAAAATCATTTTTCCTGCTTTTGACAGTTTGGGGGGGCTTGACAACCGTTTACTTGTTTTATGTTGTTTGTTTGCGACTTTGGCTGTAAGTCTTAACCTTATTAACGGCATTACTGGGCAGTTTTCGATCGGACATGCCGCATTTTATTTAATCGGCGCATACACAACAGGCTTTATTACCATCAAGTATTACGAGCAAGCGAATTTGAACCCTACGCTTTGGTTAGTGTTAATGGTATTCGCAGGTGCGATTGCGTCGGGCATTGTGGGATTCATTGTTGGGTTGCCTTCACTGCGTTTACGAGGCGATTATCTTGCAGTTGTTACTTTGGGATTTGGCGAGATTGTTCGTATTATTGTGCAAAACCAAGAAGTTATAGGAGGCTCATACGGGATGAGCATCCCCGTTAAAATAACTCCATTATGGATGGTTGTTCTTCTTCTTATTTTTTGCATCGCGGTTTGCAGAAACCTTTTAAAAACCGCTCACGGATTAAAGTTTTTTTTTTTTCTCTAGGACGAGTTAGCCGCGAGTGCGATGGGCATTAATACAACACGCACGAAGGTTACTGCTTTTGTATTAGGCGCAGGAATGGCGGGCATGGCAGGCGCATTGTTTGCGCACTATGAAGGTTTTATCACTTTAAAAATGTTTGGCATGGAGCAATCATTTATTATCCTCACTATGGTGGTGATTGGCGGAACGGGAAGCATCACCGGTGCGGCAATGGCAGGAGTGTTTTTCACGTTATTACCGGAATCATTACGCGACCTTCCGAATGTTCCCGCAACAGCATTGTTTTCATTCTTATTTGCGATTATTATCATTGCGGTTCTTGCCATAAGATTTAAGAAGCACATGAAATT
>CAZSPF010000043.1:0-18708 GCA_964608695.1 uncultured Fimbriimonadales bacterium | reverse complement strand
TGTTGTGCCGCCAGGCGCATACGCAGGGTAGCCAAGTCGGGAAGGGATAAGCTCTGAAAGCATCTAAGCGCCAAGCCCACCTTGAGATAAAATCTCCCATGGGTAAAACCAGTAAGACCCCCGGAAGACTACCGGGTTGATAGGTCGCAATTGTAAGCGTGGTAACACGTTAAGATAAGCGATACTAATAGGTCGAGGACTTTCAAACGTTATGTTGCTTGCTTGTGATAACAGGTTCTGCAACGCATGTGCAACTTTCCAAGCACTCTTCTCTAACCCTAAAACCGGCATTCAATCCGGGTGGCCATGGCGAGGGGGAAACACCCGTTCCCATCCCGAACACGGCAGTTAAGCCCCTCAGCGGCGAAAGTAGTTGGCTGGCAACGGCCTGCAAGGCTAGCACACTGCCCGGATTGATAAAATCTCGGTGGCACGAACAATCAGGTTCGTGCCACTTTTTTTGTGGGAAGCAACCCACGGAGATTCAGCCAAACCTCGCGATGGACTTCACATAGAGATCCTCAGCTTGGCGATAGCCTCTTCTCGCGTCGGGACGCCACAGAAAACGCGCTCGCCGTCCTTCCAAATGCAGGGGGCAAGGGTGACGCCGCGAGCCTTGGCTTCTTCGCCGTCGGCGGGCAGGACCTTGACCTCGCAGCCGCA
Organism: uncultured Fimbriimonadales bacterium; assembly: GCA_964608695.1. GTDB lineage: Bacteria > Armatimonadota > Fimbriimonadia > Fimbriimonadales > ATM1 > CAZSPF01. The sequence goes on along the minus strand of CAZSPF010000043.1, from coordinate 18,045 downwards.
AGTAGAGACGGCTTCCTCGACGCGGCGCACCGCCTCGTCGCAATTGGCACATCCGGCGGTGAAGATTTCTATAACAGACTTGTTCATTGAAGAGATGTAAAGCGGAATTACTACACTTTTTAGATGCAATTGCCGATGAGCTATTTGCATCGTTAAGAAAAACAGTTCCCCTCCTGCGAGCAAGAAGGGAACTTGAATCTATCCGCAAAGCGGAAGAAGAGACCAGTGAACTGTTTTTTTGATAATCAACAGTTAGTCTTCTCTTTTGCCAATGATGATATCGCCATGTTGAACAACACCACCTGCGCTAAACACGACATTGCCGGAAGCATCAAAGCATTTGATAGCAAACTTGTCTTTGTACTCAGTTGAGTCTTTTGCATCGGCTGCAAAAATGTGGACAAGAACAGGTCTTTCTTCTGTACCTTTACGCATTATTCCTTTGCCGCCAAATTCCGCACTGTGATTAGTGAATTGTGCCTTCATAACTTTGGGAACGCCAATCACCATTAGAACTTGTTTGTCTTTGTTTAAGATTTCAAAGCGCGCACTGCCTTTTACTTGGTCTTCGGATTTGTATACTTCAAAACGGAACAGACCGATGTGGTGCTCTCCTACTCGAATCGCTCCTTTACCTTTTCCAAAGTAAACAACTGCGGCAAATGCACCGACTACCAAAAAACACAACAACGAAATCAATAGAATTTTCTTCATTTTCGTACTCCTTCGTGGGCTTATACGAAATGACATAAACAAAGTTCAGTAATGTTTTGCTATTTTTTTGATGCATCTACATAAGGCTTAATGATACTTTGTGCTTTGTCTTTAGTAGAGAAGTCGGGAAATTGCACAAACTCCAATGCTCCATACTTTGCTCTTAATAAGTTTACTTTCAATCTGCATTCCTGAGCAGTTGAAATGGATTTTCCAAGCACCCTTGCACTTTCTTGTGGAGCGTGAAAACCCATTCCGTTTGTGGAAGCCACATAATCCCAGTACATTTGCGCTTTACTCACCAGTTTTCGCGGCTCTTCGAGTTCTTCATCAGTTGCACCGAGTCTTTTCGCATCTGCAATTTCAAAATGTGCTTTTACTAACGCGTCTTCTGCTGTATCGAGAAGTTCACGTGTTTTATCTTGAATGGACGTTACGCGTAATTTGATATCGTCTTCAGACCACCTGTGGCATACCTGACAAGAATTTGCGATATTATTTAATGGACTTCTTACTTGATGATCCGTAAATTTAATCCCCCCCTCGCTCTTATACGGCATATGACAGTCTGCACAAGATACACCTCGAAATGCATGAATGCCTTGCTGATACACTTCATAATCCGGATGCTGCATCTTTATCATTTTTGCACCACTGATTGCATGCACCCAATCCACATGACCGGTTCTTTCAAAATATTTTTCCATTCCTTCTGCTGTTACGCCATCATCCCATGGAAATGTGAGATAAGAGCCCTCACCTTTAAAATAGTATTCGCTGTGGCATTGTGCGCACACCAATGACCGCATTTCCTGATGAGATGCTTTCGTAATGTCTTTGTTCATTCTTCGAAATGCTTCGATGAGAGCAGGTCTTGTGATAGTGAGCGACATGTTTTTAGGGTCGTGGCAATCCGCACATCCGATGGGGTTTTTTGCTTTATCTTGAATATCTTTTTTGAAGTTAGCAGAATAAAACTCTGCGACACCCATTTCTGACATGAGTCTTGGTACATCGGAAGATTTGCAGGTCATACAAGTACCTGGTGAAGCATCAGTAATTCGAGCAGTTTCAGTGACATCGGTAACAGCATGGTAATGTCCTCTTGCTTGGTTGTACTCTTTTGTAAAAGCGTATCCTGCCCAGAGAATGATCAATCTGGGATTGCTGTCTAAATAATCACGAAATCCCGATCCGCCATATTTCGTGTGTTCATCCATCATTTTTGTAAGTTCCCAAGAGTTAAATTGTCTCGGAAAATTTTTCCCCCATTTGCTGTTATCAGATTCAAATTGCGCAATTTCTGTTAACATTTGCATTCTGGCAACATCTCTTTCTGCACGCCTGTCACTAATGGAAATTACCAATGCTCCTAAAATGACAACACTGATTGCGCTCAAAAAGAAAAGAGTCCAAGCAAGTATTAAACTTTTTCTTGAAACGATAGATTTATTGTCTGACATGTTTATCTCCTCTTTATTAATTTTCGAATATATCTTTCATCCAATCCGGAATGACGCTTCGCAATGGCGGAACTGCCGCGTTTGGAGTTGAGCTCAAACTATGTATGCTTCCGTGCGGCACTTCTCTGTGACAATCTATGCAACTTCTTTCAAATTTTGAATTGATGGGCGTTACTGCTTGATGCAATTGCTGACCATGACACCTTATACAGTTTTCTTGAATAACTTTCACAGAAGCAGGAATTGCTTGGATAACTTGCGGCTCTGCTCGAAGTGTGAAAATCGTTGCATGACGGAGCCCGTCGTTGGCTTTAAACCAAATTTTTCGTAGTTCACTATCATGTGGAACGTGGCAGTCGTTGCAAGTTGTGAATCGCCCATGGCTGGACTTCTGCCAAGTTGCATATTGGGGAATCATGATGTGGCAGTTGATACATGCGTTAGGATCATCAGACATGTAAGACACAGCTTCTGAGATAACTACAACGAACATGCCAAGTCCTACACATGCGCCCATGAGAACGTAACCTGTCCAACGCATGAAGCAAGGAAGACCTTTTAACATGATTGCGTGTATGAGCCACATAGCTGTTACTTCAGATAACAGTTTACCATCAAGGAATGATAAATAAAGATGTGCTTATTTTTTAATCTTAACAATTTTGTAAAGAATGATTCTCGTCATAGAAACAAAACGTTTTGTGTGCTCTATCTTAACTTACGGAATCTTAATGCACTTGGATGCTCTTTTCCGTGATAAATCGTTTGATGTGCTGAAACAATTCTTACGCCATCATGGAGAGATTCTCCAGTATTGAGATTGCGCGCCCACATAGGGAAAAGAGAACTGAAAATAACCACGCCGATACGATGCCCTTTTTTAAACTCATGTGCAAAATCCCAATGTTCCAATGTTGCTTTGTAAACTTTTCCGGGAGTAAGTAATTTTGGAGAGTCCCAGCCGTTTAGATATTGCATTTTCATTTTCCCTGGCAGCCCTATAACTCGCATCACTCCATCAGGGCCAATATCCACGATAGTAAAAAAGAAATCCGTATCAACAGCAGAAGTGGAAAAAAATAAATCTAGTTCGCATGGTCCCGTTGCAATTAAGCTTTCTTCGAGGGGCTCAGTTTTGTAAATTAAGACATCCTGTTGAGTATCTTCGAATTTGATGATGGTAGTGGCATCTGCAGGATTGGCGTCTGTAAAGCTTGTGTCTATTTTCACACCTGCGGGATTATAGGTATACCTATCGGGCTCGCCTTTTTCTGCAGTCGTTTCAGCAAGTATTCCTTTGCTTGTGTTTCCGTTTGCAGGACCTTGAGATCCCAAATACAAAGTGTAAGTGCTCGATTGTGAAGCAGGCCAATCGTCTAAATCTTTCCATTGGTTTAGTCCTGTAACGAAAACACGCACTTTTGGCATTTTTTCGATTTCCACGTGTTTATTTTTTAACCAATGGTCAAACCATCTTAAATAGACAGACTGTAATTCAAGAATTGCATCCGAACCATAATCGGTATCTCCAATTTGAGAAGTGGTGTTAAATGCATGTGTCCATGGTCCATAAATTAAAAATTGATTTTGTTTTTTCAGACTTTGCATTTTCGTCCAAATTCTTTTTGTACCTATTCCATCACCATCCCACCAACCGCTGATATATAGTGCAGGTATATTCACTTTATCTAAGCCCTTTTCAAAGTTTCCTCTTTCAAAATCGCTATGTTTGTTCATTTTTAACCAATTGTTATAAAACGGAATATCCACTCCAAGAACTTCATCATCTACTTTGCTTAATGGCAATGTAAGAAACTTATCCATGTTTTTCCCTAAAGAAGGGGGGCTCCCCACCATGGTTTCTTTATCCTTCACATAATTTGCCCACCATACGGCACCATATAACATGAAGATTCCATAATCATATGGAATGTTAAAAAAGAGATCAGGTGGAGAAACTTGTGGGATAATGCATTTTAGTGCAGGGGGGGCTTCAACGGCGGCAGTCCATTGCACAAATCCGCCGTAACTGCCTCCTATCATCCCTACATTTCCGTTAATCCAGTCTTGTTTTGATAACCATTCAACTGTATCAAAACCATCTTTTCTTTCATTCAGAAAGGGTTCCCATTCGCCTTCACTATCGTGCCTTCCTCTGCAGTCTTGAACGAAGTATGCATAACCTCGACGTGCCCACCAATCTGCATCTATCAGACTCATTTTTCTATTGTATGGTGTGCGCACTAAAATGCAGGGGATTTTTTCATTTGTGTCCGGTCGTACTAAATCTCCGACTAACTCTACACCGTCACGCATTTTTATTTTTATATTGCTTTCTCTGATTAAATTTGAATATGTTGGCTGACTTAATTCAGGGTAAAGAGTTGTGGGGTCTTTTAGTAATTCTTCAAATCCTTTTCTTATAGCTTTAAATCTTTGTGCGGTAACATTCCACGCAATAATTTCGCCGTTTAGTTCGAAGTAAACATCAATATCCACACCGGTAGGGAACCTTAATGTCATTGTTAGTGCGACGATTCTTTTTTCATCAATGACTATGGAACGGGCGATACCGCGCCTGAACTCGACTTCCATTTCGATGCCGTTTTCAATAAGGAACATTTTTTCCTTTTTCGGAGACATCATCGTTTGCGGATAAATCTTTTCTAAATTAAGCATAACAGCGGGGTGCATGTTTGCCATAAAATACTCAGCAGGTGAGAAAGCAACTTCTGTTATCTTTTCTCCTGCAACTGCTTTTAGTTTGTCGCCTGTGGCATTGATGGTAACTTTTTCACCTGAGGATTCTTGTTCCAGTGTGTATTCAGTCAACTTCCCATCTATAAACTTTCCTTGAAAGGTGCTGCTAACTTTTATTGATCCTATTTGAAATTCAGTTTTTGAGGAAATGTTTCCATCTGTGTCTCTTTTATATGTACTTTTGCCAACAGATGTATCACCAATAGAAAAATCAAAAACATGTTCTGCTTGTGTAAATCCAGAGATGGCAAGCAATGATATTGCGAGGGAGAACAGCAGGCGTTTGAACATGCCTAATTTTACCGTTATGCAAGAAGTCAATTTGAGTTTTCGGGGCTATAGTCCACAGTTTTGATATGCTTTTTCTATCAGTTCGGCTGTTTTGTATGCTTCCGAGATAGTACAGCCCATCGTCTCGTTTCCGTTTTTAAGAAAGTTTAACACATCTTGAAGTTCATAGAAGTAGTTCAAGTTGCCATCGAAATCGAGTTGCTCCCACTTTGTCCAACTATAATTGTTATTTTCATCTTTTTTGTATAGGTTTATTCGAGGGGGGTGGACGCCAAGAAGCAGTGTGCCTTCATCTCCATACATTTCGATGTTCCAAGTTTCAATCCAGTCGTTCGTTTCCCAGCCACAGCAGTCACCAGCAATGAGAGTATCGTTACTTCTTAATAGGAATGTTGCATTATCTTCGTAAGGATGTTCTTGCACGTCTGTTCTTTTGATGATGTCTCCGCTAATCAACTGTAAATCTCCCAACAAAAAATAAATTAAATCTATCATGTGACAACAATCGAGAAAAACCAGTCCTCCTCTATCATCAGGATCACAAAACCACTCATTTGTGAGCCAAGGTTTTTGAACCGATGCGTGGAACCTGACGGTGTGTATGTTTCCTATTTGTTTATTTGACAGTTGTTGCTTTGTGTATAACACAGATGGAGAATATCGCATGTGATATCCGACTTGATGGAAAACGTTGTTTTGAGTTGCTGATTTTTGAATCTCATGTATTTGGCTTATATTTGCCCCTCCGGGTTTTTCTATAAGAAAAGGTTTTTTATATTCGATACACAGCAGTGCATTTTCGTAGTTTTCTTTGTTTCTTCCTTCTATAATAACGAGATCTAAATTTTCATTTTCTAAAAGTTCTTTTTGAGATTTAAAAGCAGGATACGCAGTGTTTTCAATAAAGCGTTTGAAGATGCTTTCGTTATTTTCACAAACACCTAAAACATTACAACTTAGTTTGTTAACGGCAAACTTTCTTCCTTCTGCGTGCGGGTGAGATACTCCGAGGAATCCGACGTTCATAGGGCATACAGTTTACACTGATTTCATTGATTAACTTTTCGCCAAAACTCTGCAAACTTAATATCCGGAAATTGTTGACCTGCTCGATTGTATGCGTATATCCTTTCGGAAAAATTGTTTAATCCCTGTGTTTTATGTTGTGATAGTGCTTGTTTTTTTATCTCGAAAACGTCGGAGATATCAACAACTGTGTTTGGTCTCCTGCTGTGAAATACAAATACGCTTGTATTGTCAATGTAATGCTGCCTCCAAACCCTTAAAACGATTCTTCCTGTTCCTTCATGGTCGGGATGAAGGTAGGGAAGTGCGGGAAATTCAGGGTCAAATGTTAAAACAACATCGGGCTGGAACTCATCCCATGTTTCACGAATTCTTTGAGGGAACTCGATGACTTGAGCAACCCTTCTATCAGGGAATCTTAAGAAATCCAAGTTATCGAATCCTATTATTTGAGACGCCCGCATTTGTTCTTGTTCTCTTTCTTGTGCTAAATCCTCGACTCCGATGGCGTCTCGCCCCCCTTCTCCGCTTGATGCAACGATGGCTTGGATTTCCGCTCCATTTTGAGCGAGCAACGCGAGTGTGCCTGCAGTCCACCATTCCATATCATCCGGGTGAGCGACGATTACTAAGACCTTTTTGAATGACAGAAGCTCGTGACCGTTCTCAATAGCTTTTTCCGGTGGAACAGTGAACACGGTACGCAGAAACAGCCATCCGAGAAAGGATATGGCTGTAATTGAAACAAGAAAAATTAACATGCTGCGAAGTAACCTCATAGTGAATCGTTCAAACAAGTACTATTACTTTCTTAGAATCCCCTTTATTTCATCCGATAATTTTTATATGTTGATTTTGTCGCTTTTGTTCGTTGCTACACAACAGCCGCAAACCCTTCCGGGGCCGGAGACGCCCGGACTTTTAATCCCAGCCGGACCTGCGAAGCAGATAATCATAGACATCAAAGAACAGACTCTTGTTGCTTTGGAATATGGTGCGGAGAAGTTTAACTTTAAGTGTTCCACGGGCAAAAACAACGGTACACCAAGAGGCGAGTATCCCGTGAGAGAAAAATTGCGATACAATCGTGCTCTTTCCGAATATGGGGGGGCACCTATTCCTTTCACATTACGATTGGATGTAGTAACTAACGGTAAGCGAAGAAGAATTGCCATTCATGCACATAGCAGTGTTCCGAGCTATCCTGCTTCTCGTGGATGCATTCGTTTAAGACATGCAGATGCCGAGCATCTCTTCAAATGGGCAGAAGTCGGTATGAAAGTTACAATTAAATAGAACTATCCGTTTTTCGAGACGAAATCGTTCATAAAGTCGCCTAACAACTTTGCTCCCTCTTCAGGAAAAGCGTTATACATCGATGCTCGTACGCCACCGGTGCTTCTGTGTCCTTTTAGAGTTACCATTCCGTACTCTTTTGCTTCGCTTAAAAACTTATCAGTCAGTTCTTCACTTGGTAATTGGAATGTGATGTTCATAAGGCTTCTGTTTTCTTTTCTGGCGTGGCCTTTATAAAATCCACCTGAATTATCAATGGCATCATACACGTATCTTGCTTTTCTTTCGTTTATTGGTGTGATCCACTTGACTCCCCCGTTTCGTATCAGCCATTTGTAATACAAGCCACACATGTAAATTGCAAAACAAGGCGGTGTGTTGTGAATGGAGTGGTCTTTATGTGCATCAAACCAACTGAACATCAGAGGCAAATCCTGTGATTTTGCAACTTCTAAAGCACGAGGGCTTACTATCACAGTTGCGACTCCTGCAGGGCCTTGATTTTTTTGTGCTCCTGCAAAAATCACATCATATTTTGTTAAATCAAACTCTCTGCTTAGTATGTTACTTGAGGCGTCGCAAACTATTAATGCGTCCTTTACACCAAAATCAGGGTCGCGTAAAAAATCAACCCCCCCGATGGTTTCGTTACTTGTGAAGTAAATATATGAAACATCTTCTGTGAATTCCGGTTGGTTATCTTCAGGAGCATGGTCAAAGTTGCTCGGTTCACTTGTATATGCTAAATGAATTTTGCAAATCTTTTTCGCATCTTTAATGGATTTGTGTCCCCAGTAGCCTGTGTCAATGTAGTTTGGAGTTTTTCCCTCCATTTTCAAATTTAAAGGAACAAGAGCGTTTTCTAAGCTTGCTCCGCCTTGAAGCATTAACACCGCCCAATCGTCCGGGATATTCATGAGAGTCCTCAAGTTTTGTAATGCTTGCATATGAATTTCGTCGTAAATCTTTCCGCGATGGCTCAATTCCATTACACTCATCCCACAGCCCTTATAATTTAAAAAATCTTCTTTAGCTTCTTCTAAAATCTCTGTTGGAAGCATTCCCGGACCGGCGGAAAAATTGAAAACTCTACCGTGCGATAACGAAACTCTCTTTGGCTCTGACGTAGGAATCATAGCCATAGAATACCGGATGAAACATCCGATTCTCTCATTTTAACGAGGCTTGCTTAATTAAATCTCTTGGAGGAATGAAGGTTACGTCTTCTTCTACGGTTGTAACAACCTCAACAGGAACCTTGCTTTCTCGACCTGAAATTAACTCTCCGATCAAGTTCTCCACAAGTTTTTCGGGAGTGGACGCACCGCTGGTAATTCCGATAACGGGGTACTCAACTTTCCATTCAGGCTTCACTTCGCCTTCACTCATTAACAGATACGCCGGCACACCTTCGGCTTCTGCCACCTCTCTCAACCTGTTTGAGTTACTGCTGGTCTTGCTTCCTACAACGAGAATCAAATCAGACTGCTTAGCCAGTGCTTTCACGGCGTTTTGACGGTTTGTAGTCGCGTAGCAGATGTCTTCTTTTGCGGGCACCTCTAACTGTGGAAAACGCCTTTTTAAAACATCCATAATCCGCTCAACTTCATCTACGCTCAACGTGGTTTGCGTAAGTACGGCGAGAGGAGTATCGGGCGGTTGAACTTTTTCCGCTTCATCTAAGTTATCAATCAAAAGCATTTTATTGGGTGCCTCACCCATCGTGCCTTCTGCTTCCACGTGACCGCGGTGGCCTATATAAAGAATGGTATATCCATCTCTTGCATAACGAACGGCTTCGCGGTGTACCTTTGTGACTAATGGACAAGTCGCGTCAATCACATGGAGATTTCGGAGTTTTGCCTGCTCTCTGACGGCAGGGCTCACACCGTGGGCACTAAATATCACATTTGAACCTTCAGGGATTTCGTTGATATCTTCAACAAATATCACGCCTCTGCTCTCGAAACTTCTCACTACGTATTCGTTGTGAACGATGGCATGCCGTACATAAAGGGGAGAGCCATGTACTTTTAATGCTAAATCCACAACCTCAATAGCGTACTGAACCCCAGCACAAAACCCTCTTGGTGCGGCAAGCAGAATTTTTTCCACGCTATTTTTAGTTTACGTTAAAAACATCGCCTGCTCAACAAAAATGAGCAGGCGAAAGTATCAACAATTTTTACTTCGGACGGTGGTTATTTGCCAGCCATTTGGCGAGCTTTGTTCATTTCATCGATAATCATCGATGTGTTACCGCCACCGACTCTTCTATGAACTTCAGTTCCATCTTTTCGCAAGAAGATGAGTGTCGGGTAAGCAGAAACCCCAAATTTCTCCATGATTCCTCTGTTGTGATCTCCGTCAATGGCTACGAACACGAAGTACTTTGACATCGCACGGAACTCGGGTGTGGGAAACACGTTCGCCTTCAAGGCTTGGCAAGGTCCGCACCATTCCGCATAAACATCGAGGAAGATCATTCTGTCAGTTGCCTTCGCAACTCGGATGGCTTCATCCAAGTCGTGATACCACTTCTCGAGATCTTTTGAAGAGAACTCAACTTTCTTTGCACCTGCAGGAGGTGAGAAAGCGAAGATGCCGTTTTCGAGGGACACATCACCAACGTTCACTTCTGATGCGACGACTAAGGTTTCAGTGGTTTGACCACCTTTCGTAACCTTAAAGGTCGCTCCTCTTGCAATTTTGTTGGATTCGTCAATGAGGAGAGTAGTCAACACTGCAGGGTCACCCCCCGGGTTGAAAGTAATCGGTTGTACTTGTGTGCCTTTGATGGTTTGTTTGTTTCCGGCTGTTACCGTTCGAATGCCTTTAAACTGCTCAGGATAGAAGAATGCCGCCCATGCAAAGAATGGTTCTTGCATGAGTTTATCCACTGCATTTACACCACCGGGTGACTCAAGATACTCGTTGGATTTCTTGTCGTATTCCCAAACGGTCTTGCCGTCGGTTACGATTACGCCTTCGGGAGTCGTTAGTCTTAACATCCCGGGCTTGCTGAAATCTAGCTGATACTCTTGTGCCGCAGCGGGTAGTTTTTGAACGGTAAATTTTACAGAAAGCGATTTCGCCTGTTGCAGAGCACTTACATGCTCGTTTAGAATTGCTTGGCCAGATTTGGCTTGGGCGGCTCCCACCGACATAACCAAAACAGCAGATAGCAGAATACTCATATGTTTGCCTCCAATCATGAAATAGATTGTCTATTTCATTATATCATAAGACGTGCACAGCAGAGTTCCCGCTCCGCAGAATAAACCTCGAATTTTGCTAAGTTTGAGTGCGATAACGTGGATTTGTGTAATCTATGTGTTGTTTGCTCTAAGTTACGCAGGCATTACCCCTTACCGCACTGCGGGGATACTCCCAAATCAAGGCTATCAGCTCGATATCGGAGCACCGGATGAAAGACAGCATGTGAACTACATTAGAACCCTCGCCCATGAGAGGAGATTCCCCGTGTTTGGTGAAGGGGAAGGATATGAAGCCTATCAATCTCACCAGCCTCCAATTTATTACATCCTAAGTGCTCCTCTCAGTATTTTTGCCGGTACTGAAAACTTAGAAAAAGAAAAATGGGCTTTAAGGGGATTTAACATTCTCATAGGGCTTTTTCTTATATTGGGTGTATTTAGATTAACTAATCGTGTAACTCAGAACAGCAACATTGCAAGTTTTTGTGCAGGGTTTGTGGGACTTCTTCCCATGATGATCGCGCTTTCTTCTGCAGTGACCAACGACGTTATGCTTTATTTAATGATAGTTCTTACATTAAACGTTTTAATTGATTGTTTACTTGAAGGTTGGACAATCAAACGTTCGATCTTCTTGGGATGTTTGTTAGGAATTGGAATGCTGACAAAGACAAGTTTTTTATTAGTTATTCCAACGGTATTGTGCGCTATGACACTATGGAAAGATTATAGACCTCGTTTCTATATTGCCATTTATGCTTTCTTAATCGGCTTAGTCATCTATTTTCCATGGATGATGAGAAACGTACACCTGTATGGCGATCCATTGGCAATGAAAATGTTTGTTGAACAATTTCACACTTTCCCTGCTTCATTAGGAATTGAACGTTCAGGTGTGTTCGGATATTGGTATGAGTGGGTGTTTTTGCGTGCAGTTTGGAGTTTTTGGGGTGTGTTTAGTTATTTCGAACTGAACTTTCCCATGTATTGGTATTGGATGCTTTCAGTTCCTGCACTACTGGGATTCGCTGTAGGAAAAATATATCTGTTTAAATCGAAATTCGACGCTTGTAAACAACTAACAGTTTTGAACACAGTTCTCTTTGCTTTTGTTTTAATAGCGTTTATTCGATTTAACATGATTTATTTCCAAGCACAAGCAAGGTATTTGTTGCCTGCGGTTTTATTCTTCGTTTTCCCTATAGCCATAGGTTTGCATCAAATTGATAGATGGTTATTTAAATCAAACGAAGAAAAACAAGGAAAAATTTTATTCGCATTCTTTTTAACACTTCTCGTTTTTGCTAATCTGTATGTGTTGTTTTATTTATTGCCGGTTGGTTTTCATGGCATGGTAGGTGACTCTTATTAAGGCTGTTGTTTGGGCTTGTTGTTCTTTTGTATTTCCAGCCATTTTTTTAAATTTGTTAGATTGCTATTTTGTTCTTGGCTCCAGTTGTTATGGAATTTGCGAGACCGAATGTTTTCTAAAATTTCGTTAAACATTTTACGGATTTCACTCTTTTCTAACTTGTCTTCGGTGGTCATTGCCCCGAAAAGAGCGGTATCGCTAATCTTCTCATACATCCCCGCAATACCATGCTCATATATCATGTCTGCGATGAGTTTAATTTCGTAGATACACTCAAAAAACGCTGCTTCTTGGGAGTAACCGGCGTTAACTAATGTTTCATATCCCAACTTCGCTAAATATGGCATTCCTCCGCATAAAACTGCCTGTTCACCAAATAAATCGCATTCTGTCTCCTCTTCAAAACTCGATTCAATAATCATTGCACGACCACAACCAAGCGCTTTGGCATAAGATTTTGCAATCGCTAAATCCCCCCCCGATTCTGCAATTAACGCAGGTACTCCTCTCCCTTCAGTATAGAGTTTTCTAAGCATCTGCCCAATTGCTTTAGGAGCAACTAATACCACACGAAGATCATCGCGAATTTGTGCAACTTTATAATGATATGTATATCCATGCGCAAAAATTAAATGAGCATTCGGTTTCGCATGAGTATTGATGATGTCTTCGATTATAAATTTGTGAGAGCTTTCTGGAGTAAGTAATGCAATGATATCACATTCAGAAACTACTTTTTCTGTATCATAAACGTCAAAGCCTTCTGACTTTGATTGTTCAACAGAGTTACTCCCGTTCCTTAACCCAATAACTACGCTAATACCGCTATCACGCAAATTTTTCGCTTGTGCACTTCCCTGAGAACCATAACCGATTATTCCGACATGCTTACCCTGTAATGCATCGAGGCTTACGTCTTCGTCTTTCCACTTTTTGCTCATTTACAAGTCTCTTGCTTCAGGCATTTCCGCCAATGTGTACCCAATTGGATTAAAGCTTATTTTAATGGGTCTTTCCGGAGTTTCAAAGTTAAACTGTTGAGAAGATGAAGTCATTACTATTGGGAATTTGTATTCACCTGACGTTGTTGTTAAAATAACTTCGAACCTTAAACGATAAGGGTTTTCACGGAACGATTGTGAAAATCTGACACTCGTATTAAAACCTGAAACGGGCGCATTTTCAACAAATAATCTTTCGATATTTATTTTTGGAAATTGAGATTTTCTCACCCATTGATCAAAAAACCAACTAAGACTCTCTCCGTAAGTTTTATTGAAAACTTGCTCGATGTCTATCCATTCTGTTGGCTTTCCTTGTCGCTCCTGAACAAGTGTTTTTAAACACTTAATCATGTTGTCTAAACCGATTTCGTTCTCCAGCATTTTCATTGTATGTGCACCACGCATATATCCCACTAGGCCATGCTGTCCATGTGCGGTGAAAGATTGATTAAGAGCAACATTTATGTTTCTCATTCCATATCCAGACTCTAATGTTCTGTCACTATTGTTTTTAAATAAAACGCTGTCTACATATTGTGTAATGCTCTCATTCCATATGCTTCTAATATAGGTATTAGGAACTAATCCTCCGAAATATGTATGTCCTATTTCATGCGAAGTCGCCCAAGATGTGATGCGTGGGGTGAGAACTGTAAAGTTATAACACTCTACGCCATAAAAGTCGGGGGTATCAAAAATTTCATACCCATTACAGGGAAACTTGCCGAATCTCTCTTCAAAAAACGTAACTGCATCTCTTGCCATCTTTACATCATGTTCTGCACGGTTTTTGTCTACTCTTGGTCTATGCCATGCACGATAAAATCTCCCTTCGTGTTCGATTTCAGCGGCGAGTGTGTATGTACCTGCAACGATGTGGAAAAAACACAGCGCTACATCATTTCTGAATTCAACAGTTTTACGCGTCTCATTTAACGCTTCTTTTACTAAGTTTCCGTTTGCTCTCACTTCCCAATCATTTGGTGCATGGACTTTTGTTAAGGATTTAGCCGGAGATCTGCCAATGTGGGGATACCAATATGAAACAAAAAGAGCGAAATCTGAAGCAATTTTATCAGCTCCTGGCTCGTTTATTTGAGTTGAATATTCAACTTCAAGCACTCCATTTTCGGGGGGGGATGTGAGATAGATAATACTTCCGCTTTGCACTAATTGTGATTTATCTCTGCTTAATGTGTAACTTCTAAAAGGTTCATTCACAAAAATTTCAACTCCCGCGCCATTAATGCTAGCTTTTTTAATAACATAAGCATCGTTTATTCTCATCAATAGACTCCAATTATCACCTGTTCTTGTAAAGTTAATTTTGGTTTTAAACTCCGCGACTCGATCTGTAGGGAACAGCGATACATCGAAGTCATAATGATTTATTCGATAGGGAACAAATGTATCTTCTGGCAGAGAGCTTCCTAAAAAGTGAATTCCGTCACCAGTAGAAATTATAGGATAAACAACATCTGCGGTGTCCTGTAATTTTTGAAATTTGTGAAAAACGACCCAGTAATCTCCGAATTTTGTGTAACCGTGTGGAGCGGGAAATGCTGATACTTTCACCCACCTTAAATTTTCTTGACGTCCTACCATTTCAATTAAAGGATTTAGTGAAGATTTATCCATAAAGAACTGCTCTAAACTCTCAAATTTCATATTTCGCAATGCAGACTTAAGAGTCGTGTATAGTTCCTCAGCACTCTTAAACTGAGCATATAGCCCCTGCGAAACAGAGATTAAAAAGGATATAATTAAAGGCAATCTTATAGTCTTCATCAACGTCAATTATGACGGCTATGGAATAAGGAAGTAACCTATTTCAGTAGAAATTTACCTATGAGTTCACTTACACCAAGGAAAGAAACGATTCTGAGAGCAGTGGTTGTGGAATACGTCCGCTCTGCAGAGCCTGTCGGGAGTAATCTCATTGTTGAAAAATATCAGCTGGGAGTAGGTCCGGCAACAGTCAGGCATGAACTCGCCGAAATGTCGGAAAGAGGCTATCTTGAACAGCCGCACACTTCTGCAGGCAGAATCCCATCGGATGTTGGTTACAGATACTATGTAGATCGGTTGGTGCAACCAAATTTAGAATCCGACGATGTTAGAAAAGTTAAAGAAATTCTGAAAAACGAAGCAACTACGGAAGAACTGCTTTTGCAAACTACTCAACTGCTTTCCCGGTTAACACAACATGTTTCCCTTGCCGCAACGATTAGAGAGCAGGGAATAGCGATCAGACAAGTGTCGATTACTGGCCTTACACCGCAGAGAGCACTGATGATTGTTCTTCTTAATACGGGCGAAATTGAAAACAGGTTAATTGAAGCAAGTCCAGATTTAACACTTGATGATTTACACAGCGTTTCCGAAATCATTACAAAAGAAGTAGAGGCAACAAAACTGCGATCGATTATAAGAAAAACAACGCCTCAATCAGATAATTTAAAACCTTCAGCACAAGCACTTCTATCTAAAGCTTGGAAATCTTTGAAACATCTCTGCTCGAAGTTATCTGTTGGAAAAGTAATTACGGGCGGAACTAATTTTTTGATTGCACAACCTGAGTTCCAAAAGGATCTTGAAGCGTTATCCGAAATTGTATCCGCATTGGAAGATGAGCATATACTTCAAGATGCAATCCAGAAAACAGCAGAAGTCCCCAGGGGTGTTTCAATAGGAAAAGAGAACGAACAAGATTTGCTGAAAAGACTGGCAGTTATCGCGACAAAGTTTTATGTTGAAGATGAAGAAGCCGGTACGATTGCGATTATTGGTCCCACAAGAATGGATTACGAGCGAACAATTCCACTTGTTGAAAATGCAGCAAAATCTTTATCGCTTGCATTAAGTAAACTTCTGAAATAATTCAGAAGTTAAACGTACTCGCAGGAACGCCAGAATTAATTTTAATATTACGATAACGAGTTACTCCTGCGACCTTGCCTTCGGCGTTGCTTACAGTTAATTTGGTGGGAAACCACACATTATTTACTTGCGTAGGCTCTGTATATTCAAAAGTTGCCATCAACTGACCATGCTGGTTGTACCACATGCGTTTCATTATGTATTTTCTGTCAGGATGTACCCATACACGATGTCTGCTTTTATCGCCTTTGAATTGATATGTTAAATCAAAAATGAGTGCACCGTCTCTATCTGTACGGATGTAGGAGGCGTTTAAAAACTTTTCTGCCATCCACTTCGTTATGATTCCAAAGTCAAGCATTGTTTGCCTTTTTCCTGGTTTATCAGCCACGTTTTCATTTCCGCTAATTTTCAAACGCGGAATGCGCCAGCTTTTATTATCGCCCTTAATGATATAAACTGCTTCCTGCCCGTTGTAAACAGTGGAAAGCCGTAATTGCATTGGCTCTGCATAAATTACATTCCCTGATTCCGCTTCGTAGCTCATTGCGAAATCTTTGTTAATTTTTATGAGCTCGGATCTTTTCGAAGATTCGATAGCCATCGAAAAACTAACATCGTTCAAACGACTGGAAACAATATCAGAGAATGTAGGCTGTTGAGCAACAGCAAAAACCAATGTAGCCACTATCATAACTTTATTTTATACGTCTCGAATGTCAAAATGTTTCGTCTAAAGGATAAACATGTATAAGCTCAAACTCGGCATTTTCCTTGTATTTTCAAAAGGACTTTTGACCCTATCTCAACCTGCAATCTCAGCGAAATATACCCTCGAACCGCTTCCAGATTCAGGTGAAGTTAGGATAACAGTTGAACTGGATTCCCCCTCAGGGGCATTTCATATGCCCGCATGGGCACCAGGCGATTATCGCATTGTGAATTTTGGTAACAACGTTAAAAACATCTCATTCACGCTTAAAAATGAATCGGTTTCATCTCGTCAATCTGCAACCCAAAACACATGGATCATTCCGGATTCTGCAGATAAAGTTACATACACAGTACCGAATTCAGGTCCAAGCTTCTTCACGGAAAATGTGTGGGTCACACAAGATGAAGCCTTCTTTGAAGGACCAGCGATTTTCGGTTATTTCGATGCAAACAAAGACACACAACATGAGTTACATATAAAAGCTCATACTGCAAATGCGAAATCGTACTGCGTATTGGATAAAAGGCAAAACGCAGAGCACATTTACATCGCCCCGGATTATGAAAGGCTTATTGATTCACCCATTCTAATTTCGAATAAAGCGAGCACGCGAGAGTTTATAGTAGCGGGGAAATCACATTATATTGTCGCATTTCGTAATCCAAATAGCATAAGCATTGCAGACTTCGAAACAATTTGCACTTCAATAGTAAACACGACTTACACGATTTTCAATGAACTTCCGTACAAAAGGTACATTTTTTTCTTTGATGTCGGTGGCTCGGGTGGGGGGTTGGAACATGCGGATTCCGCGAGAATGGCAATTCCGAGAAACATTCGAGCAAAAAACACAGCAACGTTTATCGCGCACGAGTTTTTCCACGCTTTCAATGTAAAAAGGATAAGACCTGCAGTTTTTACTCCATTCGATTTATCAAAGCCTGCTGTTACGGGATCTCTTTGGTGGTTAGAAGGCGTGACAAGTTATTACGCTGAAGCTATCTGCTACCGCGCAGGAATCAATACAAAGCAAGAAATGTTAAACAGCCTTTCATGGACACTTTCTTCTGTGATAAACAACTCTGCGCGAACAAGAGTCACCATAGAAGAGTCCAGCCTGAAAGCGTGGGAGGCAAGCAATAGCGCAGGATATGGAGGAATCAACTACTACGAATCCGGTACATACGCAGGGCTTATTCTCGATGCGGCGATTAGGGGGGGGTCGAACGGAAAAAACAGCCTTGATGATGTACTTTTCGCTTTGTATAAAGAATCAAATGGCGGAAAAATAGGCTTCAAAGAAGAT
>CAZSPF010000042.1:14321-18893 GCA_964608695.1 uncultured Fimbriimonadales bacterium | reverse complement strand
GGACGCGTGCAAATATTTGAGAAATACCCAACTCGTTCGTAAGTGACTTTTCTAACTTAGGGTAAACGGGTGGTGTCTGCCAAACCCTCTTCTCCAAACTTTCTGATAGCACAATAGGATTATGACGTAACAATTATTTTTTCTTTTTTCATGTTTTTTGTGGAAAACGCGTTAATTACTTAGGCAAAACACAGGCATTGTTAATTCATTAATATCAAATGCAGGTAAGGTATCTTTTAACAGAGAAAGAGCAAATCCCAAGGGAACATGTAGAGTGTTTAAGGGTTGATTGGGTGCTTCTTTCCTGTTGAGTAGGACGTCTTTTGTGAAGAAGGGATTGAATCAAGAAGGATCCGCAGAAAAGCGGTTGTTGAATGCTCTCGCTGAGGGAGATCCATCAGCAGTAGCCGCAATTTACGAGTTATATGGTGAGCGAATTTTTCGCTACACCTATCGTATGCTCAATAACAGGTCAGATGCGGAGGATGCCACAGCGGAGACATTTCTGAGGGTTATTCGACGTTCGCGTGACCTAAGAGCTGAAGGAGCGTTTAGAACTTGGCTTTTCAGGATTGCCCGCAACTTATGTATTGACAAAATGCGGCAACATCAACTCTATGAACTTCCCTCAGACGCCACAATAGGATCAGGAGAGGAACAGACGGCGCTACGCTTAGCGGTTCGTCAGGCTCTTCAATCCTTGCCAAAAGATTACAGAGAGCCGCTAATTCTCTGTGATTTAGAGGATATCTCTGCGAGAGAGGCGGCGGATGTTTTAGGAATTTCGGTGCCGGCGTTGAAATCACGTTTGTACCGAGGGCGAAGAGCGCTTAGAGATAAGTTAAGCTCAGCGATTGAAAAGGAAAAAGTGCTATGACATTGGAAACAGCGAAACAGTTGATTGACCTGTATCTCGATGATGATTTACCGGTCGAATTGGTGTCTGAGTTCAAACAACTCATGTTTGAAAGCACCGAGCTCAGGGAGGAGGTCGCCGAACTCAGAAGGACAAAGGAGATGCTTTTAGAATCTTTTAAAGATGAAGAGATGACGGATTCCGAGAGGACTCGTGTATTTGCAAAAATATGCACTGAATCAGGAATTGCCACTTCGGAAACATTGCACATTGTTCATCAACTCACATTGCCTATTCAAAATCAAGGGAGTAAAGAAGCATGCTGACAGAAGAAGCCACAATTATGAAACTCGATTGTTCGCAAAAAGAGTTACACGAAGCCGTTCAATTGGTTAATGTTGCTACATCCGGAAAAACAGCAACATCTGCCCTTTTCCAAACGATGCTTATAGAAGTGCAAGATGGAAGAATGCGGCTGGTAGGAACAGATAGCGAGATATGGGTTGAGAGAATTATCCCTGTGATGATTACTGAGCCCGGACAGTTTGCACCAAACGCAAGACTCTTAAATGAACTGATATCTTCGTTGCCAGAAGGTGATGTTCATTTTGAACAAATTAATCGCTCGACTTTAAAGATCACTCAAGGCAGTGGTGAATACAAAGTTGCTGGTATGCCACCGGAAGATTTTCCTGACCTGCCGAGCATTAATGCAGTATCAACTATAAAATTCCCTCTTGGAGAGTGGCAGGAGATTATCAAATCCGTGAGCTTCGCTACCTCTGTAGAAAATCAAGCCAGGAAAGTTTTAACCGGTGTGCTCATTCATTACGATGGGGAAACATTAAAAGCAGTTGCTACTGACACTCATCGCCTTGCAGTTCGAAGTTCGCATGCTCCGGGAATTGGAGATGCCATAAAAGCGATTGTTCCTGCACGAGCGTTAACAGCGATAAGCAAACTTTCATTGCCAGACGATTCCGAACTCACGATTACACTTGGTGATAACCAATTGTGTTTGGTATCAGATGGGGTGAAAATCGTTGCTCAATTAATACAAGGTGAATTTCCACCTTATGACAGAGTTATTCCAACTGGGTACACGAAAAAATGGCAAGTTGATAGGGAAGTGTTTTCTGCGTGTTTGAAACGCGCAGGAGTCATGGCTAAAGACCCGACTTCGAGAGTGGTCATGGAATCCAAAGACAATGTAGTTTTCTTAAATGCACGCTCTGAAGGCTACGGTGAAGCAAAGGAAGAGGTTGAAATTATCAAAGAAGGCGACGATATTCAGCTCGCTTTCAACTCTGATTATCTTCTTGATGCGCTCAGTCCGATTGACACACCGGGAGTCGTTTTAGAAATGACTGAAAACGACAGACCCGTTGTGATTAAACCAAGCGAATCAAGTTTGGACTATCTTTGCGTGGTTATGCCTATGGCGATGATATAACAAATAAAAAACAGCATAAAGCATTTTTGAGAGTCATCAATTCATCGGTATAGGATGAACTCTGCATGGTTAACTGCGAAAGTGAGCACTCGATCGAAGTTTTCCTTTTTAGTGCTTGTTAGTTGAACTTTTATTTTCTTCTCATCGCTAATGTAATCGTTAACATTGTCTTTAGTTAGATAAGCACGCAGTGCTTGATTTTGGTTGTTTTGAGCGGGAATATTACTTTGAAGGACATCCCATTGGTTTGTCTTAAAATTGAATACGTTTATAGCGTATGAGCCGGGTATTAGCTGTGTCGTAACAGAAAATAAAATGTCGTGCTGGACAAATTTCATCTGAGTAGTGATATATTTAGGGGAATAAGAAATTGAACCGAGAAAAACGGACAAAGCCAACGAAATTAAAATTTTTAGCATATCTCCTCCGTATAGGGAAAAAACCTATTAGCGAACATCTTATCATTAATCCCTCTCGTTGTCAACAGTTTTTTAGTGTAAAGTAAACAGAATGTCAACGGCTTCTGAGCCTCTACGAGCAGATGAATCGCCCAGCAAGCCGAATTCCATACGCGTTCGTGCCATTGTGTGGGGTTTTTTGTTTTGCTTTCCGGTGTGCTTCTGGAATGCTTGGCAACCTGTAGGAACCATCTATTCTCTGCTTTTCAGCACCATGTCCGCACTGATTGTCCTGGTGCTGCTTAACCAACTTCTTCATCGGTTCCATCCCAAACTTGCGTTTACAACTGCTGACATGATTGTGATTTTTGGCATTGTGAGCGTGGCATCGGCAATAAGCGGTGAATGGACTTTTTTAAATATGCAATACAATCACGTATTTGCAGGCTTTAAGGAAAGAGAGCCTTTGTATGATGCTGTGTTTCTTAAGCACTTGCCTGAATCTATGTATTTTCTCGATCCCGAAGGTGTACAGGACTACATTGCGGGGGGGCATGGGTATTGGTATTTCTTTTCGAAGTTTGACATTTGGCTGCCTAAGATTTTATTATGGACTTTGCTTTATGGATGTATCACGGTTGGTTTATTGAGCATTAACAGCATCATGCGCGATGCGTGGCTGAGACAAGAAAGATTAAGTTTTCCTTTGGTACAGCTGCCTGTGGCTATGATGGAGCAAGACGGGAGAGGTCCGATATGGCGAAGCAAGGCTTTTTGGATTGCGTTTGGAGTGATGTTTTTTATTGATATGCTAAATGGATTTCAATATCTTCATCCCAACCTACCCTCCATTCCCGTAAAAACTTGGACAAACTTGCGTGATTTCTTTCCCGATCAGCCATGGGCATCATTGGGTTTTATGCCTTTGGCGCTATACCCGTTTTTAGCGGCTCTTGCGATTTTTGTTCCGAGTGATTTGCTGTTTTCTGTAATCTTCTTCTTTCTTGCAAGAAAAGCCACTATGGTAATTATGGCACAATATGGAATTGAGGGGGGGGCATTTACAGGAGGTCATTTATCTCCTGCCCCCCCTTACTTCTCTGAGCAAACATGGGGAGCAGTAATAGGATTGTTCGTAACGGCAGTTTGGGTAGCACGAAGGCACATAAAACAAGTATGGAAAGATATTCTTACTGGCGCACAATCTTCTGACAAAGGTTTGCCACATCGCACAGCGTTTTTAATTTTCTTGTTATGTTTTGGCTGTGTAATGGTTTGCATGTGGCATGGTGATTTACCCATTCTTCTCATGGTTCCATATCTTCTTGCATTTGTGGGTTTCAGTTTTGTTCTCACGCGGATGCGTGCTCAGCTTGGTCCTCCGACTCATGAATTCGCATTTTTCGGACCCAACCAATTATTGATGAACTTTTACGGAACGCACGGTTTAAGCGATAAAAATGCGGTGTATTTAGGAACAGTTTTTCTTAGCATAAACCGTTTATCGCGCTCTCACCCCATGCCTGTTCAGTTGGAAGCCATGAAAATGGCAGACAATGCGGGAATAAATCAAAAGCAGTTGTTTTGGTTGCTTGCAGGGGGGCTTTTTATTGGTGTGTTTCTTGGAAGCATGTGGATGGTGCAGAGAGGTTATGTTCGTGGTGCGGAACTTGGGTGGGGGGATCCGGTGTATGTGGTTCGTTACATCACGGAAGAAAAGCACGGACCAAACCCGTTAGGTATAAAAATGATTGCATTAGGGTTAGTTGTCACCATGACTTTGGAGTCTTTAAGGTTTCGATTCCCGGGATTTAAACTGCACCCCGTAGGTTATGCTCTAAGCATGAATTTTGGAGTGGATTACT
>CAZSPF010000042.1:0-14269 GCA_964608695.1 uncultured Fimbriimonadales bacterium | reverse complement strand
TCAGCGTATGGCGGGACTGAGGGGGTATCGTCAACTGCGATATGTTGCATTTGGGGTGTTGGTTGCGGAATATTCAGCAGAGTTAATATGGGCGGGATATGCGATGCTAACAAGACAAAGCACATACACCATTGGGTTCAATGAAAGAGGATTGGGCAGACAGTGAAATATATTGAAGAGTACAACTTACATGGTATCCCATTGCGTGATTATCCTTCATCGGAGACATTTCGTTATACAACGTTAGCACCAAAACAAAAAGCGAATTGGGTTTGGTTTGCATTAACGTTTTTAATTGGTGTGCTTACGATGGCGGCTTTGTTTCTTCCGGAAATTGATCAAACTGTAGAAAATGAAACTGCTGAATTGAAGAGTACCGTTGTGGGTTACGGTGTTATGTACAAGATGTATTCGGCAGGAATCAGCTTTGCGTTTGGAGAACAAAAAAATGCGTTTGTTCGTGATCGTGAGGAGTTAATTTTAGAACTTCTTAATGATTTGAAAAATCGTGCCTTTAAAACGGAAGGAGCACGAGGAGAAGCAGCGAGATATATTTTAATTTTAGAGCAATTTATTTCAGAAACTCCCCCCCCTGATTTTTCAGAATTGAATTATGAAACAGATGATATATTGGATGATGAATCATCTATAACCATGCGATCACACCGCAAAGAACTGAATGAAGTTTTGATGACAATTTATGGTTCTGTAGAATTGAGTTATGAAGATGCTGAACGATTAGAAGAAAGTATTTTGCATATTACGCGCGGTTCATTTCCGTATTCTTTGGCTATTGAAAAAATCCACGAATTAAGCGGCATAGAAAGGCATGTTGACTATTCCGGACTTTTAATAACAGTGTTTTTTGCATTTTTAGCAGTAATAACTGGTGTTATTTTGGTTGTTGTTTACATGGTTTTATCTGCTTCCGGAAAAATAAAACCATTAGGGATTCCAATAAAAGGAGATACACAAGTCGGTGACAGCCTTGGATTTCGAGCTTTGCTTGGATTAATTTTTATTAGTTTAGTTCCCATTGTATTTTTAATATTGTTTGGTGGACTGGCACAAATGGGAGTTGATGACAGTTGGGCAATGGCTTTTTCTTCCGGTTGTTCTTTAATAGTTTTTCTCCTTATCTTTAAAGCACCATACATCAACGTTTCTATTTCTTTGAGTCAGTTGGGGATTAGTTTTAGTAATTTTTTCAAGAACGCTATGTGGGGTGTTGCGGGTGCATTGGCAAATATCCCCATACTGTTCGTTCTTGGAATACTCAGTCAGTTAATATTTCACTGGGTTCCTACAAGAAGCCATCCGGTAGAGCAAGAATTGATACAAGCGCCTAGCGTCTTGCCTGTCTTCTTCGCTGCAGTGATTCTTGCTCCTATATTCGAAGAGATAGTGTTTCGCGGCTGCTTCTTCCAAGGGCTGGTTAATAGAGGTATGAGTGTGGCATGGGCGATATTCCTCTCATCCATGTCTTTTGCTATCATTCATCCTCAGGGCGGTGGACTCTGGCTTCCTTTGGCTTGGATAGGAGCCATGGGTGCGATTCTCACTTACTACACAAAGTCGCTCATTCCTGCGATTGTGATGCATGCTGTTCATAATTTCGGCATTCTTTGGATTGCCACGAACCTACTGGATTAGCCTCTCCAAGTACGATTTCGGCTATAATTTCTTTGTAATCTCGCATAAAGGAAAAGAATTTTGGCAATAGACACCAGCGATTTCAAGAATGGAATGTGTATCTACCTCGATGGAGAAGTCTTTCAAATTATAGAGTTTCAGCATGTGAAGCCGGGGAAAGGTGGCGCTTTCGTTCGAACGAAGTTGCGTAAGTTGAAAACAGGACAGAACTTAGAAAAAACGTTTCGCGCAGGCGAACGCTTTGATTCTGCTTTTGTGGAAAAAAGAAAACTTCAATTTCTCTATCGTACAGGCGACGAAATTACTTGTATGGACATGGAATCCTATGACCAAGAAAACTACAACGTTGCACAGTTTGGAGATGGCGCGAAATACTTAATCGACGGGATGGAGGTATATGCGATTACGGTGGATGGAGAAGTGATTGGATTGGAAATCCCAAATTTTGTTGTGCAAAAAATTGTGGAAACGGATCCCTCATTCAAAGGTGATACTGTCTCAGGTGGGAAACCTGCAACGTTAGAGAGCGGGGCAGTGGTTACTGTTCCGTTTCATATAAGCACGGGGGATGTGGTTAAAGTTGATACGCGAACCGATGAATACTTAGAAAGAGTCTCTACAAGAGGGTAACACGCAATGGCAACAAACAAGAATCCTCAAACTTCGCCAAGTCCTTATCAGGTTAAAGAAGACTGGCTCACAACTATATTCGAGTGGGCTGGAGGGAAACTTCTTGTTATAGGAATCACGCTTTGTGTCATCTCATTAGCGGGCTTTATTTATTACATACACATTTTATCAAGTCAATATTTAGAGCAAAACCAATTGAATGATGCGTTGAATTTTATTGGCTATTTACAATACGGAATAATTTTTGGAAGTTTGTTATTTGCGGGGGGAATGTTATGTATGTTTTGGGGCGACATTGCATTGCCGTTAGTGTTATTTATTGTGGCAGTAGTTTTCTTTACAAGTGAACATTGGATTGGATTTTTCGTGCAAATTCGTGAAACAAACTCCGAATCATATCAATTGGTGCAACGGTCGTTAGCATCCATAGGTATAGCCGGAATAATTTTAGGAATTATTGCTGTAATTACGCAAATTATTGACGTGTCCATTCGAATGCGTATGCGCGCGCTTTACGGAGCAAAAGGCGATTTAATGAAATACGGCTCCGGAGTGAAGGAACAAGAAGAGATAAGAAACGTTTTTATGGGCAAATGCTGGCAGTTGCCGTTTTGCCGAAAATTCGTGAGAGAAAAATGCCCGATTTACCATTCTAGGAGGACATGTTGGAAAGAAAGAGTGGGATGCATGTGCGAAGAGGACGTGATTCGTGGAGCTATGGAAGGCAACGTCATTCCGCGTGATGCGGTAGCCGCAGCAAAGTTCATCCCATATAACAGAAAACTCACACCAGCACAAAAGGCAGAACGATGTAGGCAGTGTGTGATTTACAACGAACATCAACGACAGAAATATAAATTGCTTGTTCCGCTTTCACTGTTAACTGTGGGGGGGATTTACGTTTTATTCAAAGAGCCATTATTGGCAAACACGCATAAGATGATGCAGAACTTCGACCAAGCGTTCGGAAGATTCACATTTGCAACAGGAACAACCGAAACCGGTGAACGAGTAGCCAGTGCACCTCCTGGATTGTTGACCGAATTTATTTTAATTGCGCTGGCGTTGTTGGTGCTTGCACAAATTATGAAAGTTGTGGAGTTTTGTATATTTAAATTAAAGATATGATCAGTTTTAATTCAGACAACATAGAAGAGATTGTAAATGTTGCGCGGCAATACGGTTTGACACAAGTAACCATATCTCAAGGTGAAATCAGTATTGAACTTCCTTTAACGCCAGCCCAAAGTGTGACATCACCTGATGAAAAAGTTGCAAAATTGTTGGCGTCAATTGAGGATGAAGTGATCATTCGTTCGATTAACGTAGGCTATTTTCGAAGAACCGAAAACTCTCCTTCGGAGGGAGACGAGGTGGAGCCTGATAGCGTGATCGGGATTGTGGAATCTCTGGGCTTACCCAATGAAATTCAAGCTGGAACGAAAGGAATAATTACGGAGTATTTTGTTCAAAACGATGAACCTGTAGAGTACGGACAGGAATTAGCACGAATTAAAATTTTATGATTGTGAAGTTGCAAAATAAAGCTGTGAAAAAGCAAAGAGGGTTTACCCTTATCAGCATACTCGCTGCGATTGTAATAATTGTCATCTTGTCTGCGGTTTATTTCGGAGGCGGGGGATATGAGAGCGGAAGAGAAGATGGTCAAGGAAAATCTCCGCTTGGCTCTGCTGTATTGAAATCAAAAGATTACAAATGCAGAGAGCATATTCAGCAAGTCCGCGCATCCATAAAAATAATGGTGGACATAGATGATTACTTCCCTCAAGGCCTTGATGAAGTTAATGTTCCTGCAAGCATGAAAAAATGTCCCATTGGTGGCGAGCCATATACACTTGCATCTCCTGAAAACAATTTTGTATATTGTTCACATCCGGGGCACGAAAAATTCTAATGTTTAAAAAAGTTTTAATAGCAAATCGCGGAGAAATTGCATGTAGAATTATCCGTGCATGCCAAGAACTTGGAGTAAAGACGGTAGCAATTTACAGCGAAGCAGACAGAGAAAGTATGCATGTAAAAATGGCGGATGAAAAAATCTGCGTAGGTGCATCGCAAAATGCAGACAGTTACTTAAACATGCCTAACGTTTTAATGTCTGCGATTATTTCAAACGCAGATGCGGTGCACCCGGGGTACGGGTATTTTAGCGAACAAGAACAGTTTGCAGATGCACTTCAAGCATTAGGGATTAAGTTTATCGGGCCGCCTGTGGAGGTCATTTCTCAAATGGGCGATAAATCTGCCGCACGGAACGCAGCAATTGAAGCAGGAGTTCCTGTAGTT
The DNA here is from genome assembly GCA_964608695.1 of uncultured Fimbriimonadales bacterium. Classification (GTDB taxonomy): domain Bacteria; phylum Armatimonadota; class Fimbriimonadia; order Fimbriimonadales; family ATM1; genus CAZSPF01. Next base: position 9,679 of record CAZSPF010000042.1, on the reverse strand, counting down.
CCGGGTTCACAAGGTGCCATCGGTGATGTGGATCACGCATTGAGCATCGCACACGAAATTGGCTTTCCTGTTCTCATTAAGGCATCAGCTGGTGGGGGGGGGAGAGGAATTCGTAAAGTGCAAACTCCGGATGAGTTTCCTCGCATGATGCAAATGGCATCACAAGAAGCAGAAGCCAGTTTTGGCAACGGTGCGGTTTATATAGAGAAACTCATAGAGAATCCACGACATGTGGAAATACAAGTTCTCGCTGACACATATGGGAATTGTGTACACCTTGGGGAACGAGAATGTTCTGTTCAAAACTTGCGGCACCAAAAAATGCTCGAAGAAGCTCCGTTCTTTTTATTAAATGAAGAAAAAAGACAGGAAATTGGTGCATCTGCAGTTCGGTTATCTCGTTCTGTGGGATATGTAAACGCCGGAACTATTGAATACCTCATGGATGCAGAAGGCAATTATTATTTTATAGAAATGAATACGCGCCTGCAAGTGGAGCATCCTGTAACCGAAGAAGTAACAGGTATAGACATTGTTCAGTGTATGCTCAGAATCGCATCAAATGAAGAGTTGCCATTTACACAAGAAGATGTAAAAATCAAAGGACACTCTATCGAAGCGCGCATTACAGCACAAGACCCTGATAAGGATTTCGCACCGTCAGTTGGGAAACTAACAAGGTTTTTGCCCCCCCTTAACGAAAACGTCCGATTGGAAACTCACGTGTATGAAGGGTTCTCTATAAGTCCGTTTTATGATCCTATGTTTGCGAAACTCATTTCAAAAGGTGAGGATCGAGCGACTGCCATACAAAACCTTGTTGAAGGGCTCAGCAAATTTAAAATTGGAGGCATCAAAACAAACATTCCTTTCCTATTGCGTTTGTTGGAAAATCCGGAATACGTCTCCGGCAACGTACACACTTCATTCGTGGCAAAGATGCTTCAGGAGTCGAAGAGTGGCGTCTAATTCGCGACGCCGTGCGCGTATCGCTGCGCTTCGCGCATTGTATCAGTGGGACGTAGTAAACGCTACTCCCGAAGAAGCATTAGAAGATTCTACAGAAAATACAAAATTAGGTGAAGAAGGAAAATCTTTTGCAAAAGAAATTGTATATGGAGTTATTGAAAACATTAAAGACATTGATAATAAGATCTCACTGTTCGCAGAAGGATACGCATTAGATCGTCTGGCAACCATTGATCGTGCACTATTGCGAATTGCTGTATTTGAATTGCTGTTTTCCAAACTGCTTTCGCCTGCCATAGTTATCAATGAAGCAGTGGAACTTGCAAAAAGATATTCGACAGAGAAAAGCGGCGCATTTGTAAACGGTATCTTAGGGAAAATGACAAAACAACTGATAGGAGAACATCAGTAGTGAACACCGAGCAAACAGCAAAAATTCTTGACGGAAAATATTTAAGCAAAAAAATACGTGAAGGCTTAAAGTATCGCGTAGATGCATTACACGAAAAAGGTGTATTCCCAAAACTTGCAGTATTTGTTGCATCAGATGATTATGCAAGCCAAGCATACGTGCGAATGAAACAAAAATGGGCGGAAAAAATCGGCATAAGTGTTGTCATCTTCGAAGTTGTAAATAGCACAACTCAAAATTGGTTAATAGAAAGCATTAGAAACATCAATTCCGATCAAAGTTTTCATGGCATATTGATTCAGCATCCTTTGCCTAAACACCTCGATGAGCAAGCCGCATTATGGGAAATGGGTCCGAAAAAAGACGTGGATGGGATATCTCCACAGTCTCTCGGAAGGCTGTTATGTGGATTGCCGGGATTTCGCTGCGCAACTCCTTATGGCATGATGAGATTATTGGATGAATACGGAATCGAATGCTCGGGGAAACATGCTGTTGTGCTCGGTAGAAGTGTCATCCTTGGGAAACCTGCAGGCCTTATGCTGCTCGAAAGAAATGCTACTGTCACAATTTGTCATAGCAGAACCGAAAAAATTGAAGACATTTGCAGGCAAGCAGATATCCTTGTCGCCGCAGTAGGCCGCCCTGAGATGGTGAAACAGCATTGGATAAAACCCGGTGCAATTGTGCTCGATGCGGGATACAACAAGCTTGAAGGTAGAAACACCGACGTGGGCGACGTGGACTTTGAAGGTGCATCGCAAGTAGCAGGTTGGATAACTCCTGTTCCGGGAGGTGTAGGACCCATGACAGTTGCTATGTTGCTCTCAAATGTCGTACAATCTGCAGAAAGTGCATAAAAACTTAGGAACTATGCGAAAAGTTTTTAACGTTGATAAATTCATAGGAGGTACGAAGTGAACTATATTAAAACAGGATTTTTAATGCTCCTAATGTCGGCATTGTTGCTGGCTGTAGGTGCATTGTTAGGACAGCAAAGCGGTTTAATCATCGCTTTAGTCGTGGCATTGGGCTTGAACTTTGCTATGTATTGGTTTGGAGCGAAGATCGCTTTGTCGTTCTCACGTTCAAAACCGATGGGGCAGGCAGAGAAAAATGCATGGCCTTGGCTTTTTAAAGCAAACGAAGAGTTATGTGCAAAAGCGGGAATACCCGTTGTTCCACTTTATCTTTCTCCAGATCCTCAGCCAAACGCATTCGCATGCGGACGAGGTCCCGGTGCGGCGGCAATCAGTCTGAATAAAGGGCTGATTGACTCAATGAACCCTAATGAGGTTATAGGCGTATTGGCACATGAAATTGCTCACGTAAGAAATCGAGACACTCTCATAATGACAGTTGCCGCTGCGATAGGCAGTGCCATCATGTTTGTAACTCGAATGGCGGTGTTTTTCGGTGGAGATAACAGACCTCATCCGGTTGTTGGCATATTGCTCTTGATTTTAGGACCACTAGCCGCACTTCTCATTCAAATGGCAGTGAGCAGAACAAGAGAATACGCCGCAGATGCCTACGCCGCGTACTTGATGAACGACCCGAACCCATTGGCAGATGCACTCGAAAGTCTTGAAAAAACTGTTAAAGCCGTCCCTTCAAGAACCGCAGATCCTGCAACTGCTCATATGTATATCGCAAATCCGTTGAGCGGAGAAGGATTAGCAACTCTCTTTAGTACTCACCCCCCCATAAAGGAAAGAGTGCGCAGATTAAGAACTGGAGAATATAAGAGCAGTATCTAACACTTTGCTTCTTTGAAAATAAAAAACGCACCAACACGGTGCGTTTTTTATTTTATAATTTTCTTCGCTTCGTCAATTTTTTGTCTTGCTCGTTCGTACTGTCGTTCTTCAAATTCTATTAGGGCGTCAGTTGTGTCAAAAAGATTATTTGAAATCCTCTCGAATTCATTTTTGATGTATGATTTTACATTTGGATTAAATGTGACCTCCCCTTCTTTAACTGTGTAATTTCCATGGTTGTTTAATAAAAATGAAAAGTATTCTTTTAAACTTAGATGATAGTTTATAATCAATTTGTTGGACTCGTCGAAAGTTGCTTTGCTGCCTTCTACAGGATCAAAAAAGGAACTTTTAAATCCTAAGTAGAATTCTTTGGCTTCTTTGCTTTGCGTTGATTGCTTCTCAAGTTCTTTTAACGAATTATCTATTAATTGATTAGTCTTAACTTGCGAATCTTTAGCATAGTCTAAAAATAAATCTGTACGTCTTAAACATTCTTTTAGGTTCTCTTTTGAAGATAGTGCTTCATCAGAGAACATCCAGTCTAAATCTAATTTATAAATTTTCTCTTCAAATTCTTTCTGGGTGTTAAGCATCCCCCTTATCAACTCAGAAACAATCTTTGCCATTCGGCCAATTGGCGTATCAGGGAAATCGGTTTTTGATAAGTCACCTGTTTCCAGTGCATCTTCCAATGCTGTCAAAAGATTTTTTGCTGCCTCTTTCTCTTCTTTCTCCTCTTTTCCCTTGCTGTTGCAAGAAAGTGAAGGAATCAGCAAAAGGGAAAAGAGGAACAAACAAAATGACCCAAGTGCGCATAGGTTTCTCATTTTCCATTTATACTGCATTTTGCGTGTATCATCAAGGCTTGTGGGAAAATCATCTGAAAAAGTCTATTTCCTCTTCGGTAACCATAAGCACTGGACAGGCATGGTTTGGGAGTGGGGATTAGATACTCTTGCAGTAAGTACAGAGTCCCTGCGAAAAGTCTTAGAAGAAACTGGCTTGAAAGCGGGGCTTAACTTTGATGGCAAAGGATTGGAGGAACTGTCGCTTCATTTTCCTGAACATGTTGATTGGTTGAGAAAACAATTAAAAGACAATAAAATCGAACTTTGGGGAGGGACATATACTCAACCTTACGGAGGCCTTATTGGAAATGAAAGCAATGTCTTTCAGCGCGTAAATGGCATACAAACATTTAAAAATATTTTAGAAGATATACCCACCGTTTTTTCTGAGGAAGAATTTGATTTCTTTCCGCAACTTCCGCAGATTTTGAAACAACTTGGATATGAACACGCTCTGCTTTTTCCTCAACACACGTGGCATACTCCAACCATCCCGAAAGAAAAACATGAAATCATCGAATGGTGCGGGATAGACGGCTCAACAATTACAACAATTCCATATTCAGACAGATGCCTTATGCGGGGGATTCCAACCGCAATAAAAACAATAAATGAAGCTCTGCGCAATGGCGAAAAGAGTCTGCTGATTATCACATGGCTCGAAATGTTGGATAAACCCAACTGGATGTGGCGCACGGAATTTGTCATTCCGATTCTAAAAGAAATTCTAAATCAAGAATTTGATGTCGAGCCTATTCTATTAAAAGATTATTTTAAACAAAACGAACAGAAAGGATCTTCAATTCAGAAAATAAATTACAAGCCCGAACAGGTTTTTCACGGAATTTCGGTAGGGAAAAACGGTGATATGCTTCCAAGACTATGGCATAAAGCAGAAAATTGGATTCTTAAAGCAGAGTTTTTGGCAACGTGGTGCAGTTTTTTGGGAAAACCATATCCACAATATGATTCTTATCCCGAATGGCAACTTCATGAAGCATGGAAGTTCTTAATGCAGTCACAGGGGCATGATGCATACGAATGTGAAGGTTTAACTAATCGTGTAGGACACCGCTTCGCACAAACTGCAATCATGCTTGCACAAGATGTGTGTCATCGGTGCGAATCACATTTGTCAAAACATTACGGCAAAAAAAGTCAAGAACAGTCTTGTCAACCGGTCATAGCTGCAAACGCACTCGAATGTGATTTGGGAGAAAGTTCTGCAAAGATTTCCTTAGAGATGGGTTATTTAACAGAAATCGCGTTCAAAGAAAATGAGTCACATACACAGATCTTGGAAAAACCAATAGGAATTTTGGATGGGTGGAGATTATCTTCAGAACCTAAACTCTCAAAACATCAAAACAGTGTTATAGTAACAAGCGAGTTTACGCATGAAAATGGCAAGTGTATTCTAAAATGGCAGTATGACTACACAAAAACATTGAAGGGGCAACTCGTTTTTCAGTTAGAAAAAAAACTTAAGACTGGGATTATGAACTCCATCATGCTTCCCATTCGGTTATCAAAAGAAATTCAAAATTGGAAAATCAACACACCGTTTGCAGTTGTTGAAACACTACCGCAAGGAGTGTGGCTGCACAAACAGCCCACCGGAGATTGGCTCACAAGCGATCAGCACGAAGAATGGATTCCTTCACCACTATGCTTTCTTCATTTTTCCCTTGCTCAAACTGATTCTTACTCAATACAATTCATCACTTCACAAAATAGCCTTGCAATTGCAAATCAAAAAGGTTTTGATGTTGTGTTATTTGGACACGACGCATGGGATGAAGACAATGTGGGCATGAGCGCAACAATAGATTTTTCTATTGTTACTTATCAAAAAAATGTGAAAAACAAAACTCTATTATCTGAATCATCCAGAATACTGTTTCATGAACCTTTCGAGCAATTAGTTTTCAACGGAACAAAGTTCATTGCTCTATCAGGTAATGCGTTTATCTCATCCATTAGAAAGGCAGGCGAAGATATGGAAGTGAGATTGTTTGAAACAGAGGGACAAACCTCTAAGACAAAGCTAACGTTTCTTTGGGAAATTGAATCTGTAAAAGCGGTGGATTTGCTTGCCAATCCCATCGAAAAAGTTTTTCAAGCAAAAGGGAACACTCTACAATTGGAACTAAAACCGCACGAAATACTTACGTTAAGAGTTTTATTTAAAGGTAAACGCACCGAATATCCGGATATAGATAGTTACCGTTCAATTTGGGTGGGGGAAAAGTTTTCTTAAAAACAAAGCAATTCTTTAGGAGTCTTGGTTAAAATATCTATTCCGTCTTTTGTAATAACCACATCATCTTCGATTCTAACCCCCCCGAATCCCGGAATGTACACTCCGGGTTCTACAGTCCATATCTGCCCTTCTTCCAATACGTCTTCCGATTTCTGCCCCATTCTTCCCACGTCATGAACGGCACTTCCTAACCCGTGACCAAGTCCATGACCAAAATATTGAGCCAAGTCGTATTTCTTTAAAATTTCTCGAGAGTAGGTGTCCACATCTTCTGCTTTAACTCCAGGTTTCATCATGCCTAATGCCCCGAGTTGTGTTTCCAAGACGGCATTGTAAACTCGTTTGTGTTCCTCCGCAGGTTCTCCTATAAAAACAGTTCTTGTTAAATCGCTGTTGTAACCGTTTAAATTTGCTCCGAAATCAAGAGTTACAAAATCTCCGCTCTGCAGTTTTCGTTCGCTGGGTTCACCGTGGGGTCGGGCTGACCACTTACAACTATTGGGTCAAAGGCGTTCTTAGCACCTTGCCTTCGCATGTAAAACTCGATCTCCATGGCAATGTCGTACTCTGTAACGCCTATTTGAAACATTCTCGAAACGTGTGTAAAGCAAACATCTGCCAGCTCACATGCCCTCCGGACTGCTTGTATTTCTTCGCCTGTCTTTACCATCCGTAAAGGGTCTATGAATCTCTCTACAGGAACAAGTTCTACGTTCTGAAGTTTCTCCTGCCACTTTTTCAAGCCCGACACTGTAACATGATCAGCCTCAAAACCCATTTTCGGAATTTCGTACTTGTTAACGATTTCACTTAAAACTTCTGGTGCTGTTTTGGGAGATTGAAAAATAAAAACTTCTGCGTCTTTTACTTGTTCGTGTGCCTGTTCTGCATATCTGCTATCACTTATAAACGCAAAATTATTTTTTGTAACAACACAAACACCATAACTCCCCGAAAAACCTGTTAACCATTTCACGTTTGTAATCAAAGTGATTAATCCGGCAGGGAGATTGTTTTGATCCAATACTCGTCTTACTTGTTCTAATTTCTTGCTCATCTAAAAAACTTTCTCCAATAAATCGTTAACCGCATCTAATGCCAAAAGATAACCCAAACCTCCGAATCCTGAAATTACTCCTACAACCACATCGGAAATAACGGAATGCCTACGAAACTCTTCACGCGAAAATATATTGCTTAAGTGAACTTCAACTACAGGTAAGCGCACACCTGATAAAGCATCACGTAAACTTATGGAGTAATGTGTCAGCCCCCCCGGGTTTATAACAATACCAGTCGCCCAGTTATGATGTTCATGTATAAAATCAATAATTTGCCCTTCATGGTTGCTTTGGAAAATACGTATCTCCAAACCTAATTTAGAAGCATGCTTTCGGATGTCTTCATCAAGGTCTGCAAGCGAGATTTTTCCGTATATTTCCGGCTCTCTTTGTCCGATCAAATTTAGGTTCGGTCCGTGAATAACCAATACTCTTTTGTTTTCAGGCATGTTCTTGCTCCTCATTTTTCTTTGTCCATTCAGGTTCTGGGACAGCTTCTTCCGCTAAAAGTTGAGGTATCCCGTCAATTATCGGATAACCGTATCTGCACTTTGTGCAAACGAGATATTCCCCATTTAAAGTTAGCGCAGGACGCTCTTCACACCGCGGGCAAGCAAGCAACTCTATGAATGATTTGTCTATCATCTCAGCACATCCTTATACACATCAAGCGTGAGTTGTGCAGTTTTTCTCCATGAGAACTCTTTCGCTCGCTTTAGCCCATTATTGCGCATCACAGAAAGCATACTCGAATCACTAAGCAGTTCTGTGATGCACTGTGCCCATTCTTTTTTATCAAATCCCTCTTTGACAAGTCCAGCTTCACCCGCAACTTCTTTTAATGCCCCTCCAGATGAGCAAACAACAGGAGTTCCACACGCGAATGATTCCACAACAGGCAGTCCAAATCCCTCATATCGGCTCGTAAATACCAATAAACTCGCTCCACTATAAAGAGCCGGTAAATCTTCATCGGAAACATATCCCGGAATTACGATATTTTCATCAAGAGAGATCTCTTGCCAGTTTGTATCTCCTGCAATAACAAGTTTCAGGTTTTCTTTTTTTAATTCCTTAAAAACTTCGACTGCAAATTCTAAGTTCTTTCTCGCCCACCTTGAACCCAGTGTAAAAATATATGGTCTTGTGATGTTGTATTTCTCACAAACTTTGTTTATAATTTCTTCACTCTGAGGAACAAAGATTTCACGAGGAGCAAGGTACGTAACGTGTATTTTCTCTTCAGGAATCTTAATAAAACGCAAAATATCATTTTTGCTTGTTTCAGAAACAGTAATAACTTTTTTTGCTCTCTTTGCACTTCCATGAATAAACCTTTGGAGGAACATCCTATCTTTGTGTGAAAACCACTCTGGTCCGATAAAAAAACTCACGTCGTGAATTGTCGCAATTCCGTTTTGTGCAAAAGGGCTTAAATTATACTGTGTATGAAAAACATTCGCGCGGTGCTTTCTTGCAATTAACGGCATTGTAACCATGGACAGCCACCGGCTGTTTCTCATGGGTAAGTCTATCCAAATAAAATTCTCAGGCAATTTCGGAACGTTCTTCTCTTTGAGTGTGTTAGTTAATAACAGGAACTGCCATTCAGAAGGAATCTGGGAAAATGCCTGAATCAAGCCTTCCCAATACGTGGAGTCTCCGCCCCTCTTCGATCGAAAAAGAGTGGCATCTATTGCTACAACTGGCTGATTACCGGCGTTCATAAGTATGTGGCAAGAAGTTTGCCATCAAACAGAAGTAAAATCGCTATACATATACACAAAAGGAACGAAAATGAGGAAAGTTAATGGAATGGTCATTGGTACCTTCGTGGTCTTGCTTGGTGGAGTGCTCATCTTCCTACAGGCTCAAACACCTATGCCCGGCAGTCAAGTTACCGACCCGCATAAGTTAAGAGAAATGCAGGAGTCTCAAACAGAACAAGCACCAATTAGTTCACGAGGAACGAACTACGTTACTCCGAAAATCGACCCGGATGCGAGCGTTCCCTCAGTGGAAGATGTCAAAGGAGCAGCGTCATCCCAATCCGGAATGATGAGCCAAGCTCCAGACACCAATGTCCCGTCCGGCGAAAAATTCAAAACTAAACCCTTAGACGACACTACCCCACAAACCCAGTGGTGGTAGTCAACGACATAAGAAGTTCAAAATCAATCACTGCTAAGAGGAATTTTAAGTAATCCTCGCGTCCTTTCGATTATAATGATGTAGAAGGTGAAGGCAAAGCCAAAACCAAAACCGGAAACAGCCGTCACGGAGGATGGCATGAATAGTTCCATGAGGCAAATACGCGCACGACGCTCGCGCGAAGAGGGATCGGATAAGGGATTCGATATTCT
>CAZSPF010000041.1:9436-18961 GCA_964608695.1 uncultured Fimbriimonadales bacterium | reverse complement strand
TATTGTAATTGTTCCTCCCGATGCGTAAGCAGGTACGTTTAAATCCTTTTTGATCTCAATTTTAATCTCTTTTGGTGTATTGTAATTTTCAGTTGCAAGAAGTGAGGTAACGATGGGAAACCATTTTTCCACCAAAGATTTTGCTTTTTCTCCCCATTGTTTTGATTCAGGAAAATCAGAAACATCTAAAACAACCGGAGGGCAGGATATAGATTTAGAAAGGGGGTATATGAACCGATCGAGGCTATTCTCGTCTTCATTTATCTTGGCATTTAAGAGAAAAACAAGCGAAAATGAACAAACAACGAAAGCAAATTTCAACATAGAAGATATTACTGTCTTTTTATGAGTTTTGTTATCCTATGATTCTTGAATCGTGTAGAATGAGGAATTATGAAACGAATTTTTCTATTGAATGTTCTACTCCTGTGTTTGGCTATCGTAGCAGGGTGCAGTACGGAAAAGCAGGCAGATTCAACTCAAAACGGTGTTTCTGATAAACCTGCAACAGAAAACGCAAGCCATACTGAAGTTAACGTTGACCCAAGAAGTTTGGTGAGTTTGGATGAAGTGAAAATGATATTTAATCAAGAAGTGATTTATACGGAAATGGAAAAAATCGGTCCCATGCTTTCTACAACCATCGAAAACGATAAGGGTTCGATTTTTGCTGTTGTTCAGGTACACACTAAACGCTTCAATGCAAGTGATTTTGAAAAAGACATGAAGACAAGTGCAGAAATATTTGAAGAAACACCTGTTGAAATAAACGGTATAGGTGATAAAGCATATTGGATAAGCGACATTCTTGTTGTTTTGAAAGACGGAGTATGGGTGCAATTTGCCATGACAACAGGTCCTGAAACAGATACGAAAGCGATGGCTATCTCATTAGCAAACCGCGCAGTTGGCAGATTGTGATGTACTTGATTTTTTAGTTTTTGAGAATAAGGCAAGTTCAGTAGCCTAAAAAAGAGTTCATGCACTTATGAAAAAGTACGACTGTACTATCTTTTTTTAAAAAATCTCTCAAAAAACGGTTGACAGATGGACGTTCGGGCGCCTATATACGTGTGGGAGCGGATTTGGTGGGTGCGTTAGTTCTCTCCCGATGCCGTGAAAGGGTGAATAAATTTGCACACTCCCAAAGCACTACAGGGATGTGGGGAAACGTCCTACAATAAAGAGATTTCCTGAATATGGAGCGTGGATGCGCGAAGTTTTTAGGGTTTTGGTGAATGTGCCTTGCCTGCGCAGCGTATAAAGGATTTTATGAACACAGCCCGAAAGCACTTCGACGAACTGCTCACCGACCTAAAGGCTCAGGTGATGGAAATGGGTTCGCGCGCCGAAAAGATGGTCGCGGACGCGGTTGACGCGCTGGTTCGCTTGGACTCCTCGAAAGCGTACGACGTGATTGATTCGGACAGCATTTTGGACCGGATGGAATTGGAGATACAGTCCACATCCTTGATCATCATAGCCCGCGAAGCCCCAGTCGCGAGGGACGTGCGGTTTCTTTCGTCCGCGATGAGCGTTTCCTCGGAACTGGAGCGGGTGGGGGACGACGCTGTGAGCATTGCGAAAAAGGCTATATCATTTCCGGACGACGCTTTCCCCCGTGAATACAGCGAAGATTTGCTGGACATGTCGGAAAAGGTGCGCATGATGTTATTGAACTCTTTGCGGGCATTTTCGGACGAGAACGTTGACCTTTTGGAAAAGGTGATCGCATCCGATGTAGAAGTAGACAACATTTGGAAGCGTGTTCGCAGACGGTTGAAAGATGACATTCGACAGAATCCTGAGTTTTTGAATGCAGGATTTAAACTGATTCAGGCGTTTCATCATTTGGAGTATGTGGGTGACAACGCTGTATCTGTGGCGGAGAAATTGGAGTTTGTTCGTACGGGGAATTTGATGCGTTTTAGTCGTGCGAAGTTTTAACTTTTGATTGTTGTGTTTTTTTTGTTAGTTTTTATTATTGAACAGCAGTGAGACGCGGGTGATTCTGTTGCGCGCCATTCCGTCTATTCGCATTTTTCCCACCGGTGTCTCGACCACGTCACCGAGTTTTGGTGTTCTTCCCAACATTTTCAAAAGCACGTTCGAGACCGCTTCGCGCTCAAACGGGTTTTCGTCCATGCCGAGAAATTCGATTAACTCGTCGGTGCGCACATCGCCTCGAATGCTGACTCTCTCGCTCGACCTGCGCTCGATGCTGGGTTGCGCACTTTCGATTTGATCATCGAGTTCTCCGAAGATTTCTTCGATGATGTCTTCGATTGTGAGAAGGCCTTCGGTTCCGCCGTGTTCGTCGCGGACGATGAGCAGTTGCGTTTTTTCTTGTCGCATTCTTTCGATAAGTTTTTCGATGGATAGGTTTGGCGGAACAAAAGTTGCGGGTCGTATGACATCGCGCAGATTGAGTTTTTCGTTTGTGAGTAATCGGAAGACGTCTTGCAAGTGCAATACTCCCAGCACTTCATCCACATCTCCCCCCTCACAAACGACAATTCGTGTGTGGACGATGTTTGCGAGTTTTTCTACGATTTTTTCACGTTCGGTTTCGACATTGATGAATTGGATGTCTACTCTCGGAATCATTACGTCATGCGCTTTTAAATCTGGGAATCGCAACGCTTTTGCGAGCATCTTTGCGTGCGATTCTTCGAACATGCCAATCTCTCCGCTTTCTTTCAGTATGGCTTCCAACTCTTCGCGCGCAATGATAGGTTTTGATTCAGATCGGATGTCAATACCAAAAGGTTTTAGTAATAAAAATCCTGATGTTTCCAGAAGAAACGTGAAGGGCCGGAGTAAAAACAGAAACAGATTTAACGGATAGATTAAGAAAAGTGCGGTTCTTTCGCTGTCACGAATGGTGAGATACTTGGGTATGAGTTCTCCTAAAATGACCAAGAGATACGTTACCATCAGAAACGCTACGATGGAAGATGCAACGCGCAATCCTACTCCTTCGAAAAACGGCTGGAATGCCAATGCTAACGTGCTTTCGCCAAACACACCTAACCCAATTCCTGCCATTGTTATGGCAACTTGAATACCCGCGATGTATTTTGGCAATGATGAGAGGGCACTGCTTACGAGCATGGCGCGTTTGCTTCCTCTTTTTGCAAGAGAATCCAATCGTGTTTTTCGAGAACCTACGAGCGAATATTCAGCGGCGACGAAGAACGCATTTGCGAAAATCAAAAGTACGATTATCCACCAGCGCCAACTTTCAATTTCCATTTTTTAGGCTGTTACTTTAATATCTTCAATTGAACAATCTACCAGTACTTCCTTTCCGGTTTCATTGCTTTCGTAAATGGCATCGAATATCGCGTTGAGAACCATTCCTTGTTCGGGGGGGACAGGGCTGGGTGTATTGTTGAGGATTGCATTTACGAAGGCTTCGATTTCTGCATCGTATGGTGAAGTTACTTTGGGGATATTGCGCGGAATCATGTCGAAAAGTTGTTTCTTTTTTTCGGTGTAGATTTTAATAGGGTTCTCTCCGAAGAGATTCATTTCGGCACCTGCGTCTGTTCCGAAAAGAGTGGAGCGAAAGATTTCGTCGTCTATATTTGACATGAAACTTGTTTCAAGTGTTACGGTTGCATTGTTTTCAAACCTGATGAGTGCGACTGCAAAATCTTCTACGGTGAATTTTCCTCTGTCGTAATCTCCCCATGCGTTCCAGTGTTTAGGGTTTGTTCCCATTGCGTTATATGTTTTCCCAAAGACTGAAACCGGCTTGGGGTATCCCATGAGATATAGAGTAAAATCCAAAATATGCACTCCGATATCAATGAGTGGTCCCCCCCCTTGTTTTTCTTTATCAATAAATACTCCCCACGTGGGGACACCTCTTCTTCTTAGTGCCTGTGCACGTGCGTAATAAAGTTCCCCCATGTTTCCTTCCGAGATGAATTGATTCATGAATCTTGCGATACCTGAGAAGCGGAAGTGCAAACCTACTTGTATAATTTTTTCTGCTTTATTGCCTGCAATTATCATTTCGCGGCATTCTTGGGCATTCATCGCCATGGGTTTTTCGACGAAAACATGTTTGCCTGCATTTAGGGCATCTATTGTGGGTTGTTTATGAAACGCGTTTGGAGTTGCCACACAAACCGCGTGAATATCGTCTCGATTGATGAGTTGTTGATAGTCTGAATACACATCGTTAACGTGAAATCTTTCAGCGGCTTTTTTTGCATTATCAGGGTTTATATCAGCAATTGCGACAATGCGGCACTTATCAGAAAGTTTTTCAAAGCCGGGCATTAAACATGCTTGTGCTATTCCTCCGCTACCTATTACACCGATATTGAGCATTTGATTAATTCGTGGAATTTTATTTACATATTGCCCACGCCGGTTGCCATTGGTTTTTCAATAACAGTATCCATACGCCCACTCATGTAAGCAGTAACATTTCCGAAAGGTTTTATTTGAGCGGGATCCCATATAAGTTTTGTCCTGTCTGCTGTTGCACTACTAAACTCTTTCGTGCTTCTTCCTGCCAACCCGCTATTATAGATTAAATAAGCCTGACCTGTGTGACTGACGAACAAGTCATCGAATCCGGGTTCATCACCAAACTCTTGCTTTAACAAGTCGCGCAGTTCCACTGTTGAATAAACTTTGGGATATCTTCCATGTTTTTCCGCATATTTCAAAATCAATTCTCCTGCTTTTTTTACACGCTCCATTACTGCATCAAGCCCTTTTTCTGTAATTGGTTCCGCATAATTTCTCGGTTTTTGCGTGGGGAATTGTGGTTCCTCATCTTTCCTGCAGGAAGTGGTTGAGATTGCAAGCAGGCTTGCTATCAAAACATAAACACACAGCTTTAGCGATGTTTTCATTTTTCAGACTATTTTACACAATTCGGGTTTTTTGATTAGAGTTTTAGGATTTTTGAAGCAGTCTCCATGTCCTTATCTCCTCTGCCGCTGAGGTTAATAAGCACAAGGCTTTGCGGTTCAAAATTGGTTTTTTTCAACAAGGCAAAAGCATGGGCACATTCAAAGGCGGGGATAATGCCCTCCATTTTGCTGAGCCATGCGAAAGCATCCAATGCTTCTTGGTCGGTGATGGCGTGGTATTCCGCCCTGCCGATATCCTTGAGAAATGCGTGCTCGGGGCCTACTCCGGGATAGTCCAATCCTGCTGAAATGGAATGAGTGCCGATGACTTGTCCATCCTCATCCTGCATTAGGTAACTATAACTTCCATGAAGTACACCGGGAGAGCCCGCGGCAAGCGGTGCGGCATGTTTGCCTGACGAAATGCCTTCTCCACCTGCTTCCGCTCCGATGAGCCTGACGCTGTTATCGCCGAGAAATGCGAAAAAGAAGCCTATTGCATTTGAGCCTCCTCCTACGCATGCAAGGCATGCATCTGGAAGTTTTTTAGTTTGTTCGAGAATTTGTACTCGTGCTTCCTCACCGATGATTTTTTGGAATTGTCGAACCATGTAAGGGTATGGATGCGGTCCTACACATGAGCCGACGATGTAGTGAGTTGTTTGCACATTAGTGACCCAATCTCGCATGGCTTCGTTGGTGGCGTCTTTTAGTGTTTTGGTTCCGCTTAAAACCGGAACGACTTTCGCACCGAGAAGTTCCATTCTGAAGACGTTAAGTTGTTGGCGACGAACGTCTTCTTCTCCCATGTATACAACACACTCCAAATCGAACATTGCGCAAGCGGTTGCTGTTGCTACTCCGTGTTGTCCTGCACCGGTTTCAGCGATGATGCGTTTTTTCCCCATGCGCTTTGCGAGGAGCGCTTGACCGAGTGCATTATTGAGTTTGTGTGCGCCTGTGTGGCAGAGGTCTTCTCGTTTTATCCAGATGTTGAGTTGAGTTTCTTTTGATAATCTCGGGGCGTGCGTGATGGGTGTTGGTCTACCGATGGTGTATTCGTAGTGCCATTTTAATTCTTTTTGGAATTCCGGGTCGTTCCATGCTCTATCAAACTCTCTATCGAGTTCATCTAAAGCAGGGATGAGGGTTTCAGGGACGTACCGCCCCCCATAATCTCCAAATCTTCCATTCTCGGGTTTAGTAATGATTGGCACCTGATTATTATGACTACGAACACATAAAGAATTTGCTGGTATTAGTGAGTGGTAATTTTATTTTCGTGGATTTCAAGTAATTTTTGATAAAGCCTTACCATTGCCCATGTATCGAGTTTACAGTATTCAAGTAGATTTTGTTTTATTTTCTGTGATTCGTTTGGCGGTGTATCGGGGCTTATCATTTCAAAATATTTCACCCATGCAGTGTCACCATCTTGAATTTCTAAATCACTGTAACTACAATCCGAAACAAGAGCAGGGAGCACACTTTTTAATGAGAAAGAGCCTTTGAATTCTTTAAAATAGATTTGTTCTAATATCAATTTGTACATATCGAATTGCGTTTTTTTGAAATGTGTGAGAATAGGCTCTACCAATTCTGGATTCCATTTATGCAAGGTGTTAAGTACACGTTCCTCATAGCCACTATAAACCACAATAGTTTTTGCGTTTTTTATTGAGCGGTAAAGGGTTTCACAAAACTCAGTTCTGGGGTCATCAAATTTTGTGAACAAAAACTCTTCGTGATGAATAGATCCATCTTCGTTCATAATGTGATTTGACCACTGAAAGGGTATGATTTCTTGCGGTTTTGTGTTCGGAAATCGTGGAAGTGCGGTTTGAATAGTTTCGAAATCCAAAAAATGTATAGGGTATTGAAGTTTTCTTAATTCATCTGCAAAGGTGTGTGTGAGAAATGGCTCGTTTGATTTATGCACATCCACTGCGCGTCGCTGTGTTTCGGATAATTTAAAATCATTGGATATTTCCGAAATTTTGTTAAACCCAGCGATTTTAATTTTTTCTAAAAGTGAGTTAGTAAGTCTTGGAAGATTTAACAGGTCGTCTATGTCGAGTTCTTCGAGGTGGCAATAATCAAAGAAAGGGCATTTATATGGTCTTTCACATTGCAAACCGATTTCGATAGGAGGTGCCTTCGAAAGCGCGAGGACTTCAAGAAATCTGGGTGCGTTTTTTTCTATTTCGTTTGTTTTTTCTTTTACAATATCCGTAATGTCAGTTTCTTTGAAGAGTAGATTCAAATCATAACCACCACCGGTATAAACGTAGTCCGGGTTTAAAAGCATTAAAAACACTGCGGTTACATTTAATCCCGACTTAGTTGCAACGAAGTATTGGTATGCCGCATCAAGAACTTGATCATCTTTTGGATTTTTTGATTCTCCCCATAGAGACGATTTTACTTCTACGATTTCCCATTCTTCAGGCATTTCGTCAAACAGCGATGGGTGTGTATCTTTTATTTTTGTTACACTAATTGAATTTTTCTTTCTGAGGATATCAATTCGAACAGAGTAATCTCCAGATGTGAATGCTGATTCAAACAACACATTTACCCCATCACTAAGATGTTTTTGTGTTGCTTCAACTGCTTGCTGCTGCTCCCAAGCCGGGTGTTTAACTAAAACTCCTTTTGGATAAAGCTTTCTTGCAAGTTCTCCCACACGAACTCCTTCTTGCATACGAAATATTTCTGCTTCGGTTCTTTTTTGTTTTTCACG
Organism: uncultured Fimbriimonadales bacterium; assembly: GCA_964608695.1. Taxonomy (GTDB): domain Bacteria; phylum Armatimonadota; class Fimbriimonadia; order Fimbriimonadales; family ATM1; genus CAZSPF01. The sequence goes on along the minus strand of CAZSPF010000041.1, from coordinate 11,341 downwards.
GTCGAATTTTTCCATCCAAAGACGTTTTTCGCATTGGAGACCCGCCATGAAGTTCGATTTTGTAAGGAGCATTGTGTTTTATTCTACAACAATTCCCAAGATGTTTCCACTGCATCCCACTCGGGGTCGTTAACCAGTAAACTTTCCACCGAATCTCTCAGGCATTCAAGAGTTGTTTTTGAATTCCCTACAAGTGCCACTGCGATTGTTGCTGAGCGGATTCTGTTTTGAAAATCCACCTCTGCAATGCTTATCTTCATTTTGTTTCTGCATTTTTCGATGTTCCTTCGAAGTATTTGTCGTTTTTGTTTAAGTGTGTTTGCGCTTGGAATATCAAAAGTGATTATGAGTAATCCAACAAAAACTTTCATTTTCCTTGCGTGTCGTTAGTCTTTAAAACTGTCGGTGGGAGTTTGTATCTTCGAATGAGATATAAGTTGATTGATTCTTTGTCAATTTCCGATGCGTTTAAGGTGAGAAAAGGATTCGGTACAAACCCGCGAATGTGGTACTCTCTGGCTAAACGAAGTGCTCTCATTCCCAGCTCGAAATATGGGGGGGCAAATGCTCGTTCAATTTTCTCATCCGAAAGAAGATTTAAGATATCATCAGATCCGTCAAGAGGGATGACATGTTCTGCACCTAAAGATTTGACTTTTTCGAAAGCGTCGTAACCTATGGGGCAGACTAAGTCTGCATTCATGACGTCTTCTTCAGTGATATTTTCGAGTTCTCGATATTTTGGAGTAAATGCCTTATGCTTATTCGACCGAGAAAAAATTGCGGCTTCAAACCTCTCTACACGTATGGGAACTTTTCCATAAACAAACAAAACGTTCTTAGGTTTTTCATCAAGTTGGTCGAAGCGAATCTTCCATTGATACGCGATGTTTTCCCATGAAACCGTAACAGACGCACATCTGTTCACGCTTGCATCGTCTACGCCGATATTAAGTATTGGAGTTTTTAATTTATTTAATTCTTCAAAAACCGGTGCGACGTGTTCTCTTCGCAAAAAGACAATACACACAGGTGCATCTTTTGATACAGGTATCTTTTTTGTGGATTGTATAATTGAGTTAATGTCATTTAGGTTGTATCTTTCTATTTGTGTTTCGATAGCAAACTCTTTTGCGGAACTCGTAAAGCCTTGAATTAACTCTTGCTGCCATTGCTCTTCGCCTTGTGGTAATACCAACCCTAAAACCGGTTGTTCTTTATGTGCTGATTCGGCGGTTGTTTTGCAGGAGACACTAAAAACTGCAAATAAGAAAATAACTAAAAGCAGGAAATTAGCCAATAAGTTCTTCTGCATATTCTTCAGCATGAAAGTGTTTGAAGTCTGTTTGTTTTTCTCCAATACCTATTCCCTTTATGGGCAGTCCTAATTGCGAGCGAATACTTAATACTGCTCCTCCTTTGGCAGTGCCGTCGAGTTTTGTAACAATGACTCCTGTTATGTCTGAGATTTTTGAAAACTCTTGAGCTTGACGTATGGCATTTTGTCCTGTGTTGCCATCGAGAATCAACAAAATTTCGTCTGGTTTTCTTCCCAGTGCTTTTTCCGATACGCGAACGACCTTTTCTAATTCGCTCATCAAGTGTGTTTTTGTGTGTTGGCGTCCTGCTGTGTCTGCTAGAACAATATCTGCTCCACGAGATTTAGCCGCTGTAATGGCATCGAATACAACTGCGGCAGGATCCCCCCCCTGAGCACCTTTTACGATATCTGCACCAACGCGTTCCGCCCAAATTGCAAGTTGTTCTATTGCGGCGGCGCGAAATGTGTCTGCACCAGCAACCAAGACCTTTTTACCCAGTGATTTAAAGTATTGCGCCAATTTTGCAATTGTAGTTGTTTTTCCCGCACCATTTACACCTAAGATAAGATAGACAGTGGGAGGT
>CAZSPF010000041.1:8477-9420 GCA_964608695.1 uncultured Fimbriimonadales bacterium | reverse complement strand
CAACCAGTTGTGATTGTTCATCTTTTAAAATATCCGTTATTATTTCTTTTAATTTTACTCGAACTTGTTCGGGGTCTTCGATTTTTTCAGTTTTGATGAATTTTCTTAATTTATCCAAAATTTGCTCCGTAATAAAGATGGAAACATCTGCAGAGATCAAACAGTCTTCGAGTTCATTAATAAGTTGTTCATCAACGACTCCTCTTCCGAGGAGTCTGTCTAATTTGTCTTTGAGTCCTTTAAAGATTCTAATTTTCATAAATCAGGTCTCGGGCCGTGGCCGGGCATAGCACCTGGAGGTGGACCGGAAACCAGATACAAGCGAGACTCTGCTATTGGTTCGTTATTTGAAATTACATCGAGGCGATATATTCCCGGTTTATCAAATCTTAAATTGTCAATTCTAAAAGATTCAAATATCGTTACAGGCCTTCCATCATGGCTGGGAGGGACACGAAAATGTCCTTCGACTCCCATGAGTTCTTTGCCGTCTTCATCTATTAAAACCATTTTCACTTGAGTGTCTTTGTTTGTTTCCCAATGTTGAAATTCAAACTCGACGCAAATGAAAAACGTGGGATGCGTGAGTGGAAATTCCATTCCGCCGATGGTATCGAACATTCCGATAAGGCTTCCTTTTCCCCCGTCTACACGGCATGCATAGTCACAAAACTTACAAAGTAATACTTTCATTTTGAATTTCCGATTCTTTTCAATTCTTCGATCAGTTCCAATTGCATAGCTGCAACTGCCAAATCGCTTTGAGTTCTTTCGAGTACGCTTCGTAATGCATCCACGTTGCGGCGCAAGTTACTCATGAGCGCATCAGGATAATCAAATGTAATGAGTTCGTCGTAGATATCTTCCATGTTATCTGCAAGCCTGTGTGCCTCTTGTTCGTTGCCGCTTCTTAGTTGATCTAATGCATATCTTCTGCATTCGC
>CAZSPF010000041.1:7518-8456 GCA_964608695.1 uncultured Fimbriimonadales bacterium | reverse complement strand
GAATGCTTGTGGTTCAATTCCCAGCGATTCTGCATCCGGAAGCACCGTATCCGCAGCAAGTGATGAAAATGTCATGGCTTCTGCGAACTCTTTCATGGCATCTTGCAGATAGTTTGCGTGATAAATGCCGGGATAGTTCAATAGGCTTTGCCTTGCGGCTTTTACAGTTTCTTCGGCTTCTGCGAGCAGGTTTTCCGCTTGAGGTCTTTCACCTCTATGAATGTGTTTGATGGCTTTCGCGCTTAGTTGAATGATTTTACGTGCATCCGCAAGAGCGCGTTCGCGAGCGGAGTGTCGCTCTGCTATTTCCGCTCTTAGTTTGTCTGCAATTTCCGATAAGCCTTTTGGCATTTAAATAGTTTAGGCGATTGTGCCTAATCTCTGCATAGAGCAAAACCCAGTTTCACCGATAATGATATGGTCAAGAAGAGGGATTTCCAATAATTTGCCGGCTTCTTTTAGTGCACGCGTAACTTCAAAATCCTCTCTACTTGGTGTGGGGTCTCCGCTTGGGTGATTGTGAACGGCTATTACTCCTGCAGCGCCTTCCTTTATGGCCTCGCGAAAGCACTCCTTTATTCCTACGACTGATGCGGAGATTGTGCCGATGTGAACCGTATCCTTTTTTATAATCTGATTTTTTGCATCGAGCATAAGTAGGCAAAAATGTTCTTTTTTTTCATCTTTTAAATACTTGAAGACCTCATACACATCTTCGGGGGCTGTAATGCGAGTTGGTTCGCCTTTTCCCGCATCATAGGAGCGCCTTCCAAGTTCCATTATGGCAAGCATTTGTAAAGATCGAAAGTCATTCAATCCTGTTTGTTTCTTTAAGTCTTCTACGCCGATGAGTTTAAAATTTCTGATATTCTTATATTCCTGTATCAGTTTCTTTGCGGCTTTCTTCGAGCTTTCTATATCCGATTCATCTTCCGAAA
>CAZSPF010000041.1:5455-7491 GCA_964608695.1 uncultured Fimbriimonadales bacterium | reverse complement strand
AATTGCGATGGCAAGGAGTTCTATCGTGCTTATGGCAGAAAAGCCAGATTCTTTTATTTTCTTAATTATGGAGTCCGCCATTGTTCTCTGTTCTATTATTTCGCTGAAATAAAGAAATCATCCTGTTTTTTTAAGATTTTTCGATACAATACCGTTAGATGTATAAATTTGCGCTTATTGGGGGAACAGGGATTGGAGATGTCCTTTTGAGGAGGGCGCAAGGTTCGGTTCAAATTCCCACAAAGTATGGCTTAGTTAAGGCGAAGAGATTGCAAGTATCTTTAGGCGCAGATGTGCTGTTGCTTGCACGGCACGGTGCGGGGCATAAGGTCCCTCCCCATGGAATAGCCTATCGTGCAATGGCAGAGGCTCTTGATAGGCTGAACATAGAACATTGTTTTTCTTCGACGGCAGTTGGAAGTTTAAAAGCGGAGCATTCATCAGGAAAGATTCTCATCCCCAAAGACTTTATTGACCTTACGGGCAGGAATATCACCATGTTCGAAGAACATGTAGAACATAAAGATTTCAGTGAAGGCTTCGATGAGAAAGCACGAAATTGTTTGGTCCTATCTGCACGCGAGTTGAATTTGGAGTTTGAGGATGGCGGTGTTTATGTAGGTGCCAATGGACCTCGATACGAAACTGCTTCCGAAGTTCAATACATGAGCATGATTGGAGGTGATGTAGTAGGTATGACAGCGAGTTCTGAAGCGACAGTGATGAGAGAAGCGGGAATAAGATACGCAAGTGTATCGGTGGTTACAAACTTTGCCACCGGTATCGGTGGAATGCTTTCGCATGAAGAAGTCGTGGACACAATGAAAGAAAGGTCTGAGGTCGTCGCAAATTTACTTATTAATGGAGGGAAGTTCATTGAGCAAGCTACAGCAGATAACTGAAAGTGATTTTTTGTTAAAACTGAGTTGTGTACCTGAGTTAGGAAGCAGTAGCATCTTACGCATTGTTGAAAAGAATGTTCTTAACAATATTTCACCTGAAGAGTTTTTTTCTCTAAGCGAAGAAGCGTTGAAAAATGAATATGACATAAAGTCAAGTGCTGTGCAACATCTTAAACAGAATTTCGCCCAGATAGAAAGTACAGCAGACGAAATCAAGAAGAAGTTTGAAAATAAACCTGTTTACATCATAAGCACAAATCATCCCTTGTATCCCACAAGGTTGCACGAATTCTGTAATCCTCTGCCTGGAATATTGTTTTTATATGGCAACTTAGAAGTTTTAAAAAGCAAAACATTTTGTTTTCTGTCAAGCAGAAACGCATCAGAAGACGTTTTGAGAAAGATTGAAGCTATTGTAGAAGAAAGCGTTTTAGAGCCAATGACGCTCGTAACGGGGGTGAACACAGTTGCTTATCAAAAAGGTGCAGTAGTTCCTTTGCGCTGGGGCGCACCTCGCATATTAGTTTTAGATAGAGGCTTCTTTGAGACATTCGGTGATGATTTACTAAACGAGCCTTTTCCTCAAGCGCGTTTGTGGAGATACAAGTTCGACCCACTAACTGATCTTGCGGTATCTCGTTTTCGCCCTAACGACGGCTTTATGAACGGTAATGCAGCGTTACGTGATGAAATGGTAGTGGGGTTATCCGATGTAGTGAAAGCGATTCATGTAAATCCGGGTGGAAACATGGCAAAACTCATGCATCGTGCAAATCAATGCAACAGAGAGGTCATCAAACTTTTTTAGACTTTTTCAAGTGCCCATTTATTTTTATGAAAATGTCATCGAACATTTTTTCAGTAAGTTTTTTAGTAAATGTGTTTTGCTGGCTGGGATGATACGAGGCTATTAATAATTTTTGTTTGCTTGTTATAAGTTGCGCGCCATGTGAAAATGCCGGCAGTTTTAGTTCAAGATTTTTCGCTAATTGCTCCCAAGCGACACCTCCCAATGCAAGGGCTACTTCCCATGGGGTTTGATATAATGTTTGTTTTAAAAAGGCAGAGCAGTTTTTGATTTCATTAGGCAATGGTTTGTTTTGCGGAGGAGCACAACGACACACTGCGGTGATA
>CAZSPF010000041.1:0-5445 GCA_964608695.1 uncultured Fimbriimonadales bacterium | reverse complement strand
TGCAAGCCCATCGTTAATGTGATAAGAGGTTGCCTGGTTTGCAAGACCCGCTTTATACAAAGCACGATAAAGCCATTCTCCACTCTTATCGCCAGTGAACATTCTGCCTGTTCTGTTTGCTCCGTGGGCAGCAGGTGCTAAACCGACTATAAGCACGCGTGCATAAGGGTCTCCAAAATTTGGGACTGGCAGGGCGTGGTATTTATCATTCTGGAAAGCGAGACGCTTTTCTTGAGCAATTTTCAAGCAGTATTGCCTGAGTCTCAAACATTTTTCACACCTTATCACATCTAAGTTCTGTTGAGTAAACCATTGAGGAACTTTAGATTTAGGCATTAGGGTTTCATACCATAAGAGGTATACTTAGCGTTCGTAATGAATCCAGGTTATCCAGCCTTTTTATAGCGCATACACAGAGTTTTCTCAATGAAATTAGATCAAGTTTTCCGCAAATGGTTTGACCGCAGTGAGGAAGAGGTAAAGCGTCTTTGGCCCACAGTCGAAGCAGTAAACGCTTTAGAACCTCAATGTGAGGACATCCACACAGACGATTTTCCCAAAAAGACACAAGAGCTTAAAGAACGGCTTAAATCTGGCGAAAGTTTAGATGACGTTCTCCCGATGGCTTTTGCTCTAGTTAGAGAGGTGAGCAAAAGAAAAGTACATATGCGTCACTTCGATGTTCAGGTGCTTGGCGGAGTAGTACTTCACGAAGGCAAGATTGCTGAGATGAAGACCGGTGAAGGGAAAACCCTTGTGGCAACCATGCCTTTGTACCTTAATGCCTTAACAGGGCGAGGTGTACACCTTGTAACAGTTAATGATTATCTTGCAAGGCGAGACGCAGTGTGGATGGGTCCGATTTATCACACACTCGGATTGTCAGTCGGAGTAATTCAAGGACAGTCGCCCGATTCGGATGAACTTGGTGGGAGTTATATTTATGAGCCGGGTTTTCAGCACGATGACCCGCGCTATATGCACTTAAAGCCTTGCACTCGACGACAAGCTTACGAGTGCAATGTCGTTTACGGCACAAACCATGAATTCGGTTTCGACTACTTACGGGATAACATGGTTTTTGAGAAAGAAGACCTTTCTATGGGTGATTTGCATTATGCAATTATTGACGAAGTTGACAGTATTCTTATTGACGAAGCGCGAACACCACATATAATTAGCGGAGCATCTTCAGAACCGATTGAGGTTTATAAACAAGTAGATGCGGTTGTTAAGAGGCTTAAGCCCGGTTCGAAAGACCAAGAAAACGAAGTGGATTACATAGTTGATAAGAAAAACCACTCAGCTTCATTAACGGAAAAGGGTTACGATAAAATTGAAGAGTTAATGGGATTGGATAACCTTGCCAATCACCCGGAGTTAATGCACTATGTTAACGCATCCATCAAAGCATATGGTTTGTTTGATAAAGATGTTGAATACGTAGTAAGAGAAGGACAAGTTGTTTTAGTTGATGAAAACACCGGTCGCTTAATGTTTGGCAGAAGGCTAAGTGAGGGCCTGCATCAAGCGCTTGAAGCGAAAGAAAACGTTCCTGTGCAAAGAGAAAGCCAAACAGTTGCGGTTATTACCTTCCAAAACTTATTCCGACTATACGAGAAGCTTGGCGGAATGACAGGCACTGCTAAAACAGAAGAGGATGAGTTTTTAAAAATTTATGGTTTGAGTGTTGTTGTGGTTCCTACACACCGAAAAATGATTCGAACCGACCATCCAGATGTAATTTTTAAAACAGAAGAAGCAAAGTATCGTGCGATATCTCGTGAGATTTTAAGACTTTGGACAAAACAACAGCCGGTTTTGGTGGGAACACGTTCGATTGAAATGTCGGAAAGGATTTCCGCGAGGTTGATGCCTGACAAATTGCAAAAACTTTTATTGGCAGAACACATAAAACAAACTTTGCAAAACAACAAAGGTATTTCTAAAGGTGAAAAGAACGAGTATTACAAAGCCATAGGCGGAAGTTTGATTGACAAGCCACAGAAAGAGCTTGCACAAATTGCCGATAAACTCGGTATTCCAAAAGATCCTCTAAGCGAAGATATGATGAATTGGTTTTTGACAACCTATGAACTACCTTCGGAAAATAAACCTAATCTGGAAGAGGCGTTAAAGCACGGCATTCCTCACAACGTATTAAACGCTAAGTATCACGAGCGGGAGGCGTTGATTATCGCAGAAGCAGGGAGAAAGGGTGCAATTACTATCGCTACAAACATGGCAGGCCGCGGTGTTGATATCTTGCTTGGCGGAAGAGTTTCAACGGATGAGATTCAGCACAGTTCTAAACAGGATGAAGAGTTTGAAAGCGGGACGTTTGCATCGTATAGGCGCGGTGGAAAAGAACGCGCTGCCCCCCCCTTGCCATTAGATGATCAAGAAAGAGCGGCATTGGCAGAAGAAGTACGCAAACTTGGGGGATTGTACATCTTGGGAACAGAGCGCCATGAAAGCAGGCGAATTGATAATCAGTTAAGAGGACGTTCAGGAAGACAAGGCGACCCAGGTGAAAGCCGATACTATGTTTCGTTGGAAGATCAACTTTGGAAGATCTTTAACCCGAAGATGCTTGAAAATCCGATGATGCGAGCATGGCCTGATTTCGAAGAGGTAGACGCAAAATTCCTCAGTTCCATGATTGAGAAAACGCAAAAACGTATTGAACTGCACTTCTTTGAAAGCAGAAAATACGTTTTGGAATATGACGACGTTCTTAATGCACAACGTGAACATATTTACAGCATGCGTCGTGAATATGTTTTAGGGAAAGACCCTGCCCCTGCGATTCAAGGATATTTGGATGATGCACTATGGGAGATTATTGAAAAGCATTCACCGCTAAGAAATGAAAATGAAACATGGGAATACGATGCATTATTTAGAGATTTATTGATGATATTCCCTGCGATGGATTTCGGTAGTCCGAAAGATTTAGAAGGATTAATTGACTCGCAAGATGTTTTCGATAAAATCAAAATATGGATGAACGATGCCTATGTCAGACACAAAAGCGATTTTACGGATGAAGAATTCAAGAGAATCGAAAAATACGTCCTCTTGCAAGCTATCACCTCTAAATGGACAGAACACCTTCAGCAGATTGAACGCTTGCGAGAAGGGATCGGATTGCGTGGATATGGGCATATTGACCCACTTATTGCGTTTAAGAAAGAAAGTCATGCATTGTTTGAAGATACTCTCAAAGGAATACGCGATGCGGTGGCAACAAGTATTTACCGTGCACGCTTCGAAAGACGACCTTCCCCCCCCATACAAATGCGCAAGCTAGACGATTCTGCTACCACAACCACTGCAGGCAACGGTGAAACCGACTGGTCTAAAGTAAAACGAAACGACCCGTGCCCATGTGGGAGCGGTAAAAAGTTCAAAAATTGTCATTACCGTGAAGTCATGGGTGGAAGTGTATAAAATGAGTTTGCTGAATATCGGGGTAGGTGACAGAGCACCAGAAATTGTAAACGTCATCATCGAAATTCCAAAAGGTAGTTCGAATAAATATGAAGTGGATATTACAACCGGAATAGTGAAGCTTGATCGCGTTTTGTATTCTCCGCTTTTTTATCCTTGTGAGTACGGATTTATCCCTGGAACATTGTATTCGGATGGCGACCCGATCGATGCACTTGTTTTAACTTCCCATCCCACGATGCCTGGATGCGTCTTGGATTGCAAACCCATAGGTTTGTTAATGATGAGAGACGAAAAAGGAAGGGATGACAAAATTTTATGTGTAGGAATGCGTGATCCACGATATAACACAATGAGAAGCTTGCAAGATGTGGGTGATCATGTTTTGAGAGAAATTGTGCACTTTTTTGAGGTGTACAAGCAATTAGAAGAAAAAGATGTGGACGTTTTAGGTTGGGATGACGTGGAAATGGCAAAAGATACTATCGAACAGTTTAGAATTCGCACTCAAGACGCGACGATTGTATGACAGTTAAAGATTTAGTTTTTCTTAAACAACTTTCGTTTGAAAAAAGTCCTTGGCACAGCGTTAGGAATGCATTGAAAGATATTACAGATAAGGAGTTTTTCTGGGTTCCCAATAACCATAAAGGTTTTGAATGGATGAATGGTTCTATCTGTGATATTGTTTATCACTTAGCGGGCGACATTCTTGTTCAGTTAAGCGGCGCTTTTGGCGGGGGGGAAATTAAATGGGAGAATGTAATAGAACTCATCCCTAAAAACAACATGGAAAACATGTTGTTTTCACTAAAAGAATCACATGAGAAATACTTAGACTGCTTGAATACCTTTGATGATGAAAAACTTCAAGAAGAAGTAGGTACTTCATGGGGACAAACTATGAAAGCAAAAGATTTATTTATCATGCTTATTGAGCATGATTACTATCACGCAGGGCAGATAAGATACATACGCAATGTATTTCCTCATGGAAGTTGAAGTTTTTTTGTTAGCATCCGGCGAGAGCAAACGCATGGGCATATCCAAGCCCTTATTAAAATTTGGAGACCAAAGTGTTATTGAAAAAGTTGTGAACGCATTTAGAGATAGTGGATATAGAGATATTTCCGTTATTGGAAGAGCAAACGATGAAGACTTGAAAACAGAAGCTGGACGTCTTGGTGTTAAATATATTGAAAATCATCATCATAAAAAAGGAATGAGTAGTTCTGTTGAGATCGCGATTGGCGCCTGTATTTCTGATTGGCTTTGCGTGTTTCCTGCTGACATCCCTTTAATTAAGTCGGAAATCTTGGCTAAGTTTTTTGTGTTTAATAAAACGAATGCACACGTAATCCAGCCCGTTTGTGATAATAGGAGGCGCCACCCAGTTTGGTTACATAGATCCGTATTTCACGAGATTTATTCAGAACTTCAAAGCGGAAAAACTTTACGTGAAGTTTTACAAGCAAAGCAGGTTCACACAATTGAAACACAAGACTGTGTACAATTCATGGATTTCGATACGCCTGAGGAATATGCTGAACTGTTGAGTCAAGCAGGGTTCCGTACGTAGATCCAAGCGGATGGTAAAATAATAAACTCATGGCGGAGTAGCTCAGAGGCCTAGAGCAGGCGGTTCATACCCGCAAGGTCGTCGGTTCAAATCCGACCTCCGCTACCATCTTCATCTCTCGCTTGATGAAATGCTGATGCGTGCTGCTGAAGGGTACGTATCGTGAGAGATTTTCTCGAGGACAACCTCCATATCCGATACTTTTTTCCGCCATACTGTGACTTCAAAACCGGGCTTACCGGGATGGATTAAACGACTGGGGAGGCTATTTGATGCTACTGAAATGTTCTGCGAAGATTTTACATTATGAATTTCATTAAGCACTTCATATTTGTTTTTTGGCACTTCGCTCATAAACCCTTTTTCATTTTCATAATAACTATAATTTTGTGAAAAAGCTGTATACTTTAAAT
>CAZSPF010000040.1:11272-19127 GCA_964608695.1 uncultured Fimbriimonadales bacterium | reverse complement strand
ATCTCTCAATAGGGAATCGTTTGCTTTTTGTTGAAATGCGTTCAGGAAGAATGAAGGAAGCGATGGAAGTTGGAGCGGCTATAGAAAAACACAGTGCACCTGATGAGGTGACTTACGCATTGATGTCCGGGCTACATGCTTTTTATCGTCAATATGATAAAGCGAATGAGTACCTGAGAAACGCAATTCTTGCGGGACAAGAATCACCTACAACCATTACATCTGCAACTTATATTGCATTTCGCAGAAACGACACTAACGCTATTAACAGTCAAGTGCAAGAATTGTTACGACGCAACATCGCAGAGCCGGAAACATTCTTTTATCTTTCGACACTGCAGTTTTATGCAGGCGACTTTATGGCGTCACGCGATAATTTCAGAAAAGCAGTAAAACAGAACCCACTCTTATTCGATGCGTTCATACAAAGAGCATTTGAAGCGATGGCTTTATCACAACGACCAAATGTAAGCGCAGAAGAAAAAGATGTTTTCATGATGCAGGCAAAAGGATATATGGAACTTGCACTTACAGCACGACCGGAATCATCCGAAGCGTTAAACGGTTTGGCAATCATAAACCTTTTACAAAAGGATTATGATCAAGCATTGCGAAATGCGGAAGCAGCAGTTCGTGCAGGACAGCAATACCCATGGACTTGGTTTACATACAGCGCAGCGCTCGATGCAAAACGCATGACCATTGACGCACAAAAAGCGGTTGACACTGCCGGAAGTTTAGATACGGTTATTTTGAAAGGGCGTGCGATACCTACAGTTCAAGAAACTTGGTCGTACACAGTAACTAACGGAAGAATCCCGACGCTGTATCCGCCGAAATAATTAATTTTTCGCGGTTTGCATTTGCCTGACATAGCCGATAAGAACGGCGATATCTGTCGGGCGTATGCCTGCAATTCGTGATGCCTGTGCCACTGTTTCGGGCTGGAATTTCGTAAACTTTTCCCGAGATTCATAACTCAAGGCATTAATAGAGTTGTAGTCGAAGCCTTCTGGAATACGAAGGTTTTCAAGCCTTTTCAGTTGTTCGATTTGTACTTCTTGTCTTCGCAAAAATCCTTCATACTTTGCTTGAATTTCTATTTGCTCATCCGCTTCTTTCTGTAATTTTGTTTGTGACCTCATTCCATTTAACACGTGACCGGATTGTTCTGCTAATTTTAACACATCTTGCATACGTAAGTTCGGACGCTTCAATAGTTCGAATAAAGTTGTTTTTGTTTTGACAGGAGCATGATTGTTTTCTTCAAGAAACTCGTTGTGCTTCATAGAAAAACTAATACCTTGTAGAAACCATTTTTTATTTCTAATGATTTCCATTTTTTCGCAATAGCGATCCCACCTCTCTTTATCAACTAAACCTGCTTGTTTGCCAATTGGCGTAAGCCTCTGATCCGCATTATCGTGTCGAATATGAAGTCTGTATTCGCTTCTTGCCGTGAGCATTCTGTATGGGTCATCCACTCCTTTTGTTACTAAGTCATCAACTAACACTCCGATGAACGAGTTATCTCTTGTGAAAACAATTTCGGTTTCGTTTTGCGCAAAGCGCGCTGCGTTTATTCCCGCAACGATTCCTTGTGCCGCCGCTTCTTCGTAACCGCTTGTACCGTTGACTTGTCCTGCCAAAAAAAGTCCCTTGCAAAGTTTACTTTCAAGAGTCGCTCTGAGTTGTGAAGGATCAGCCATATCGTATTCCACAGCGTAACCTGCACGAATCATCTCTACGCTTTCTAACCCTGGAATAGTTTTTAAGAATGCAAGCTGCACTTCAGCGGGAAGGCTTGTGCTTGTTCCTTGCACGTAAACTGATGTTCCATCCCATTCTTCTATTTCCAAAAAAATCGGATGAGAGTCTTTATCGGGAAAGCGCACAATTTTGTCTTCTATGCTTGGACAAAATCTCGGACCAACCCCTTCAATTCTTTTTCCATAAACGGCGCTTAAGTGAATGTTGTCCGAAATGATGCGATGGGTGTTGCTGTTTGTTCTTGTTTCAAAGCAGTCGTACATTTTGTGTCTTGGCATTACACTGTCATGCTTGAAACTGAAAGAGGGTGCTTCGGGTTCGCATTTCTGGATGCTCACTTTGTTAAAATCTATGCTATCCAAATGAATGCGTGGTGTAGTTCCCGTTTTAAACCTCTTAATACGTATTCCCAAATCTTGCAGAAACTTGCTTAAGCCGGAAACTGCGCTATCTCCAAAACGTGCAGCATTTTGTTTGTTCATGCCTTCATGACAGACACCATTCAAAAATGTGCCAGTTGTCATCACCACTGATTTACAAGAAATTTCATTTCCGTTTTTTAATCGCACACCTAACACACAATTGTTTTCCGAGATAACAGTTTCAACTTCGTCTTCCAGAAGCGTTAAATTCGGTTGTTTATCCAGAGTTTCTCTCATGATCTGTGGGTACAGCGATTTACACCCATGCGCACGCAGTGTTTGAACTGCAGGTCCTTTACCTGTTCCGACCACGCGAATATGAGTGAGAGCGTAGTCGGTGGTGACCCCCATCTGCCCACCGAGAGCATCTACTTCTCTTGCGAGTGTGCCTTTTGCCGAACCGCCTATCGAGCAGTTGCACGGCATGTGCCCGATTCTGTCTTTTCGCAAGGTGATGCATGCAGTCTTTAGCCCCATGCGTGATGAGGCGAGGGATGCCTCGATACCTGCATGCCCTGCACCAATAACGATAACGTCGAATTTCTGCATGAGTTTAAACCAGATTTTACCGTTCCGGTAGAATCTTTTTTCGATGGATTACAGAAGAACGTATATTAAAGACATTTTAAAGATGAAACCTCCTGCTGAAGTATCTGCTTATGGGTGGGTGAAAACAAGACGCGACAGCAAAGGCGTGCACTTTGTACAGTTAAACGATGGCAGTGTTTTCACGGATTTACAGATTGTTATTGACGAAGGAGTAATTTCCGAAGAAATCCTAAAAAAAATCAATACTGGTGCGTGTGTGCGGTTCGATGGAGAACTTGTAGAATCTCCTGCTCAAGGTCAGGACGTGGAATTAAAAGCAAACGCGGTGGAAATTTTTGGTGAAGCCGATGCGAGCGAGTATCCCTTGCAAAAGAAAGGAGCATCTTTCGAATTTTTGCGTGAAATATCACATTTAAGAATGCGGGGCAATACCTTGGGTGCGGTTTTTCGAGTGCGTGATGAGTTATCGTGGGCAACTCATAAGTTTTTTCACGAAAAAGGTTTTTTGTATGTGCATACACCGATTATTACAACAAGCGATTGTGAAGGTGCTGGCGCAATGTTTGGTGTTACGACGTTGGATTTGATGAACGTTCCACGAATAAATGGAGACATTGATTGGTCTCAGGATTTTTTTGGTAAGCCTGCTTATCTCACTGTCTCAGGTCAACTCAATGTGGAAGCGTTCGCATTGGCTTATGTGAACTGCTATACATTCGGACCTACGTTCCGTGCGGAAAACAGCAACAGTGCAAGACATTTGGCGGAGTTTTGGATGATCGAGCCAGAACAGGCTTTTTGCGATATCGTGGGAAACATGAATCTTGCTGAAGAGTATCTAAAATATCTTATTCAACATGTTCTTGAAAACTGTACATTGGATTTGGAATTTTTTAACAAACGCATCGAGCCGACAGTATTGGAAACATTAGAGTTTGTGTTAAAAAGTGATTTCGAAAGAATCACCTACACAGAAGCTATTGACATGTTAAAGGCAAGTGGCGAGAACTTCGAGTTTCCGGTGTTCTGGGGATGTGATCTACAAAGCGAGCATGAGAGATATCTAACCGAAAAGAAAATTAAAAAACCCGTGATAGTAACGGACTATCCGAAAGAGATTAAAGCGTTTTACATGCGTATGAACGATGATGACAAAACCGTGCGAGCCATGGACGTTTTGGTTCCGCGTATTGGAGAAATCATCGGTGGTTCACAAAGAGAAGAACGATACGATGTTCTTTTACAACGCATGAAAGATGCAGAACTCAACACGGAGAGTTATTGGTGGTACTTGGAATTAAGAAAGTATGGTAGTGCACCTCATTCCGGTTTCGGTTTGGGAATGGAAAGAATGTTGATGTACGTTACCGGTATGAAAAACATTCGCGATGTCATACCATTCTTCCGAGTTCCACAAAATGCGGAGTTTTGAGTTATATTAGATAACAAAAAATCAATTCTTTCTCAATTGGCAGATTATTAATCTTCCTCTCCCCCCTCCAAATCCGCTTCCAAGAACTCCTCCATCTCATCTGCCGCGCTATCATCAAGTGCTGAGCCCATTTCACGTATTGTTCTGCGCATCTCAGTATACGATTCCGGCTCCGACATGCCTTCCACTTTGTCTGCTAATTCATCGAGTCTCTCATCTTCCGCTCGATACCTCGCAAATCGGGAAATTAATCGAACAGTTTATTTTGAACCACAATGCGGACAGGTCTCATCGTCACTTTCCGCAATAACTCCCTTCAGCACGGAAAACCGCTTTCCGCAATTCTTACAATTCATTTCATAAACAGGCATTGGCTCTTAGCGTAAGTTATAGCAGGAATAACCTATCTCTGAATAGAATGTAATCTCTGTGGATGTTCCTGTTGCCACTCGTATTTTCGCTTTGTTTGTTTGCATCACCATTCTTTGGCGTATGTTTGGTGCGAAACGTGGGGTGCAGTATTTCATACGAAGAATCCCCGGAATTGACGCGATAGAAGAAGCGCTCGGGCGCGCTACTGAAATGGGAAGACCCATAGTTTTCACCCCGGGGATAGACACCTTAAGCAATATGCAGGTGCTTGCGGGCTTATCGGTTTTAGGCTGGGTCGCAAAAAAATGCGCAAGTTTATATGTCCAAGTTATTGTGCCGTTGGCTAAACCCACAGTTGTTCCGGCAGCAGAGGAGATTGTCAGAAACGCTTACAGAGAAGCAGGTGCGGAAGAGCATTTCCGCACGACGAACATTAGGTTTATTTCTGAAGACCAAAGTGCGTTTGCCGCAGGTACAGTCGGAATCTTAGCAAGAGAAAAAGCTGCGGCAGGGTTTTATTTTGGAGCATTTGGCTATGAGAGTTTATTGATATCGGAAAACGGAAATAGGTTGGGAATTATTCAGGTCGCGGCAACTGCGGATTATGTGCAGATTCCATTTTTCATCTGTGCATGCGACTATACGTTAATCGGTGAAGAGTTGTACGCAGCTTCTGCATACCTTTCGCGAGATCCAATGCAAGTGGGCTCACTTACGGGTCAAGACATGGCAAAAGCCTTGATTTTGTTGATTTTACTAGTCGGTTCAATTGCAGCAATTTTTAGCGGTGAATTAAATCCTGTTCAAGGATTATTAGGAAAGTGAAAAGCTTTCAAAGAAAACTCATTTGGACAGCAACTTTTATTTTCGGTGCTATTTGGATTTTAGCGTTTTTTCTTCCGAGTGAAATAGGGGGGGGAGTAGACAGACACGGAATGTATGCACCGGATTTGGTAGGAACTAGGCTGTTCTACTCTTCGGGTTCAAGACAAACTTCTGCTCCTCTTAACGAACACAAGCAAGGCTCATATATCTGTCAGCTCGATTTAACTGCGGTTAACCAACGTGAAACCGCGTTTCGTTCATCACCATTTCGAAGAGATGACTATTTCGGTGCAAAACGCCCATCAGTTTTCCAAACGGGAGAAGATTGGATCATGCTTTATTTGGGATTGGGCAAAGATGACAGAAAACGAGTGTGCATGGCAAGAAGCGGCGATTCAGTTTCGTGGCAACCAGAAAACATCGCAATATTTGACCCCCCCCGAGAAAATGCACCTGAAGGAGTTTTGTGGTTTACTGTTTATGATGAAAGTGTAGGGTACACGCTTTATTACGGAGTAATGCGGCGCGCACGTATAGTTGTGCGTCAAGCGTTTTCACAAGACTTAATCAATTGGACAGATGATGGTGAATTTTTAGAGTTGCCTGAACCGGAATCTGTTCTTTCTCTTTCGCCTATGAAAGATGGGAAATTTCTAATAGTGAGCAAGCTGCCTGAGAAGAATCCCTTTGTTTCAACCTCTTTTGTGCAAAATGGTGTTGCAAAAGATCGAGTTTTTGTAGGGGGAGATGAAGGCGGTGTGCCTGAGGGCGTGGAAATCGGGGAGAAGTATGTTAAAGCAGACTTTGCACAAGTGATTGTGGATGCCCGTGTAAAAGAGGACGCAGGCTTCATGCGAGTTCTTATTGTAGGGGGGGGTGACGTCAATGAACTCGGTGAAAACAGGGAAGGCGTGCTTAGGATCGGAATACTCGAAGGTACTGAACTTAGCAATTTACAGCCTATTCAAGGCTCGCTCCCTGACGGTAGCGTTGCAGAACTATCTGCTCCTGCATTTTCCACAGGTTTTTCGAGCATCGCAGGAAAAATGTCGGACTTCGTTCCCATTGTCATGACTTTCGGGTTTGTGATGGGTTTGATCAGTTTGGTTATGGTTCATGGAAGAAGAATAAAACAGGGGGGGGAGACGAGATGGTTTAGTTTGTTAGCTGTTTTGGCATTAATAGTTATGGTAATCATTCAATTTGGTAATCGCACAACAGAAAATCATCCGGTATGGACTGCTTTGGATGATATATTTTTCATGCGTATGCAATTTCCGCTCGGAGCAACAATGTTTGGGCTGTTGGCAGCATATCTGATCTCTGCGGCTTATCGTGCATTTCGCATACGTACATTCGATGCGGCAGTATTAACTGCCGTAGCGGCATTAGTAGTAATTACTCAAGTTCCAATGGGTCAATTTATTGTTTCCTTATTTTCATCTGAATCTGCTCAGGTGGGGGCAGCATTCGACGCAATTGCGACGGAACCCAGAACATGGGCATTAAACGTGGCAAACGATGCAGTTCAGAGAGCAGTTGGTCTTGGTGCGTTTGTGGGTGCTGTGGCTATTGCTTTAAGATTATGGTTGTCTTTGGATAAAACAAGTTTTGAATAGCGTCACTCGATTTCTTCCAAAATAAGGGGAGGAATTTCGGGCTTCACATCTGAAATGAAAATTGATTCGACAATGTTTCTTTTTGCAGCTTCTGCTGAGTTTTCGTCTTTAGCATGAATCAATGCTATTTTTTGAGAGACATCTATTTTATCTCCAAGCGAGCATTGCATCTCTATTCCAACAGATAAATCTATGTCGTCCTCTTTGCTGTACCGTCCGGCACCTAATGCTCGCGCGATTTCTCCGAGCTTTAGTGTGTTGATTTTATTCACATAACCGGATTTCTCACTATGAACCGGTATGACGATTTTCGCGCTTGGGAATAATGAAAAATCCTCAATTACCTTATCGTTACCTCCTTGTGCTTTGATCCAATTTCGCAGCTTTTCAAGTGCACTGCCTGAATGTATGACTTCATTGAGATTTACATTTTTATTTGCTGTTTCGCATGCTTTTTGAGCAATGTGTTTTGTGAGCATGCCCAATCTTGTTGTACATCCGTTTTTCAGTTCTTGAATCGCAGTCTTTATTTCGAGCGCATTTCCTATTGCAAACGATAGCGGCTGTTCCATGGATGAAAGAATTGCACATGTTTTTTTGCCGGCGTTTTTTCCTATTGTTACCATTGTTTTTGCAAGCTTGCGAGCTGAATCTAAATCTTTCATAAACGCACCTGAACCAACTTTCACATCAAGAATAATGATGGAAGCACCTAATGCAAGTTTCTTACTCATAACGCTTGCGGCAATTAATGGAATGGAACCCACTGTTTCCGTTGCATCTCTTAGTGAGTAAAGAATTCTATCAGCAGGTGCTAAATCATCTGTTTGCTCCGCAAGTGCGATGCCTATCTTTTTTGCTTGTTT
>CAZSPF010000040.1:10159-11162 GCA_964608695.1 uncultured Fimbriimonadales bacterium | reverse complement strand
TGCGACCGTAAAACCGCATGACGAAAGAATTGGTAAAAGAATCGGCGTTACCGTGTCTCCAACTCCGCCGGTACTGTGTTTGTCTATCGTGGGTTGTGGAAGGCTTGAAAGGTTGAGCACCTTCCCGGATTGAGACATCGCGAGAGTGAGCTCGGTTGCTTCGTCGTCACTTAACCCGTTTAAAAACGCAGCCATTAACCATGCTGATGTTTGATAGTCGTGTATCTCGTTGTTCACTAAAGCCTTAATAAATGTGCTGATTTCTTTAGGCTGGTGGGCTCCTCCATCTCGTTTTTTTGCAATAAATTCGGTGATATTCATAGATAGTTTTGAGGGATTTTATGCTCAAAGTGTGCAATACTTACATTATCGTCAATTTAAGACGATTAGATTTTCAAAAGAGAGCAATCAGCAATGAACGACCAGAACTACACGCCTACAGCACAAGATGATCAGAATCAGGCATCTTCTGAGGCTACCGACCAGACACAGGCACAAACACAACAAGAAGAACAGCCTTCTGAAAGTGCACCTTTCAACCTGAGTAATACTGACTCCAGCAGCAGTTCACAAGAAGAAGTTAACGAAGAACAAGCGACTCAATCACCGGCAGAAGATATCATTCAGCCCACAGCCGCAACCATCAAACAAGAGCCAACTCCTCCAATTTTTTCAGAGAGTGATGAGTTTGAAGCCGCACTAAATGCGATGGAATCAGGCGTCGGACAGGAAGAAGTAAGAACACGATTATCAAAAGGTGAAACGATTACTGCAACTGTTATTCAAGTTGACAAGGACAGAGCATTTGTAGATTTAGGTACGAAAGCGGAAGGAATGATTCCTTTCGATGAACTCTCTAACGACCAAATAAACACCGCTTCCGACGTGGTAAAGGTCGGAGATCAGATTAGGGTTGTTGTCATTAAGCCCGGTTCATCTGAAGGTAACCCTATAGTTTCCAAAAAACTTGCAGATTTCGAAGAGATTTGGGAAAAGATTGTGC
>CAZSPF010000040.1:4640-10126 GCA_964608695.1 uncultured Fimbriimonadales bacterium | reverse complement strand
AGATCATAAAGAAGGTCGCACAATTTCTGCAATGGTGAAAGACCGCGTTAAGGGAGGCTTGGAGGTAGATATTGGAGTCCCCGGTTTTGTGCCTGCATCACATGTCGGAAGTGGCAAGTCAAAAAACTTAGGGAGGTACGTAGGTCAGAGCCTGAAACTAAAAATTTTAGATGTAGACCATTTTCGCAAGAAAGTCGTTCTTTCAAATAGACTTGCCGAAGAAGAGTACCGTGAAGAAAAGAAGAAGCACGTCTTCGAAGAAATAAAACCAGGGATGAAACTTAAAGGCAAAATTCGCCGGCTTGTCGAATACGGCGCATTCGTAGATGTCGACGGAGTTGATGGTTTGCTTCATGTAAGTGAAATCTCTTGGTCGAGGATAGAGCACCCTTCAGAGGAACTCAGCGAGGGTGACACCATCGAAGTAATGGTTCTCAGAACCGACCCGGAGAAAGGAAGGATTAGCCTCGGACGGAGGCAAGTATTACCTGACCCTTGGTCAACTATTCGCGAGTCTTATCACAACGGGCAGAGAATGAAGGTGGTTGTTAACCGTGTTGTCCAAAGTGGAGCGTTCGTCAAGTTACCGGAAGGAGCAGAGGCTTTCATTCCTGTTAGTGAAATGTCTCACAAAAGGATAAACAAGCCCTCTGATGTTGTGAATGTGGGTGATGAAGTTGAGGTTCAAGTAATTGAACTCAGACCGGAAGAGCGCAGGATGGTTCTTTCTATGAGAGCATTGTTACCATTTGAAATAAGAGACCCAGTTTCTAAGCGAACTGATCATCAGCGAAGGCACAGAGGAGAGCGAGGTCAGAAAGGACAAGATTCGGGTGATTCAGGCAGAGGAGCAACAATCGGCGAAAGATTAGGCGCCCTTAAAGGCATTATGCCGAAAAATGAAGAAGGTGAAGATATCGAAACCGAAGTTAAAGCAGAGCATGCAGAGGTTGAAATGACGCCGGCAGACGATTCGCAGCAAGATCAAGAAACTCCTCAAGAGAAAACTCAAGAAGAAACCTCAGCAGATATAGCCTCAGAAGAAGAGACACAAGAGGGTTCATAGGATAAACTTCTCCCAGGCAAGAGAGAAAAATGCGAGTCGCTGTTACCGGCGGAATCTGTGACGGTAAATCCACTGTTCTAAGCATCTTAGGCGGCATGGGTTATTCCACTTTATCGTCCGATGAAGTCGTTCATGAACTTCATGCATCTGAAGACTTTCGATCGCTTTTGCTTAGTGAATTTGGTGAATCTGCTGTTCAAGGAAACGAAGTTAATAAAGATTGGATAAGGCTACAGGTGATTAAGAGTCCTGATTTCAGGCGAAAATTGAACTTAATTTCACACCGACCTGTGCTTAAGCGAGTAGTTCAATTTATGAGTCTACAATCAGGGCACTGCTTTGTCGAGGTGCCACTTTTAGTTGAGAGCGTTAGTTTTCGTTTGTTTGATAAGGTGTGGTGTGTAGATGCGGGAGAAACTGCTCGTTTGGAGCGGTTGACTGAGAGGTTAGGGGGGGATGAAGCCTTAGCACACCAATTGTTGAAAACCCAACTCAAAAATGACGTAAAAAATGCGTTTGCAGACAAAATTTTGCGAACCGATTTAGCCTTGTTATCAGTCAAGTTACTGATAGAAAAATTAGCGGCAGATTTGGGCTAAGCCTGTTTACTTGTAAGGGCACTTGCTGTGCTATACTCGCGGTGGCTTTTCAAGGGCGGAGCTGTGACTATTGATGCAGGTGTTTAACTGATCTCCGTTTGTTATGATAGAATGCAATCGGTGTGAAGTTGAATAGAAGTTTGCTAAGATAGAGGTAGTGGGCTTAAGTTCAAAGGCTAATGTTTTGAAAAGCCGAAAGAAGGAATACAACCGTAGCAAGGAGGACAAGTTATCGTGAGGATCACTTTTAACATCCGAACGAGAAATCGCCTTAGCCGAATGGCAAGTGCGATAGTCTTGTTGGGAGCATTGATGCTCCCGTTTATATCGTCGAATGCATATGCACAAATATCCGGCACCATTTCTCAATGGGCGGTGCTCGATTTTGCCAACAACTCCAAGTTTGGAGGCAACGAAGTAGGCGGTACGGCATCAGATGCCGTTGCCACACTTTTAGCAGGTACAAACCGAGCGAATATCGTCCCGAGAGAAACGGTTGAACGGGCGTATCGTGATTTACAGTTTTCACCCCCGGTTACTCGCCAACTTGATGTTTTACGAATGGCTCAATACCTCCAAGTAGACACCATTTTTACAGGTGAAGTTAGCCAAGTTCGTATTAACAACGGTGGAAGAGGGAAATCCGCGGACGTTGTTCTTATCATAAGAGGAATTGATACTTACTCTGGTATGGCATTAATGGGCACAGCGGTTGTTGGTCAGTCTTCCGAACGACCGGGAGACGTGAGCGACGAAGCGGTTGTAAATGAAGCTTTAGATTATGCTGCTCAGCAGGCTGTATCGAGGATTCTCATGCAGCAGCTAGGCTTTGCCACTGTAATTGCGACTCCCGGTAAAGGTTTACGGTTGAACAAAGGCTCTCGCGACGGTATGAAGCGGGATATGGAGCTGGTTGTTACACGCGGACGTGAGCAGGTTGCAGTTATCAAAATCACTCAAACCGATAACGACATTTCCGAAGCTGTTGTTGTGAGAAGCATTAAAGGTGTTGCTCCAGGAGATAAAGCAAGACCAATTTTTGATAAGTTAGATCGTATAGACCTCACGCCTCGTGGACCTCGTGTCCGAACTACCAAGAAGATGGATACATCCGGCGCTTTGGTAGGTTTGTTAGTAGTTGGTTTAGCGGCAACTTTGGTGGGCAAAGAAGGACAAAACGTTGGTGCAGGGCGGTTAATTACTGAGGCTACTTTAAATACACAAAACCAACCTGCTGTGTATTGCTCATGGACACCTAACATGTTCTCAGGTTCTTTCAGCGAAAGAATCGAGTGGCAGATATGGAGAGATGACATCTTTGCTAACCCGGCGTTTGTTGCTCCGCCTGAAGCGACATGGTTCTTTAACTCAACCGGCGGCTTTGCAGGCACGTGGAGAGTCATTGACTCGGTTTATGGCAGTGGCGAGTGTCTGGATGATCCGGGAGGAACAGATTTTGCTGCTCCGGGTGTAATTCCCGGAACTTCTTACATGTACAAGATTCGCTTAATCTTCCGTGTTTCAGCGTTGTCTGTACCCGGTGGAGACCAGACTGATAACGAGTTTTGCTACTTCCGTACAGGCGATGAGTTTGCAATTGGAAGAGCCACACCGATGAATCAAGTTGTTCCTGTATTTCCAGAAAACTTTGCTACGGACGTGGACAACAACGTTCAATTCAGTTGGTTCGCAGTTGCAAGTGCGGATGAATACGCTATTGAAGTCTCAACACAACCCAACTTCCAGAATAAAAACCAGATGGTAGTTGTGGCAAGGAAAGTAACGAACCCGCTGCCTCCGGGTACGGAAGTCGGATTAGATGCTCCGGTTGACATTTCCGGAATTTTCCCGGGTGTCCAACAGCTCTATTGGAGAGTTGGTGCAAGGAATAGTGGTGACAACCCTGGTCCGACGCTTGACCCTTTGGGCGAAAGGTATGTTTTCGGTACGGTTTATCAATTCACACGAGTTGAAGAGCCGCCACCTCCTCCCGGACCACAAAAGGGTATCAGCACACCTCCGGGCAAAGGTGGGGACAGAAATCCCAAATCACCTCCTTCAACCGGCGGTGGAAACCCGATTAGAAAATAAAACTCATCATGATATTTGAGAAGAGGTAGAAACCATGAAAAAGATAGTGCAGAGATATTGGAAAAGCCTTGTTGCTTTACAACTGGCGATAGTGTGTATTGTTGGTTCTTACGCCGCGGACACGGACTTTCCTTATGTGAAAGGAGAAGTTATCGTCAAGATGAGCGAAAGCATGACATTGGAAGGCGCAAAGTCATTTGCGAGTTCATTTGGTTTTGAAGTCAAGCAGCCTATGACTATCCCCGGTTTCTTCCTCCTCAAGTTGAAAGATTCTGATGGTATGTCCGAAACTTTGGAAAAAACTATTATCCAAGAGAAGCTGGATGCGATTCGTCAAAGTGGATTAGTCAAAGATGCCTTTTTGAATTATATTTATGAAAAGCATCAAAATCCTAATGACCCGTTATTAGGTACGAGCGTGAACAGTACAAATCAGCAATGGAACTTATTCCAGATAGGGCTTCCCGATCCGGGGGGGGCTTGGGATACGGAGCGCGGTCTTCCAGGTGTGATTGTAACCACTATGGATACATGGTATTGGACATTACATTCGGACTTCTATGACCAATTTGGTGAGAATCGCTTTATTACTGGTTATAACGCATTTAATGCAAATAATGATGTGTTACCGTTGTACCCTCCAGATGTATTGGGTTTCTTTACACACGGAACAATGGTTGCAAGTGTTATAGTGGCAGGAACAAACAACAACCAACTCATGGCAGGCGTAACGTGGGAAGGTGTAAAGCTTTTACCAATTGTAATTTGCAATAACTCACCGGGTCAAGGCTTAGTCTTCAGTGCAATTTTGCAAGGATACCAATATATATTAGACTACAACGCCGCAAACGATGAAAACATAATTGCATTGAGCATGAGTTATGGTGGTGGTTCTCCCAATTCACAAGAAGAGCAGTTTTTAAATAGAATTGCAAACGATGGCACAATACCTTTAGCGTCATCTGGCAACAGCAGACCTTTTCCAGCCGGTTGGCCAGCGAGTTATAAGTCCGTCGTCTCAGTAGCTGCAACTCGTTGGGCAGCAGGAACAAAAGGTATCCCTACGTCTTATTCTAGTCCGGGCTCAAATGATGGTGTAAGAAAAGTTGACATCGCCGCTCCATCTGCGGATGATGCTGTCGGTGTTGGAGTGCTTGCATTGGCGTATGCTACAGGTGCAACAGGTGGAGGCGGAACTTCCTATTCATGTCCTACAGCGGCAGGCGCAGTTGCTTTGCTGTATTCAGCAGGATTTGCTCGTGATGACATCATTAATGTTTTGAAGGAAACTGGCGTAACAAACCCAGTCAGCAATAAACCCAACCTCGATACCGGTTACGGTGAAATAGACGTAGCAGCTGCCATGGCACTGTTAGTTCCTTATGCGAAGCCTTTAGTTCCTCAACAAAACCAGACTTTTACTTTCCAAACAGTGCCGTTTGAATTTCGGTTGTTTAAGGTTCAAATGGCTGGGCCGAATGGACCGGTTGTTGAAATTGAAACTCAAAGTGGAAGTTTTTTAGACACTGTTAGTCCTTCACAGTATTCTATTACTCCTGATAGCATCAATCCTAACGTTTTCTACATAAGGGGTGAAGTTCGCCTATTTGACGGTATATACGATGGTAACTTTGATGATGATTGGATAATCAGGGTAAGCGGAGTTGATGCGGCTACTAACACTGTTCCGGTTATCGGTGAAGTGAAGGTTAAAATTCGTTTGCGTAAAT
>CAZSPF010000040.1:748-4565 GCA_964608695.1 uncultured Fimbriimonadales bacterium | reverse complement strand
AAACCTGAAGATATGTTCGGAACCGTTGGTGTTGATTTTAATCTGTTGAGATGGGTTCCACTTGGCTTAGACTCATCAGGTAATCCACTCGGCACCTATGCTCTTTACACTGGTGGAGATAACACACAAGATGCAGGGTTCACACCAACGAGTGCAGAGATTATTAAAACCACTCAATCTGGTTCCACGCTTGTCAAGACACCTCAGAACGGACCTTGGGGTGTGGGCTGGTGGTTGATCCAAGATCCCGGTGCAACAAAGTCGCTTGCTGTTGAGGAAGGCTCAGAAGAAGGGGTCATTAACTATCGTATTAAATTGCTTCCGGGATGGAATCAGTTTGGCAATCCTTATGCATTCTATGTAGATTGGAATAACTGCCAAGTTGTTGTGCAATCAACATTTGGCGAGAAAATTTATTCAATTAAAGAAGCTGTTGCAGCAGGCATCATTCGTGAGCAGCTTTACAGGTATGAATTGAAGGCAACGGCTTCAGGACTTGTGAAAGAGTATTCTTGGAGAGGAACCGTAAATGGGCAACTCGTCCCATTTGAGTCGCATTGGGTAAGAGCAAATCACGAATGTTGGCTCCAAGTGCCTCCGCATCCTGCTGTTGAGCGAAGTGTTTATCAGGAAGGAAACATGGTGCGTGGGCAAGGATGGGCAACACAACTTTCAGTGGAAGCACGAGGATCGCAAAAAGATTCTACAAACTTCTTTGGGACTACAAAGGACTTTAATGCAGAAACAGACATGATACTAAAGCCTCCTGTAAGTCCTAATGCTCCCATGCTTGCGTTTCTTTCGCAAGATGGAACGACACCTCTTGCACAAGACTTGCGAGAGATATCATCAGGTAAAGAAATGTATCGCGCAGTTGTGGTACCGAATAAATCAAATACACAATACACAATTCGGTGGAGAGAGATTGTTCGGGCATCAAGGAAGATGTCATATACAATTCAGGATGAAGCGACTGGGCAGAGCGTGATTATGAGACCGGGTTCGACCTATACATTCACTTCTGATGAAAATGCGACACCAAGATTCTTTACAATTACCGCAACTCCGGAAACCCCCGGACGTCTGGTGATTAGCAGTGTGCGCGTTGGCGGTGGTGCTCGCAGTGGGTACACCATTCAGTACACTTTGAGTGTGGATGCCAATGTTCAAGTGAGAGTGCTTTCTAACACAGGAAAGTTAGTAGCAGATTTAGAATCCATGCCAAGGGCGGCAGGTACTGCTACTGTTGTATGGAATGCACGTGATAATCGCGGAGCGTCGGTTGCGCCGGGCGTGTACATGATACAAATATTAGCTGAAACATCTAACGGTGAACGTGTGAGAACTACAACACCAGTTACAGTGACGAGGTAATTTAGGAGCGATTGATATGATAAATAGTATGAAGAAGAAGCTTGGGGCGATATCTGCTCTACTTGTTTTGTTTCCCGTAATTGCGAATGCACAATGGTGGGATGTATGTTTTGATCCATTAAACACAGAGCCTATTTCTCCTGATTGGAGTGTAATAGACATAGGCAATATTGCGTTTAGGCTCGGTTTAGGTATTTCAGGAAATGTAACATGGGGTCCAGAGAGTCCTTGTGGTGTTCCCCCCGGACAAGATGCTCAAAATACCCCCGGCTATATTTATGTCAGGGCAGGTGCAGTAGGCAGTGACTTAACTCTTCAAGATGACCTTGTTGCGATTACTTTTGGTGCTCCATTCGCCGGCAATAACTGGAGCTACGCCACTGTGCGGGTGATAGATTCTGAAGGAGCAATTTCTGACACAAAGTGGGGCGAAGATGGGTTTAGCCTTGTGTATACAAATGCTTCTTTTACAAGGTTTACTGCTATCGCTACGGTTGATGGAGGAGTAACTGCAACATTAATTGGTGAAATCCGAGCGAATGCGGCGAGATTGGAGTGGCGCTTGACAAACAACAACACAACTCCGGTGCAAGTTGGGTTGAGGCAAGCAATGTGGCTTGGAATGATAAACAGGGTGTTAGGGTTTTCCGGTGCTACGCCTGCACTTGGTGGAAGATGTTACACTTTATTACCAACAGGTAGACCGGTAGTTATTGAACGATCGTTTTTAAGACAAGAAGATCCTTTAAACTTCCCAAAGTTTGTGGACTTTTATTTTAGGCAAGCAAACCCGTATCCCGGTTTGCGTTTATTTATGAATGCAGATAGTTCCACACGCCCAGATCAAACACCGATAGACAGGTTGATTATTGCCAATGGTGCAAACGTAACCGGTCCTCTTTGGAACGACACAATCATAGATGACTTCTCATTGTTCTCCACGGGATATTCGATTAGATATGAGCCAACTTCTATTCCTGCTGGTGGTACAAGAACTATCGTGAGTTACATGGAACTGCCGTGGGGCGGAAATGACTTAAGAAGAGACGAAAACGGCGGTTATGCATTATCAACAGAAACCCATTATTTAGTTGCAGGGCAAAGCGGTGGGTTAAACGATTTGAATCCTAATCCATTCAGAATCCTTGCATGGGTAGACAACATGTTTGACCGCGTAGATAAAGATACAATTATGAAGGATGTTACGCTTACCTTAACATTGCCGCCCGGTTTAACTTTGGCGCCGGGAGAGAATCAGGTTAAGGTAATTCCTCAGTTACTTCCCGGGATTGCGCAAAGGCTGACGTGGTTTGTAGTTGCGGATGGCAGTTATTCCGGAGATTTAGAATATCAGATTTCCTGTACTACAACACCCGGTGCTCCAAAAACGGTGAAAGGAAAAGTGATTGTTTCCATGACACCAAAAGTGAATCTGAAATTCCCCTATAACATGATAACAGTTCCTTTTGATTTAGCAGATGACTCATTTGCTACTACTTTTGCACCTGCTAACGTTGTTGCATTCAACTGGAACGCCCTGTTGCAGACATACGAAGTAGCAACAGAGGTGGAGAGAGGAAGGGGTCAATGGGTGTTACCCGATAGCGATTATGAGCCGCTACAATTAAATGGTGCTACTTTTGCCGGAGGTGAAACAATTGGCGACTTCCAGTTTGTGCTTCGACCGGGATGGAACTTGATTGGTAACCCATTCCCTTATCCGATTCAACTGAATCAAATCAATGGTGTGAGTTCGACAAACCCGAACGCTGTTTTGGCTTGGAAAGAGATGGTCACCAAAGGATTAATTCTCAGTACTATATACAAGTTTGACCCTGACCCTATAAGCGGTAATGTTTATAAATTCAGTTCGGATGCTTCACAGCTGGTGCAGCCGGGGCAAGGATATTGGGTACGTGTAAAGTCGAATGCTCTGTTGACGCTGTATTGGCCCCCTGTGTATTTGGCAGGCTTGCCCGGTTCGTTCCGATCGGATGAAAAACAGTGGGCACAAAACGAAAAAGAGTGGAAACTCGATATCAACGTGCGCGGCAGTAAAGGAATGATGGGAACACCGAGTTTTGGTGTTGCGAAAAACATGATGGACTCAGATATGTACTCCGCTGAAGAGCCACCTATGGCTCCGGGAGCAAAAGGCAGAGTTTCGTTTGTTCGCGAAGAAGCAGGAACGGAGACTTATTACCTACAAGACATAAAACCGTTCCAAGGTAAGAACACTTATAAACTCATGATTGCAGCATTCGAACCCGGCTCATACACATTGAGTTGGCCTGAAATCACTAAGATATCGAAGAATGTGAAATTGAGGTTGTATGATTCTGCAACAGGGCAAAAACGAGATATGCGCACGACGTCCGGATACACGTTTATGATGCAAGAATCGGGACAGAGAGTGTTTGAGATAACAGTAGAGCCTGGTATT
>CAZSPF010000040.1:0-738 GCA_964608695.1 uncultured Fimbriimonadales bacterium | reverse complement strand
AATGTGGTAGTGAGTTCATCGGGAGCTCAAAGAAACGCTCCTGTGACGATTCAATACACATTAACAGCCGATGCGGCAGTGACTGTTCGTGTTCTGAATTCATCAGGCAAAGAAGTTTATTCCGCAGTACGTAACCGCATGGAGTCTGCAGGCGTCAACTTTGTGTCTTGGTCCAAGCGAGATAACGCAGGTCGAAACGTAGCACCCGGAAATTATATTGTTGAAGTTCTTGCAGAAAATGAAGAAGGACAACGGTTCCGTGTGACGCGTCCGGTCATTGTTATTAGGTAGTTCTCGTTTGGCGGAGGTCCGCCATGCAAAAAAGAATGAATAAAAAAAACGGCGGCTCCCGGTTGGGAGTCGCCATCTTCTGTATATTTCTGTTTCAGGCAGTTTTTGCGAGTGTTACAAATTTGAACATACAAACTGCACCTGTATCCGTTACTTTGTTCGAAGTAGGGCTGGGTGACAATGTGCGTTCACCGGAAGGTGCGCCATTGGGAAGTTTGGCAACTCAAGAACTTGAAAAAGCATTGAAACTTGAAAAAAGAGTTCGTGTTGCAATGTTTTCACGCACACATCCAGCGATTAGACGTGCGGTGAGCGAAGGCTCTATACCGAACACGTTTCTTCTACCACCTTTCACTGGTCGTGCGGGGGGGGAATATAAAGCGATTACGCTTGGACGCTTGATAAGAGCAGAGTTTTGTATTGCTGTAGCAATTGAAAGATTTTCTT
>CAZSPF010000039.1:19000-19366 GCA_964608695.1 uncultured Fimbriimonadales bacterium | reverse complement strand
CTTGGGCACAAAGAGGAAGAGCAAGAAGCAACTTAAAAATTTTCGATACCAATGTCATCATTGACGGCAGGATTTATGAAATTGCTCGTGCCGGATTCCTTGAAGGGAAAATCTATATTCCGGAATTTGTGATTAAAGAATTGCAGTTGATATCAGATAGTCATGACCCAAATAAACGACAAAGGGGTAGAAGAGGACTGGATTTGCTAAAGCACTTGCAATCAGAACTCGAGGTTGAAATCGGCACAAAAGATAAGTTCTCCGGAGATGAGAAAGAACCTGTAGACTCTCGATTAGTAAAGCTTGCGCTTGCAACGGGTGCGGCACTTGTCACCAACGATTTTAATTTGAACAAAGTGGCGCAAG
>CAZSPF010000039.1:15248-18990 GCA_964608695.1 uncultured Fimbriimonadales bacterium | reverse complement strand
CATCAAGGTTTTAAATGTGAACGACCTCGCTCTTGCAATGCGAGCACAGCACCTTCCCGGAGAAGTTTTAAATGTCGAAATTGTCAAAGAAGGTACCCAGCAAGGACAAGGAGTCGCTTTTTTAGAAGACGGCACCATGATTGTTGTTGACAATGGACAATCGCACATCGGTGAAAGAATTGATATAAAAATCACTCAAGTTCACCAGAGCACTGCAGGGAGAATGATTTTTGGCGTACCCGATGCCGAAGAATACTCTGAAGTAAAAGAGAGAAGATAATATTGTGAACATTGCTATTCTTCTTGCCGCAGGATCATCTCAGCGGTTCCAAGAATCTATACCCAATGATTTTCCGATTAAAAATAAATTATTTTTGGAAATTGTGCCGGGAGTACCTCTCTGGAAAATGAGTTACGATACTCTTTTTTCTCACCCGAGAATTGATGCTGTTGGAATTGTTTGTGATTGGAACTACCACGAGCATTTTAAGAATGTTGGTGCGAAATTTGTTGTGGAAGGCGGCAATACACGCTTTAAAAGTTCGAAAATAGGGATTGATAGGGTACCTTCAAGTGCCGAGATTGTGTTAATTCATGATGCGGCAAGACCTTTTGTGACTCATGATTTAATAACAAATCTGATAGACGCTGCATTGGCACATGGTGCGGCAATTCCCTCATTGCATGTATCAGATACAATTAAAAAAGGCTGGGAGTATGTGCGAATTACAGTTCCAAGAGATGATGTCTATATGGCCCAGACCCCTCAGGCAGCACGATACGACTGGTTTCTGGACGCTTATCGCGGGAATCACGATTATTCCGATGATGCACAAGCGCTTGAAGAAGCAGGATATAGAGTGAAGATGGTAGAGGGCGAGAAAACAAACATTAAAATCACTACATGGGAGGACTTTTTGATAGCCAAACAATTGGTCGCACAAACAGAAACACGAGTTGGTATAGGATACGATGTCCACTCGTTTTCTGATGAAAGTGGAAAATCTTTAAGGCTCGCAGGCGTAGAAATAGCGGGGCATTCAGGGTTAAGTGGGCATTCAGATGCGGATGCCGTTATCCATGCGCTTGTGGATGCCATGTTGGGTGCCTCAGGGAATAATGATATCGGGTTTCATTTTCCCGATTCAGATCCCGCTTGGAAAGATGCTGACAGCATGATATTTCTCAATCATGCTCTGAGAACGATCAGAGATGAAGGATGGCAAATAGGAAATGTGGATTTAACAATCATTACGGAATCTCCGAAGATATCAACATACAGAGAAGAAATGCGAGCGGTACTTTCAGAGGAAATGAACATTGAACAAAGCAGAATTAACATAAAAGCAACAACACATGAAAAACTCGGAAGTATTGGGCGAGGAGAAGGATTGGCTGTACTTTGCGTCGTCACATTAGATAAAATAAAAAAACTTTTCTAAAGGAGTAGAAATGGAAGTCTTAGTCAGAAATGCAGAAGGAAATGTCCCGGAAAAGCAGCGTGAATACGCGGCAAAGAAGCTTAGCAGGCTCAATAAATACTTTAACAAAGCCACAAAAGTTGAAATGGTTCACAGTGAACAGAAAGGTAAACATCATCTCGAAGTAACCGTATTCGCTGACGAATTCACAATTCGAGGTGAAGAAAAGGATATATCTTTAAGAGCGTGTATCGACAAGGTTTATCAAAAACTCGAAGCAAGATTAAGAAGCTTGAAAGGAAAACTTATTGATGCACACAGGCGGCGCGGCGCAAAGCAGATACCTCCTGCACTCACAAAAGAGATCAAACCAACGAAGAAGACTGTCAAGCAAACAAAATCTGATCCTGCAAAAAGCGGCGCAACAAGGAGAAAAGTCTCATTAAAACTTATGTCTACTGAAGAAGCTGCCTTGCAAATGGAACTACTGGGACAAAACTTTTTTGTATTTCGAGATGCCGATAACGAATCGCTTTCCGTAATCTACAAAATACGAGCAAATAAATATGGAATTGTGGAAGTGGAAGAATAAAACCCACTATTTTCTAAGATCAAAAGTTTTATCAATTTCTCTGGCATAGGTTAATGCTCCCACCCAGTTTGCACCTGCATTAATCAAGCAATCTGCTGCTGATTCCAACGTCGCTCCGCTTGTTACGACATCATCAACAAGAAGGATATTCTTGCCTTTTACATTTTTTGCAAAAAAAGCATTATTCATATTTTCCCTCCGTGCTTTTCCGCTTTTTCTTGCTTGTGGTGGTGTTGCTCGTACTCTGATCAACACGTCCGTCCGTAATTTATTATCATCCAAAGTTTTTGCAATTAATTCCGACTGGTTAAATCCCCTTTCCGACCAACGAGACCAATGAATAGGGATAGGAACGAGATAATCATAATAAGGTGCGTATTGCAAAATTTCCTTTAATGCTTCACGCATGAATGGCACACATTCGAATACTCGATGATATTTTAATTGTTTCACAAGAACACCTCCTGCGCTTCTATAATCGTAAACAGAATCACAATAACTAAGTGACACCATCCATTGACAATGATCACAAGTTAGAGGGCTACCCAAACCACATTTAATACAACCTTCTTTGGGAATCTTCTCAAAAAGAGATTCACATTCACCACATAGTCTTGAATCTTCCAATCGCGAACAAACAACACAACGCGGTGGAGACAAGCAATCAAGTACCTTGTCAAAACAATGACTCAAAAAGGCTCTTGCTTCTTGTATCCAAGAGTTCGAAGTCTCTGATTTCATATCTTTGTCCATCCATGCTCAATATTTGCCAGCGACGTGGTGCAACTTCGTGTACAGAATCCCGAACACCGCGAATATAAAAGTTCACCCTTCCTCTTTGAGTAGCAACATCCCAAATCCACATCGAAGCATCTTGACGCAGGTCATATATTTTTTCGATAACCGGAGTGAAATACCTTTTATCTAACTCTCCTTCAAGCAACAAACGAGAGTTTTGCTCCATGTTCTTTAAACCTCTGATAATGGCAACTTCATTCCCATCGGAGGAACAAATAGACACAAAATCTTCCCTTTCACTCAATGGAAAGCATCTATAAAGCTTTGCTTCAGGGACACAGAAGCGATTTTTTATCTCACACCTTAGGCGAGAGTCCTTTGCTGGTCGTGAAATTATCAGCTCAGAGCCGTCTATATAAGCAGTTTCCTCTATGAACATCTTAGATTTAGCCATTATATTATATGGCTAAGGTCTTTGGTCTATCGGTGGAACTACGCTTGACGCCTAAGCAGTAGAACATACGTTCTTCAAATCCAGTCTAAAAGCCCGAAAACATGCAATTCGACGACAGTATTAACGAAAATCGCCCCGTTCCCATTCTGTTAGGGAACGGCAGGCTGGCAACTATGATTGGGAAGAGTGGTTATCACGATGCCTTCGGTCTTTGGCCTGAAGAGTTAGATTGCCTTCAAGAGTTAGTGGTTGCAGGCCGAAGGCTAGGGGGGGCGCGTTACCCGTTAATTCCGTTTGGCAGAATCGTGTCTACACTTCTTATTAACGGTGTCGAGCCTGAGATTGAAGAATCCAGGCAAACACTTCACACTGAGATTGCAGAGATAAGAACGCGTCGAATTACCAAAGAGGTCCTCCAAAACACAAGAACCCTCATATTTGCTCATCGTAATGCGCTTCTTGTGGAATCGAGGATTACGAATCATTCAAATTCTGATTTAACTGTAGCGTTTTGGTTAGATTTCAAATTTGGTTCAC
>CAZSPF010000039.1:11890-15231 GCA_964608695.1 uncultured Fimbriimonadales bacterium | reverse complement strand
AAAGATACGATAAAGATTTTTTCGTTAAGCCTGCTTCAAAGCAGCCATCAAATGTCGCTTTGTTCGATTGGGAATCGCAGGATAATCTTGGTGTTGTGTTTTTATGTACACAAGGCTATGATTGGATTGTAGAAGAAAATGAAGCGCACTTGCGCATAGAAATTGTTTTACCTCCTTCTGAAGAAATTACTATTAAAACGGTTTTTGGTGTTTCCGATAGATTAGAATACCAAGAGATTTTTTCTTTCAATGATTTTGAATCTGAGATTAATAAACACTCCGATTGGTGGAGAAATTTCTGGCAGACAAGCGAAATCATAACAGGCATAGAAAAAATAGATAGATTTCGAGAAATTTCTCTTTACACACTTGCTTCGCAAGCAACGCCGTGGTCTATCCCCCCATCTTTGACAGAGCAACACTGGAGTGCAGGAGCGTTTCACGATGAATACTATCCTTTCATGGCACTTCTTACAAACGGTTATAAGAAGTTAGCACAACGAATTCCATTTTATAGATTGTCTACTCTACTGTCTGCATTGCAAAGAGGAAATATGAAAGGTGCACTTTACCCTTGGAGTGCTACGGAAAAAGGCGAGGAGCGTGATCCTCACGGGCATTGGTATACAGAAAGATTTCATTTGGGGCAAATCGTTGCATGTGCATGGAACTTATGGGCTTATGATAGAAACGATGAAACGCTATCATTTGTCTATCCTATCATTAAAGAATGTGCGAGATATTTTGAAAATGAAATCATCACCCGTGATTCGAGAGGAAAATTAATTACAAAGTCATGCACAGATTTCGATGAAAGTGTAGGTCAAATTTCAAGCGGCCCGTTCACTATGGCGGCTGCGGTTTATACTTTGGATCGTGCAGCAGAAGCTGCAATGAGGTTGGGTCTTGATTATGATGTAAGGCAAAGATGGCAAGCATTATCAAAAGAGTTAAGCCACAACTTCCCTATTGACTTAGAAACTCATATTTATATAGTTCCTGAAAACAAATCACAACACATTTCCATTTTAGGATACATAGTTCCCTTCTTCTGTGACGTAGGGAGTGAGTTTGCATGCAACAGTGCAAGATACATTTATGAACACATGCGTACTGACATGGGGTGGAAACCCGGTGTGTCGAAAGTTTTTGACAAAACATCATGGATGTGGACAGCAGGACACCTTGCCATGTGTTTGAGTGTGTTGGGAGACGGAGATAGTGCATGGGATGCACTAATTGGTGGAGTTAACTCTGCAAGCCAGTTTATGGCTCCTAATGAGCATCTCAATTCCTCGGGCATTCCTGTTGTTCCATGGTTTACAACGGGGTGTGGCGCATGGTTAACTGCTCTTAGCTGGATGTTTGCTAGAGTGGACGATGATCTCGGAGATAGAATTCTTCCATCGGTCCCTGGTGCATTGCGAGACTTCAGTTTTCGAGGGCTAGGTCTGAGTCATGGATTGACTGTTTCAGCTAAAGCACGGAATGGGAAATTAATTTATCTGTCCTTAACAGCAAGTGAGCCTCTCAGTTATTCCTTCGAAATTCCATCCATATGGATCCAAGGCATTTGGCAAAGAGGGGTGGGAAAAGTTGAAGACTTTGGAGATTTATGGAGAATTACTTTAGAATTGCTTCCCGGAGAAAATACGCTTATAGAAGAAAATCAAACAGCCATGGAGGTTTAATGTTATTGAAAATCGCATCTCTTTTTTGTTAAAATATCCTTATGTTAAGTTTATTGTTGACTGGCTTATTTTCTCAAGTTGCTTATCACGCATCACCGACATTAGAATATTCACCTGCCGGCGACATGATTCTTGTGGAGTGGCAAGAAAAGACAAATACACAGTCCACTTTAGCAATTATTGATAACAGCGGGCAAATGTTGCATAAAATTACATCTCCTACAGGACAATCTGCAAGAATGGGATCATGGTCTTCAACCGGAAATGCTGTTTTGTTTTTGTCACACAATACACCGACTGTTTACTTTCTCCAGTCATCTACTTATTCTTCATTCCCTGTGGATATTATTCCTCCGATATGTTGGACAGGCAATGACGGGTTTTTAGGAGTAACGCGCGAAAATTTAATGAATTATGTATCATGGGTAGGTTTGGCAAATAAAAAGATTTCAAACAAACACAGGGCAGAGACTGGAGATATTAAGAAGATGCTATGGATTGAATTATCCAATGGTGCGGCATTTATAAAAGAAGAAGCAGGAAAGACAAATATATTTGCATTAGAATATGGAGAATACCGAGCGATCACCACAACTGGAGACATCTTTGATGCACAAACTCTTAAGAATAGAAGCAAACTTGTGTGGTCGAGAAAAAGCCCGAATTTAAAATATATTTTAACTTCTCTTTGGGAATACGACTTGCGGCTACGGACAGTTCAAAGACTTCCCTTGCCCGACAGAGTTAATTTGATTAATCCCACTCCTCAGCAATCACCGACATCCATAGACGCAATAGCCATATCTCCGGAATGTAAGAAGGTGTTGATTACCGCACGCTTCACTGAACCTGACCCGCAAAAGCGTGGTTCAGTGAAAACGCGTCTTTCATTGTTTGTTGTAAACATTGACGGATCGAACGCAAAGTTGATAAGAACAATTGACCGTGCAAGTGCGAGGGATACTTTTCAAATTGCATGGTCTCCGAACGAGAGGAACTTTGCCGTCTTGGAAAAACGTGAGAAAAGCATGACATTGGACGTTTATAATTCAGATGGCACTGGTCAAAGGCGTGTGTTTTATCATCAGTTGTAGTCATAATCCGGTTTATGATGGATTGTATTTTCCTAAACAACATTTCTTTTCACGCAAAGCACGGAGTGGCTAAAGCGGAGCGTGAAGTTGGAAGACTATTCCAGATGGATATTTATATTTTTTTTGATACAGAAAACGCATCGAAAACTGACAGCATAAACGATACTGTTGATTATGCAAAAGTTGTATCAATTGCTACACAAGTTGCGCAAAATAGTTCCGTGAAACTCCTTGAAACTTTAGCAGAAAAAATATCTGACGCTTTGTTTAATGAAATCTCAAAATTAAAGAAAATACGAATAGTGCTAAGAAAACCTCATCCGCCCATGGACGTGTTGGTTGATTCTGCAGGTGTTGATATTACAAGAGAAAGATAATTTATTTCTTAACAAAAGTATTTTCTATTTTTTCAAGAACATATAATACTTCTTCGACTGAAATGTCCTTTACTTCATCAGTGTCTGTTGCGATAATTTGAAGTTTAGGATTGGGAGGTGCCCATAAGCGATGTATATCTTTCCTGAATAAAGCAAGAGTAGGCTTATCGTGAAATGCT
>CAZSPF010000039.1:10310-11880 GCA_964608695.1 uncultured Fimbriimonadales bacterium | reverse complement strand
CATTATGCCATTATCAAGGGTTAGTACAAGTTCACATTTCTCGATAGCGCCAACCACTTCAGGCAGCGTAAGTTTCCCACGTAAATCTTGCACAAGTCCTTCGTCAACAAGTTTTTGTTCGTTATCATAACTTCCATAAAATTCCTGTTGCCTTCTTGGTGGTGCGCCTAACAGTCCTACTTTTTTGCCTGATTGCGTTATGTGAATTAATACTTTTCTCCATTTCTCAACATCCCATAGCTTATTGCTTAAAGACGCACCCATAGAGATGAGCACAGCCGGAGTTTTTACTTTTGGACTAGTACTTGGAAATTCATATCGTGGAATCCCCCCCCTCCATGGTGCATTTGGTATAGGATCAATATAAGCAAGCCGAATAAATACCTCCGCGATAAATCCCGTTTGAATGAACGGGTATGTTTTTGTAATATTCTTAGAAACCCAGTTTTTATCTCTCCACAAATCTCCTCTTTCATCTAATGGATATTCCCATAACCTTCTTCCGTCAGGTGAAAGACAAGGTCCACAGACCAAACTGTCGTTTCCAAGTACCGCAGCTAAACTGCTGTGTGCCTGACTTGATTCGATGTTGAAAACCAAATCATAACCATTGATTGCTTTTTTTCGACAAATTGCGTTTTCAAGAGACTCTGCGAAATTTTCCCCAAGAACCGAACATCGCCAATTGAATAAACCATTATCATTCAAGCAGCAAGCCTCCTCTAATTCTTTGGTTCTCTCGCCGCCGTAATAATCTACTAAACTTGGCTTATAATACAACCTTATGGCTCGTGCAA
The DNA here is from genome assembly GCA_964608695.1 of uncultured Fimbriimonadales bacterium. Classification (GTDB taxonomy): domain Bacteria; phylum Armatimonadota; class Fimbriimonadia; order Fimbriimonadales; family ATM1; genus CAZSPF01. The sequence goes on along the minus strand of CAZSPF010000039.1, from coordinate 11,083 downwards.
TAGATGTGCTGATTGCAAAGTTACCTAAAGCATCGTTAGCCAATAGGGCAATTTTTGGACTATTTGGCAGTTCACCTATGAACCTTTGCATGTTCTCAATTGTATCTGATAATGTTAGGGTAATATCTATTTGTTCAGGAGAATTGGAATGAGAATATTAATGATATTAAACTTAGTATTTTACGCTTCATGCTTTTATGCTCAAGAGACTTTTGGTAAATCAGAAAATGAAGTTTTGAATATGAAGTTAGGCGATTGGGTTGCATTTTATCAAGCAAACGCACCCGGAAACAACGACGAGAATGCGAAGAAGGCGTATGACGTTTACTCTGCTATCCTAAAAAAGAAAAATTTTAGCGACATTCAAAAGCTAAAACCTGAAGATAGATCAAGAATTGAAAAGTATCACTCACACATAATCGAATTCAATCGCTTATTGTCTGAAATGGGAAAAGCGCACACAAGTCCGAAGTCCGATTGGGACGTGTTTTCATCAAAATCATTCGCTGAAATCGAAATTTCAATGAAATCATTGATAGAAATCAACACAAAACCCTTAAAATCACCTACAGCAGAAAAGTTTTGGGAAACTTCAGAGCTCATTGGTGAAGTAAGAAAAACCATTGCCAAATACATTCGAATTACTCCACAGGAAAGAGAGAAAATGGACGCACAAAAAAGAGATTGGCGCACCGCTTTGAAGTTTTCCGCAGACGTCTTAAAAAATTATGATGCAATACTGCCGATGCTGCCAAGAGAAAGGCAAGACGAGT
>CAZSPF010000039.1:9339-10285 GCA_964608695.1 uncultured Fimbriimonadales bacterium | reverse complement strand
ATATAACATCATTATTGATTCTGCCGGATTGATTTTAGACAAATATCGTCCGAATTAATTATTTACAATAGCCAACACTTCCATAACCTTCGTCGAAAGGCGTTCAGGGTTATCATCACAAATTGTAATATGTCCAAGTTTTCTCATCTCACGTTCTTGTTTTCCATAAATGTGAACATATGCATTCTCAATTTTATAAATTGGTTCCAGTTGAGGAAGATTGCCAATAATGTTAATCATCGCACAATTTTGTTTTGAATACGTACTCCCTAATGGTAAGCCGGCAATAGCCCTTAAGTGATTTTCAAACTGGCTACAATAAGCACCTTCAATGCTCCAATGACCTGAGTTGTGAACTCTTGGAGCAAATTCATTTGCCAAGAGCATTCCGTCGTATTCAAACATTTCTAAAGCAAGAACTCCAACATAATCCAATTTATTCATTATTCTTTCGCAATACGAATATGCTTGTAAATACATCTCTTTGGAAACGTTTGGTGCCGGTACAATACTGCATCGTAAAATCCCCTTATCGTGTGTGTTCTCAATCAAAGGATACATTCTAATTTCACCTTCCATCGAACGCACTGCAATTGCAGATAATTCTCTGTTAAATGGAATCATTTCTTCTAAAACACACTCCACTTCATTTACTGAATTCCATGCAGCATCAATTACAGATTTACCATTAATTACAAATTGTCCTTTCCCGTCATATCCTAATTTTCTTGTTTTTAAAACACATGGAGTTCCTATTTCTGCTATAACATTATTCAAACTGATAATATCTGATACACTTTTTGTTTTTGCATGAGGAATTTCACGTTCACAAAAAAGTTGTTTTTCAAGCCATCGGTCTTGTGCAAATCTTAACGCCTCGTAATTTGGATAAACTTTAATGTACTTGGAGAGAAACTCCACTGTTTGCACAGGTACATTTTCAAAT
>CAZSPF010000039.1:0-9303 GCA_964608695.1 uncultured Fimbriimonadales bacterium | reverse complement strand
AATTTACTTAACACACTTCTATCATGAAACTCTCCAACAACAAGTTCCCCAACTTTTCTTGCAGGTGATTCTGAATTAGGATCAAGAAAACGAAAGTTGAAACCTAAAGGGATTCCGGCTAACCCGAGCATCTGCCCTAATTGTCCCCCACCTAACACACCAACATTCATTTTCTATTTATCTTTTGCAGGATCAGGTTGACTTAAAACTTTTTCAGTAATCTGTTTTTTATATTCAATAACTTTCTTCCTTACTGTCTCATCATGTGCGCCGATAATTTGGGCGGCGTAAATTGCAGCATTGACCGCCCCTGCCCGGCCGATAGCCATAGTTCCAACCGGTGTACCCGCAGGCATTTGAACAATGGAAAGAAGTGAATCCATGCCTTTTAATGCTTTTGATTCAACAGGCACTCCAATTACCGGAATGGGCGTCTTGGACGCTGTCATCCCCGGCAAGTGAGCTGCACCACCTGCTCCTGCTATTATCACTTTCAAACCCCGTTCTGTTGCGCTCGAAGCGTATTCATAAAGCAAGTCAGGAGTTCTGTGGGCTGACACAACTCTGGTTTCGTAACTAAGGCCCAACAAATCAAGTGTTTCAGCACATTCTTTCATAGTTTCCCAGTCGTTCTGCGAGCCCATGATGATTCCGACCAAAGGTTTCATAGATCAGATAGTTTACCGCTGAATGATGGAACCATGGAGTGGATAAAATCGTTTTAAGAACAGGTTTTTCGGCGCCGAGTGACCTCATTAAAGCAAAGTCTATGTTGGAGCATTCCCAGTCAAGGTTTTGCTGTTTCTTTGAGGTGTCACTTGAATATTATTCGATATTTTTTTCTTTTAATAAGCATTGGATTTTTGCTTATTACATTGGAAATTAATTATTTACATTCCAATGTCGTTAGTAGAAACTTTTGGGCTTTGGTTCCAATTTACTTCTGTTGTTTCGCATTTGTAATAACATTACTCTTATTTTTTGTGCGCCATACAAAATTCACACGTTTTTTATTTGCGTTTTTTGTTTTTGGAGTATTTCTTGGTATCTTTGGTGTGTTTCTTCATACAGGGTTTAAGAAAGACCCGTTTCTACGCTTGATAAATTCGAACTTGAAGAATCGAAAAAATGATTTGATCTCAAAAGCAGAGCCACTACCTCCTTTAGCAATTTCAGGCTTGTCAATAATGGCACTTCTAACTCTAACAATGATAAAAGAAAAACAAACGAACAACACCAAAAACGCTCACATACTGATTCAATCTCATACAAAAGAAATGGTGAATAAAAAGTAAAAAATTACTCCTGATTGTTGAAATCAGGAGTAATCGTTAGAAAATCAGAAATTTACTATTTCTGATTTTACAGCCACGAACCTGCAGATGGCCCTGAACTAGACCCTCTCATGACTCCACCTGTAACTACTAAACCAAAACCTTGTTTGCCGCCTTGATTTATTTTCGTTCCTTTGACTATTACTGTGTACGAACCAAAGGGAGGAGTTTTTAGGATCACCATCTCTGTGCTATTCTTCGTATCAGGCGTGCCACCTGTTACTGATTCTTGTGCTGTCGTGTTTATCTGGTTGCCAAGGTATGTGTTTCCATTTGGTGCTATGACTATCAAATCAATGTCATTTACAACCGGATTGGAAGAGTTAACTTGACCGGGATAGTCATTAAAAGTCAGGGTAATCTTCAAATCGTGTGCGGGGTTAACCACGTTAAATTTAAAGACCATTTCCTGATCTTGAGCAACACCACTCGTTCTTCTTCTATCTGCAGCAATCATTCCTCGAGGATCACCTCTAAAATAAAGACCACGATCAAGCAGCAGTCGTCCCCAGCCTTCCTTGTTGCCAGGATATCCTGAAAGCCCTGTCATGTCAACACCAGAATTCATTATCATTGCGCGAATTAAAGAACCTGACGCCACATGCTTTCTATTACTTGGCTCTCCAGTTGCTTGGTAACCTTCAGCAAAATACTGCCTAACTAATGCACAAGCACCTGTGATCGCCGGACAGGCCATAGAGGTTCCAGTCATTGATGTCCATCCGCTTTGGTTACTGCTTGATGCAGACATTATCCCAGTTCCAGGAGCCCAAATCTCAGGTTTTCTTCTACCGTCTGCAGTCGGTCCAGTTCCACCGGTATTTGCATTATGCTGGTTTGGAGCTTGTTGTGTGTTGCCTACAGCCAAGCAGCTTTTCGCATTCTCGGGAGCTTTTAGTGTACTTGTATTAGTAACAGCAAATGCGACTACTCCTTCTTCATAGTCCCACGAATATTGGTCAATTGCTACACACCAAGAAATATAAGAGGTAGTTCCATCATTACCCCAAGAATTTGAGTGGTCTCTAGCGCCTGCGTTATGTGCTGCAACGAACTTGCTATATAAATTAGTTCCGGAAATATCGCCAAGATAAGTAAAAGCAATTCTTGCTTTCGATGCATGACCATTTCTGAAGGTACTTCCGGTTACCGGCTCTTGGTCGCCTGCAATGGTTCCCCCTGTATGGGTACCGTGCGCATGACCAGAATTTTGGCCGATACTACTCGAATACATAACTAGTTTTCGATGGTCGGGTCCGGGAATGTTCCCATTGTCTAGATCTCTGAAAACATTGTGGTTTTTCCAAAGAGCATCATCGATGAGGCCAACTATCATGTTTTCACCACGAAGACCTTTGTTCCAAATGGGAAGCTGTCCATCAACGTTTGACTGTATTACCCAGCGAGTGATTTCGTTTCTAAGAACGGCTTCGCTTGATTCCTCTATAAAATTCACATCGTCATGGAATACAAGTTCTTTTGCTTTACTAAGAGGTCCTCTGACTTCAACAGCCCACCTCGGGCCAATTGGGTCTATACCAAGAACCTCAACGCCTTTTGAAAGGGCAAAGTTAACGAAATCAGCATAATCCTCATTGTCAAAAAGCATACAAGTCAATCGATATTGACCACGAGCAATTTCGCTTTTCCTTACTTGTGTTTGATAAGTTCGTTTTCCTAACTCCGGACAAAGCTTATAAGCAGGGTGAATCTCTCCCACCCATCTCACTCGCTCATTTGCTGAAATTAGGGGGATATCTGCCCATCGAGCTTCAATCATCAGTGTGTTGTCAGGAATATAACCATCTATTCTCAGCCCGAGTGATTCGATAAAATGCTCGTCTTGGTCGGTTTTTCTATCTTTAAACTGAACGAAGAAATGCCATTTATCAAATGGACTATTCATGTGAGCCCTCAACTCAGGAGGGACTAAAGGTGTTGATTTTAACGGGTCAAAATCTGCGTATTTCAGATAAACCATGTTGGCGAATGCCGAAACGGAGATGAAAATAACCCCCAAAAGCACGCCAAGGTATTTCGATGCATGAGTTTTCATAATTACCTCTCTTCTCATTTTAGTGATTGATTCGCTGTAAGTTCAAACAAGCGAACGGTCTCAGACAATTTGTCCTATGAAATAGACGATGTTTTAGATAGAATCCGTTCAATTTTAAGGCAAAACTTAAGCCAAATTGTCAAGTTTTCTTTATTCGATGGTAACCTAGTACCGTGAACCTGAATGCGTGGTCAACTCAGGCAAAGTTGCGCATATTTGAGTCCTTAAAAGCTGGCAAACCTCCGGAAGAAGGTGAGTATGACCCTACAGTCTTAAGTGACGCATTTGCAAAAGGCAATGCTCAAATCGGAGTCACTGTCTTTGAGCCTGAACGTGTAAAGTTTGAATATATTTTTCAGGATGCAAGTTCGGATACGACCATCCTTACCGTAACTCTGCCATCTCCGGAAAGAATCGTGTTTTTACCGGTACCCTCTTGGGTGCTGGAATCTATATGGCAGGGTGAGATTTCAGGTTCATTTCACTTCGAGTCAGAGGCAAAAGAGCTTTTAGAAAAATACGAACAAGAGTTGACACCTGAAAAAAACAAAAAATGGTTCGAGCCGCAACCTGCTAAGAGAAGAGAATAATTTTTTATTTTGAAGGCTCTACGAAGTAATCGGGCCGCCAAACGTAGTCATTCATTGTAAGACCAAACAAAATAAGCAAAAATAAGATACCAATAAACGCCCAGATTTGAGTAAGTTTAGTGCTGTCTCTTAGGTGCATAAAGTTCCAAATAACTAAAAAGGTTTTTGTGCACGCCACTAACAACGCTATTACAGTAGCAAGAATTTGAAGAGGGAATTCCATGTAAGCAACCCAAACCGTTACTGCTAACAACACAACAAGCGCAACATATGTTTTTAAGTATCTTTTTATTTCATAAACTTGATGGCTCATTCAATCACCTTCCAATTAGGTACAAAATCGGGTACAAGAAAATCCATACTATGTCAACAAAGTGCCAGTATAGACCCGTAAGTTCGACAGGAATGAAGTCTTGCGTTCGCTTTCTCATTAAATAAGTTCTCACCATAAGAGTAGAAATCGCGATAATTCCTATCAAAACGTGTATTCCGTGTAACCCCGTCATTGAGAAATACAAACTGAAAAATATCTCTGCACCTCGGTCGTACGCACCGTGAAATTCAAAATTCGCTCCAGGAATTAAATGATGCTCATATTTAGAAGAGTACTCAAAATACTTCACTACCATAAACCCAAGCGCAAACAAAATTGTCACGAAAAGCCATCTCATTTGTGCTTTCCACAAGTTCAGCATTGAGCAACGTACCGCAAGAGCCATAGTTAAACTGCTTGTTAAAAGTAACATTGTATTTATGCCGCCCATGACAACGTCCAATTCCTCGTGTGCTGCAAAAAATGCTTCCGGGTAACGATTTTTGTAGACGATATATGCCGCGAACAAACCACCAAAGAAGAGAATTTCTGTGGCAAGGAATATCCACATACCAACTGTGTAGGATTCAGTCTGCTGCTCGAAATCCTCAAACTGATGCGCTACTTCAAGTTCTGATGTGTTATGGGCGCTCATGTACCATCTCCCTCTCTTCTTCGTACTCCTCAGTGTGATAGTTATATGGCTCCTCGGTTACTATAGGCTTATGCTCAAAGTTTTCGGTTGGAGGTGGTGAAGGTGTTTCCCATTCCAATCCTTTTGCATTCCATGGGTTACGCCCTGCTTTCTTGCCAAAGAACAACGACCATCCCAAGTAACATCCAACCAATAAGTATCCGAAAGCAAGTACCGAAGCACCTGCGCTCGAAAGCACGTTCCAAACTTGCCATTCATCTACATATTCATAATATCTGCGCGGCATTCCCAAATATCCCAAAATAAATTGCGGGAAGAACGTGAGGTTAAATCCTACAAACAATATAATCGCACCCATTTTCCCAAATATTTCCGAATACATTCTCCCGGTTATCTTAGGCCACCAAAAATGAATGCCTCCTATGAATCCCATTATCGCCCCCCCTACCATAATGTAGTGGAAGTGTGCAACAACAAAGTAAGTGTCTGTCAAGTGAATATCAGTTCCTAACGACGCAAGGAACAAACCCGTGAGACCTCCAATAGTAAACAATCCCAAAAATCCTAATGCAAACAGCATTGGTGAATCTAAACGAATTACACCTTTATACATTGTTGCTGTCCAGTTAAAGACTTTCACTGCAGATGGTATTGCAACTAAGAAACTCAGGAGCGAGAATACGATTCCTGCAAATTTCGACTGCCCGGTAATGAACATGTGATGCCCCCAAACGATAAACCCTAACACCGCAATAGCAATGCTTGAATACGCAACAAACTCATATCCGAAAATTCTTCTGCTGGAAAAACAGGTAACTAATTCGCTGATCACACCCATGGAAGGCAAAATCATGATGTAAACAGCAGGGTGCGAATAAAACCAAAATAGATGCTGGAACAACACCGGGTCACCGCCAAGTGCAGGATCAAAAATTCCGAAGCCTGCGATTTTTTCCACGCCAACTAAAAACAAAGTTATTGCGATAACGGGCGTTCCCAAAACCATTATCACGCTTGTGGCATAATGTGCCCAGATAACGGCAATCGAAACCAAGTTAATCCCGGTGCACGCATTTTATGAATGGTGACAATAAAATTCAAACCCGTGAAAATGGAAGCGAATCCAGCCACAAAAATACCGGCAACGGTAAACTCAACTGCAGTTTTTGTAAATGCACTGCTATACGGCGTATAAAATGTCCACCCTGTATCAATCCCACCAACAACTAATGAAACAAGCGCTAATATTCCGCCTATAGTAAACAGGTACCAAGTTAAAAGGTTCAACCTTGGAAATGCAACATCTTTCGCACCGATCATCATGGGTATTAAGAAATTCCCAAGAACCGCGGGTATTGAAGGAACCAAGAAGAAGAAAATCAATGTAACGCCGTGCATTGTAAACGCTTTATTGTAGGTATCAGCGAGCAAGAAATCACCTTTTGGGGTTAACAATTCTAATCTCACTAATGCCGCCATAGTTCCGCCAATAATAAAGAAAACCGATATGCTGATCAGATACAAAATTCCGATTCGTTTATGGTCAATAGTCGTTAACCATGATTTTAAACTGTAATCAGTTGTTAAATAATTAAGTTTTTCTTCTCTTACTGTTGTTGCGGGATTCATCTCGATTCCTCCGAGTTATTGTTAGCAGAGTTTGCGTTCCTGGTTTCCGTCCTAATCACTTCACCTGCAATTTCTTCTTCGGTAACTGTAGTTATTGGTTGCAATTTTAATGATTTTATGTAAGCAATGAGTTGTAAAATCTCTTGTTCATTAAATACACCTTTATAAGGTGGCATTAACGGAGAATATCCTGCAACCACTTGTGCATCAGGTTCTAATATCGAACGCCTAATGTATTCATCATTTGCGATCACTGTCCTTCCGTCATCAAGTTTTCTTTCAGAGCCATAAATTCCAGTTAACGGAACATAAATCTCAGACCTTCCGGGCTCATGACATGAGACACACTGGAAACTGTTAAACAGACCCTCACCTGCTTCTGCCATCGTTGGCGCAGGAACCATGTTTCCGATCCCCCACTTTGTTTCTTGCAGCCATTTTTCATATTCCGCGGGCTCCATTGCAACAACCCATCCGATCATACGAGAATGCTCCGTGCCGCAATACTCTGCACAAAACAGATGGTATCTTCCCGGTTTTGTGGCTCTAAACCAAATGCTGTTGTATCTTCCGGGAACAACGTCATGCTTTATTCTAAATGCCGGAACAGAAAATGCGTGAATCACATCTTGTGAAATCATCGTAAGTTTTATGGTGGTGTTTATCGGAATGTGCAATTCATTGTTTTCTCTCTGACCTGTTGGATGTTGCATATGCCACATCCATTGCTTGCCTACTACAAAAATTGGTAAAGCATCTTTGTCATCAACATCCGAATACATGTACACATACAACGATGTAGCCCAAAGGAAAACCGGAACACCCATAAGGAGCGGAATAACCGACCATGCAATTTCTAACTTCAGATTTCCATGTGGCGGGTTTGAACGGTCTGCCTTAGAACCTTTTCTGTATTTAATCACAAAAAACGTGATGGTGCCGAACACAATTGCCGAAAAGAAAACAGTTAATCCAATTAACAACAAGTAAAGTAAATCCATTTCAAGAGCAAAATTCGATGCTTGCTCCGGCCAAATCGGAACAGTATCTGCCAAAAACGATTTCATTAAATCAAAACTTTTCATTATTTATTTTCCCCAATATCGTTTTCAGTGTTATTGTCTTGCTTGTTTTGTTCTCCCATTTCGTTGAAAATCGAATTTTGAATCTGATCTTCAATATCTGCTTTAATCAATTTCTTTTCTTTTCGAACGTTTAAGAATATGAATGCGCCTAATGCTATAACAGTTAGGATCGCCATAAGCTGCATAGCACGAATAATCACAAATCCATACTTACCTGTGGCAGGATCATAAGCAAAACAGTAAAGAATGACTTGCTGAACAAGACTACCAATGCGCTCTTTCGAACTTTCCATTAATGCAAATTCTAAATCTCTTGGCGAATACTCAATCCCGTAAAAGTATTTTGAAGTTACCCCCGTTGGCGTCAAAACAATCAATCCTGCAGGATGCACGTATTGATCAGTTGCAGAATCATATATATATGAATAACCAATTGCATCTGCTACTTTTCTAATGTTCTCTTCGGTTCCCGTTAAAAAGTGCCAGCCATTTTCCGCACCTTTTCTGTTGTAGCTCGTCACGTATGACTCTTTTTTACGAGATGCCAAATCAGGCGTCTCTCTTGGATCAATACTCACAAGAATAATGTCGTATTCTTTACCTGCTGTGAAATTCACCAACCGAACTGCTTTCAGCAATCCGTTTAAAATCTGATGGCAAAGCCTTGGGCACTGATAGTAAACGAGTGTAAGAATTACAGGCTTGCCTGAGAAGAAATCGCCCAATCTTTTCTCTTGAGCGCTTTCATCGTAAAAAACAGCGTCAAGCGGAAGTTTCTGATCAAGTCTTTGTACCAGATCTGTGTTCTTAACTGCGTCGTCACCAGTAATTTGCGAAAAGCTTAATGTACATGCGCAAAAAATCACAAAGAACATTAAAAATAATTTAATCGGATTCATTTTCAATTCCTCCGTACTCTGTTCCAACTGTGGCTTCAGGAACCGAAAACGTAAACTCTTCCTGTAAATCAACTGAACCAGTTCGAACAGGAAAACCTCTTTCCAACGCTATTTCCATAGCAACGTCAATCGGTAACCGAACCACACCTGCATTTTTATCTATCCATCCAAAACTGCTTTCCAAATGTTTTTCTTGCTCTAAATATTCTCGCATTTCTAAGTTCGGGTCGGCTTGCAATTCTGCAGCCGTCATAGTCATCTCTTGCGTTCCTGCAAGGGGTGAGGGGTTTACAGATGGCTGACGTCTGTTCTCTTCAGTGTTTAATATCCATAGCGTTAACAATATCGTAACAACAACAAGCATCACTAAACTCGCGCTGAAAATTATCGCGGGAGTCCTGCGAAGAATCTCTTGAGTTTCGTATCCCAATTCTTCGTTTATTTCGTGTTCGTGTTTGGTTTCGTGTTCTGACATATTAACAATTTTCCTTACGCGTGCGCATGCTCCCTTTGCTCAACCGGTTCTGCATAAACCGGTATCAAACGTGTTGTTTTTGCATAGTTCCATGCAAAAGATGCCAACCATAGCCCGCCAATTCCAATAAATGCTGATGCATCCATCCATGTAACCTGCGCTCCTTCCCTATGGAACGATGGCAATACCGCCCAGCTTGTCTCGAAAACCCGCATTAACAAAATCCATGCAGCGACCGCACCAAGCATATGCGGTGTCCTCTTTACC
>CAZSPF010000038.1:17997-20051 GCA_964608695.1 uncultured Fimbriimonadales bacterium | reverse complement strand
GCTGCAGAGCGTAGATCGAGCAACACTTGTTGTTGAGCATGATCTAACTGCTCATACGTTTTGCCAATTTGTGAAAGAAACTCAAAATATCGATTTATCGCAGTTGCACTTGCTTTCAGCTTTTGCAATTCTCGGCGGCGTTCTGCTTCGCCGCGAATGCCCTTGACTGCCGCTTCATCAAGCGGGGAAATAATCCCCCCGCTTGCACTCGCTAAATCGTTATGTCTTTGCAAATGCAGGTCGATTTCATCAGGATTCGCTTTTAATAAATCATCCGCGATACGATCCAGCTCTTGGAATAACTTCAACTCTTTCTCGAACCGCACCATCTCTAAATTCGCTGCTTTTATTGGAGCATCATAATCTTGCCTGATCCCCTCCATCGTTAACTGCTGTGAAAAATCAGATAAATCTCCGCGCTCTTTCATTAACGAATCCAATAATAGTTTATTTCTAAACTGTTCTATCTCATGCTCGCGCGCTGATTGCTCAACATTTCTACCATGGCGCATCTGACGCAGTTGCTCCGGAGCCCGCGCCGCAATGTGGGCTTCTTCAGGATTAAGCAGCTGTAAAAGCAACGTCGCACCCGCTTCAAACGGGTCAATCGGCGGCTCTTTCGGAGGCGTGAATGCGCCGAAATTATTGATAGCTGACGCTATCTGTTTGTTTATCTCTTCTAATCGCTGGTTAGTTTGCGTTAACGCATCACCAGTTAAAAGCGACACCGAAAAATCTGAAAACCTGTCCGCTTCTTCTCGCTTCTTTGTCTCATTTCGCTTGATATATCGCCAAAATGTTCTGGAATCGCTTGCTACATAAGAGGAAATCTCGCCGCCAACCTTATCTGCGAAATTCTGTGCTGTCTCCTCGCCGCCCCCTTGAGCGAGTAAATCAATAACGTCTTGGGCGGGCATCATATGCAGTACCTACTCCGGCGGTTCCCAAGCTGGTCTCTGGTGGTGGGGTTGTCAATGGATAATCCGTTGTTACCGCATCTAAATCAAACGGCTGATAATTTGCGAAGGGATTTTTTTTTAAAAACGGATTGCGAAATCTTCTTCCACGACGTACTTTTGATAATATATCACGTATGAACTCGTACTCACTTCGTTCATTTAACAGGTTCTGTATCGAACCTTGCGACATCAAAAACTGCAAAAACGGATTCATGCTACTATTCCTCCTTCTGTCTCCCACGGGTAATTCGCAGGACCTGTGTTGTTTAATTGCTGCATTAAGCCCATCCACGACCACCACGGTATTCCGGCGCTAACGCCGGCGCCCGTCAGATCATCGGATGAGCCACTGCTTCCTTTGTTCATAATTGCTTTAATCAAATCAGCAAACGATTTCGCTGCGGATGCGTAATCGTATCCACTTGACGGCGTCGGCTCACCGCGGCCAGCTGACGCCAAGCCTATCGGAATTGCGGCCATCCGCATCCAGTCAGAAAACGCATTCGAACGCTTATCAGCTAAAAATCGCGCCAGCGTATCCCCTACGTCATAAAGCGCGCCACGAATTGATCCTTGGCGCGCCGTATCTGGAAGCCATCCGTGGCTTCCCATACCTGCAAATTACATCCCTCAACACTGCAAGTGTTGAGGGATGTGAAAGATTTAAAAAAAGGAGTAGTGATGAAGCACTGGTCCCCTTTTCACAGGAGTGAAGACACAACGCACCCGAGGTTTTGAGATGGTATACTTTCTTCATGTTCGTGGCTCTGTTCTTACTTACTATCCAATCAGATATTGTCCGTGTCTCGGACGAGGTCTCGCTTCGAACTGCCGTGGAAAAAGCACGTCCCGGAACTGAAATCATTGTCGCATCAAGACAATATAGGGACGGTACGTTGCGCGCTGCCGATATCCATGGGACTGCAGATAAACCCATTGTGATTAGAGGAGAGTTTCGTGACAACCCTCCGCAGTTCGTTAGCTGGCATTTTTCACGTGTAACGCATTTAGTGCTTCGTGACCTTGCGTTTCGAGGATCCCGCACGAACGGCTTAAACATAGACGACGGCGGCAAAGAGGGTGCCACGCGCCATA
>CAZSPF010000038.1:0-17921 GCA_964608695.1 uncultured Fimbriimonadales bacterium | reverse complement strand
AGAAGATTTCCGAGTAGAAGACTGTGTGGTGGAGCGGTGGGGCGGCTCGGCGGTTGATATGGTGGGCTGTCATCGCGGTGTATTAAGCGGATGTATATTCCGATTCGGAGGTGATAACGGCGTACAGGCTAAGGGTGGCTCTACGGATATTCGCATCGTTCAGTGCCGATTCGAACAGGCTGGCCATCGTGGAGTAAACTTGGGAGGCAGCACAGGCCGCCCATACTTTCGCCCGCTTACAGCCACTTGGGAAGCTCGAAATATCATTGTGGAAGGCTGCACCTTCATAGGGGGGACGGCATCAGTCGCCTTCGTTGGTGTGGATGGTGCTACTGTTCGCTACAACACAATCTATTGCCCCGCAAGGTGGGCATTACGAATCTTACAGGAGACCACTGATGCTTCCTTTGTGTCCTGTCGCAACGGCCGCTTTGAGCATAACCTTGTGGCCTTCAAACGCGATAGCTGGTCGAGCGGAGGCGTGAACATAGGACCTGGCACATCACCGGAAACTTTCAGATTCACGAGCAACTTTTGGATCTGCTTGGACGATCCCGGCAGGAGCCACCCGCAACTGCCGACACCCGAGCAGAACGGGGTCTATGGATTAGATCCTCAGTTTGCAGCCCCCGAACGAGGCGACTTAACTGTGAAGCTCAATAGCCCTGCACGGAACGTTGGCGCTCACGCTTACGCTGGCTTGAAATCAAGGTAACGCACCCATGAAATCAGTTATGTTCTGATAAGGTGCTGTGTAAAGATTGTGCAGTCCGAAATTATGCGGGGGTGATTTGTTTAAGTTCTGCCACTGCGCCGTTGGCTTCGAGCTGCGCTCTCAGCATCTCTGCTTTGCGGCGGTTGATACCAGACAGCAGTGAAACGGGCAGTTCTTCAACAAGTTTCAGCGCTTGGGCGTGATTGATGGCGAGCATGGTTTGGAGAGATTTCATAACGGCTTCTTTTTCGCGCCCCATGTTAACCAGCACCAATTCGTAAAGCGACTCGTCGTCCACTCGGGCAAATCCGCGCGGAACGTGTCTTGTTTCGCCGGTTTCGGGGTCGAGAAGCGGGATCTCTCTGTCGCATTCTTCGCAGATGAGCACGAGTGTTTTTTCGCTCATATAGTTGAGGGCTTGGCAATAACCACAACGCACGGCGGTTACGCTTAGGACTTGGCCATCTTTGACCGGCACTCTGCGACCGCACCCGTCGCACACGAAATCCTCTTCGGGTGCGGCAGTGAAGACCATTTCGTGCCCGCAATATGAGCACATGGTGGTGTAGCTCGGCACTTTGCGGCTGTTTATGCCCTCGCTGATGGCGTATATGACCATAACGGGACCGGCAACGATGGGAACCCACGAGAGACTTGTTAAATCAATTCCTGCCCAGTCTCTGCCGTATCTTAAAAAAAACAAGCCGCCAAGAATGCACACAACTCCGAGCACCCCCCATCGGATGGCTCTCTCCCAATGGACTTCTACTACGTCTGATCTTTTTTCTGGCGCCGGCATGTTTATTATTTTGACTTTAGACTATAAGAAACGACGCAATACTTTTGAAGATTGTATCCGATTTCATTCAAAGGGTAAGTCTACGGGAGGCTTTGGTCTTTGCTGTGGCTGCATAGGGATGTCTTTTGGCGTGTTCATAGATGCATCTATGATTGCTGTGAGATAGGTGATGATAAGTGCGATGATAATGACCCAGCCGATTGCTGTAATAAAAAACTGCGTTCTGCTAAAAATGATTGCATTAGATGTAAATACAGCAACCCAAAGAATGACAGTGATTAAAAAAAACACGACCCCTTTTGTTGTTTGTCCGTTTGCGAACTGTCCCAATCCGGGACAGATTAAAGATGCGAATGCGGCAAGACCAGATGATCGCTTTGCACCTGCGGGGGTTATCATTTCGGATATTGACATTTCTTTAATGAGGTGTTCGAATGAATGCTGTTTATTCGCAATATCTAGAACGACTTGCGCATATTTTTTTTCTGTGTTTATCCAGCCTTTGTTTGTGTCGAGGATTTTTTTGTAAGTGTCACGCGCTTCTTCGAGTTTGTTGTTTGCGTATAACACGTCTGCATGAGCATCCATCGCCCATGGGTTGTCTGGATATTTTTCGATAAGTTTTTTGGTTATTGATAATGCAGTGGGTTTATCATCGCGACGAATATGAATTAGCGCTTGCTGGTAAGTGTCATCAATTTCTTTTCTGATGATGTCTAAGTTTTCCATGTTAAAGCGGGTAGTCTTCTTTTTTTGGCAGTGATTTCCAGAGAGATTCGATATCATAAAACTGTCTTTGCTCTTCACGCATTATATGGCAGACAATGTCTCCATAATCTAACAGCACCCATCCGCTTCCTTCGCCTTCGGTTCTTAATACACGAATTTTTTCTTCTTTCATTTTTTCTATTATTTTATCAGCAATGCTTCTTACGTGAACGTCTGAATTTCCACTGCAAACTATGAAGTAATCTGCAAGTGTTGTTTTTCCTTTGATATCGAGTGTTTCGATTTTTTCTGCTTTAGCATCTTCGGCAATCGCTTTTATGCGATGTGCTTTTTGCTCTGTTGTGAGTTGACTCAGTTTTTTTCTCCTGTATATAATGAGTTTTTCTTGATTATACCGATAACCGGTTGCGGGGTTAGATAATCAACAGATTCATTTTTTAAGATTTTTTCTCGGATCATTGTTGAACTGACTTCGAGGGCAGGCAAGGGGAATGTTAATATTTTATTATTCCAGTGTTTAGGGAAGTTTTTTATTATTGTTTCGATGTTTTCGTTTTGTCTTGTTGCTACTGCAAGAGTTGCAATTCTTATTATCTCTTCCGGCTGTTTCCAGTCTGGGAAACCTGATAAGGTGTCTGAGCCCATAATTAAAAAAATATCTTTGTGTATAGTGGAATAATGCCTTAGCATATTTATGGAATAACTTTTTTCTCGTTTGTTAATATCATGAGTGCCTAATTCAATTCCTTGCAGTTCTTCAATAGAGGATCTCACCATTTCTAACCTTAATTCAGGTGAAGCAAAATCGCGTTCTTTAAATGGTGATAGATACGAAGTTTCCAAGTAAACTTTTTCTAATTTTAACTGTTCCTTTGCTTCAATGGCAAGTCTTAAATGACCGATGTGTATGGGGTCGAAACTACCGCCAAGTATCCCTATTTTCAATCTTCCTCCAAATATGTAAATTCTAAATCGCCGATTATGATTGTATCACCTTCTTTTGCGCCTTTTGATTTTAGATCATCGAGTAGACCAATCTTTCTCAGTTTTTTATGTAAGAACGAGAGCGCTTCTGAGTTGTCCATGTTTGTCATTTCAACCATGCGGGTGAGTTTGTCTCCTTTTATAATGTATGTGCTGTTTGTGTTTTCAATTGTCCAAGTATATTTTTCGTCTTGTGTTTGTGTAATTGGTGGCGTAATGACGGCAGATAATTCATGAGTGTTTTCTGACTTTGGGAGCAACTCTTTAATCATAAAAAGCAAGATATTTAAGTTCTTTCCTGTGATTGCGCTAATGGCAACGACATTTTCATTGAATTCTTTTAGTTTGTTTTTAAGTTCAATTAGTTTTTCATCATCGTTTAAAAGATCTATCTTTGAAATGGCAATGATGGAAGGTTTGTTTAGAAAGCTCGGATTATATTGCTCTAACTCTTTTTGAATCATGAGGTAATTTTCCACAGGGTCTGATTCGTCTACAGGTAAACATTCCACAAGGTGTACGAACAGTCTTGTTCTTTCTGCATGTTTGAGGAATTTATGCCCCAGACCTTTTCCTTCGCTCGCACCTTCTATTAATCCGGGAAGGTCTGCCATACAAAAACTCAAATCATCTACCTTCACTATTCCTAAATTCGGTGTGATGGTGGTAAAGGGATAATCAGCGATTTTTGGTTTTGCTGAACTCACTCTGCTTATTAATGTGGATTTTCCAGCATTTGGCAATCCTATTAACCCTACATCTGCGATAAGTTTTAATTCGAGTTTAATTTGCTTAGACTCTCCTCGTTCACCTTTTTCTGCAAACGTTGGTGCTTGGCGAGTACTGCTTACAAAATGTGTATTGCCTTTGCCCCCTCTACCACCTTTTGCAATAACAAATTTTGCTCCATGAAAATTAAGATCTATGAGGATGGTGTCACTTTTGTGTTCTTTCACAATAGTTCCGACAGGTACGCGAATTTCCACGTCTTTTCCATTCGCACCGTCTTTTTGTCCTCCTGCGCCCGGCTTGCCGTCTTCTGCAGCGAAATGTATTTTATAACGGAAGTCTATTAACGTCCCAAGGTTCGAGTCGGCTATCAAAATGACATCTCCTCCTTTACCCCCATCTCCGCCATCCGGTCCTCCCCTTGGAACGTGCTTCTCACGACGAAAAGAGGCAGAGCCATCGCCCCCCTTGCCCGACCGCACTTCGATGATCGCTTCATCAAGAAACATTGTGTTTTTCCATCTTGTTATAGGCTTTAGAAAACATTTAATTTTACCGACTGGTATTCTGTAAGTGGATGGATATTGACTGGATGACATTTGCTTTAACAGCAGGACTGGCTTTAGGATGGTCTTTCTTTAACGGAATGCACCGGCGTAATCCTGAATATAAGCGTAAAGTCGCAGAGTCGGCATCGCGATTTCCGTCTTTTACACGCCGCAAGCTTTTGAGGTTAGTAGCACCGACAAGGTTTAAGGATAGGGTGAACCATGCATTAGTTATAGCAGGATGCTGTTTGATTATTGCTTTCCCTGCAGTGCTTGTTGCTTTGGTTGGAGGCTGGACTGTGTGGTGGCGAGCTTTTTTAGTTTCGGTTATGGGAAGTTTGGCAGGCGCGTTTGTTGGTGAGTTCATCATCAATGCAAAAGGCTGCGGGCTTGATTTGAAAGATTTTCCCAATCATCCTGATGAAGTTGATGAGCCCTCACAGAGGGCTTGATTTCAATTTCATCAAATACTTCAGTTAATTTTTCTTTGTTTATGTCGAAGTGTTTCGATAGATTGTTTAGAAGTGTTTTTCTTGGCGCTGAGAAGCCTGCATAAATCAATTCTTTCATTTCTGTGTTTATTTCGCGGGTGTTTTTTTTAGTTTTAAATAAAAGTGTTTTTGAGTCTACTTTTGGTTCGGGGTGGAAACATGATTTGGGAATAGTTGCAACTGTTTGAATATCGAAATACCATTGATAGATGACGCTAATTGCTCCGCGATCGGGGTTGCTTGCAAGTGCGGAAATTCTATCTGCGACTTCTTTTTGCATAGTTAAAATGGCTTTATCAATTTTATCTCTTATGGTTAACAATTTTTCGAGAATAGGTGTTGTGATGTAGTAGGGAAGATTAGACACAACTGTTATTGGTAAAGGAATTTGTGAAATGATTCTTTTTAAATCTATTTTGAGAATATCAGCATGTATATATTGTGCTTTTGGTGCTGCTTCTTTTATGGCGTGTTCTGCACGTTCATCAATATCTATAGCGATTGTTAGCGCGTATTGAGATAATTTTTGAGTTAAAATTCCGGGTCCACACCCAATTTCTAAAAAACTTTTTGCAGGGAGTGATGCTGTGATTATTTTATCAGCTGCTTTTGAAGAGACAAGAAAATTCTGTCCCCATTTTTTTCTAATTTGGAAGCCGTGTTTTTTAAGGAAGGGAATGAGCTGCGATTTTTTAGAGAGGTCTACTTCAGTCAAGTATGTGAACTCTAACTTTCTTGCGTCCGAAACGTTTTACTTCTTCTAATGTGTTAAAGCACAAGTCTATTTTCATACCTTTGATGGCTGAACCGGTATCTGCGGCGATTGCGTAGCCATAACCTTCGACAAAGAGTTTAGTTCCCAGCGGGATTACTTTGGGATCCACTGCTACAACACCAAACCTCGCGAGTTGTCCTGTAGCAGTTCTGTTACTGAGTCCGGGTTCTTGTGAAGAATACGCTGTCGCTTCCATCGTGAGAGTTTTAGTTCTCACAAAACTTCCCCTTGAAGTAGGAACATTATTTGATGAGATTAAAATGACTTCATTGACAGGTTCTTCAACTACTTTTTCCCAAAGTACGACTGTCCTTTTTACTTTTCCGTTGCGAATTACTTCTTGCACCATTTTCATCGCCTTTCCAGGTTTCCCCTCTTGATGCTTTTTCATTCTGCCCGGTGAAATTGTTCGGTCGGGTTTGTAGACTGTTTGAAAGGGGATGTCTGTGGTAATCAGCTTTGACTCAAACTTTTCATCCGCGTTTGATGGAGATTTTTGTGCATAAGAACTGATGGATGTAAAGATGAGCGCTGATAATATCAACGCTATTACAAACACGGCTTTATTTGTTCTTTCTCTCAAAAGAAGTTTTATTTATCCTTATATCCTGGAAGCCTTCTGCCTTTGTAATAACCTTCAGGCGATGCGCAATGGGGCAAAACGTATGGTTCGTCACCTTGAACTTTGTTCGGTGTCATTTCAGGCACTTTGGTTTTCCAAGTACCTCTACGTTTACCCGTTCTCGCGTGTGAAAACTTCCTTTTTGGATTAGGCATTTATTTTTTCTCCCTATGGAGAGTGTGTTTTTTCAGGAAAGGATTGTACTTAACAAGTTCAAGCCTGTCCTTAGTTTTTTGCTTGTTTTTGGTAGTAGTGTAAATGCTTCGAGGGTCTTCGGTACAAACCAAGCGGATAATCTCTCTGTTCTCAGCCTTTTTAGCCATTAGGATTTATCTCCCTGACTTCGACCATATCTTCGCATAAACTTCTCAACCCTACCGGCTGAGTCTACCAATTTTTGCTGTCTTGTATAAAGAGGATGACAGTTAGAGCAGATATCCACGTGTAGTTCCTCCCTGTCCGAGAGAATCGTTGTAACAGGACGTCCGGGCGTGCAGGCGCAAAACACCTTGCATTCCTTGTAATTAGGATGTATTCCTGATTTCATGCTCAAAACCACCTTTTTAAAACTGGGAGTACATATTTTACCACACTTGACAGGCCTTGTTCAACGGGAAACCGGCAAGCGGAAAGCCCACTTTATTACCTCAGATACCCTATAATATCCACGTGAAAGACCTGAAACTGAATATCTCAGCAAGTTTAGATTGGGAACCCATACACAGCGGCAAGCTTACAGAGTTGCTAACAGAGGTATCCGACTCGGAATCTATGGAGCTCGCTGAAACATATTGCACGCACAACTACCACCCATTGCCTGTTAATATCGTTCGAGGAAAGGGGATATTCGCATATGACGGAGAAGGGAAAGAATATATCGATTGTATCGGATGTTATTCAGCCTTAGCATTGGGTCATAACAATCCTGTTATTGTTAGTGCGGTTCAAAAGCAACTTGAAAAGTTATCCGTTACAAGTCGTGCAATGTATGCAACTGAGTTAGGGGTGTTTTTGAAAGGATTATGCGAGTTTACGGAACTCGATATGGCGTGCCCGATGAATTCCGGCACGGAAGCTATTGAAACTTCATTAAAACTTGCTCGCAAGTGGGCATATAAAAAGAAAGGTGTTCCTAAAGGGAAAGCAGAGATTATTGTTGCGGAAGGAAATTTTCATGGCAGGACAACGACAATAATTGGATTTAGCAGTGAAGATTCATATAAGGAAGGATTTGAACCGTTTACACCGGGATTTAAAACGGTTCCGTATGGTGATATTGGGTCGTTAGAAAAAGCGATTACTGAAAACACTGCAGGCGTCTTACTCGAGCCTATACAAGCAGAAGGAGGAATTGTAATTCCTCCTGAAGGATATTTGCAGAATGTTCGGAAAATTTGTTCGAAACATAATGTGCTTTTAATTTTAGATGAAATACAAACCGGTTTTTGCAGAACCGGAAAACGTTTTGCGCATATGCATGAAAGTGCTACGCCCGATATTCTTGCGGTAGGTAAAGCTTTAGGTGGTGGTGTTTACCCTGTATCAGCAGCTATAGGCAAAAAAGAGGTTATGGAAGTATTCAAACCGGGAGACCATGGGAGTACTTTCGGTGGGAATCCTCTTGCTTGCGCTATTGGGTTAGTAACTATGTCGGAAATGATTGTAAACCGATTGGATGAAAGAGCAGAAATATTAGGCATTAAGTTGATTTCCGGATTTAAAAACATTCAGAGTGATAAAATTAAAGAAGTTCGCGGGAGAGGTTTGTTAATTGGGTTACAGGTTATGTCGGATGTTGATTCCGAAAAACTCACTCGGTATTTTTTAGACGAAGGCATATTAACAAAAGAAACACGTTTGAATACCTTTCGATTTGCTCCTGCGTTAATTATTGAAGAAGAGTATATTGATGAGATTATTTCAAGGGTGGAAAAGGCACTATCAAAAATATAAGCGGTAAACTTTCTCAATGGCAATTTTAAGAAGTGATAACAGGGAGTACGATGAGCTTCGAAAAGTGTTGTTAGAACGCAATGTCGCAAAGTTTGCTGAAGGTTCTTGTCGGATTACGGTAGGTGACACGATTGTTCTTGTAACTGCAACAGTTGAAGATCGCGTACCAAATTGGATGAAAGGGAAGGGAAGCGGTTGGGTTACTGCTGAATATGGGATGCTTCCACGTTCGGGTAGGGACAGAAATCAAAGAGAAATTATGCGCCCTAACGGAAGAACGATGGAAATCCAAAGACTGATAGGGAGGTCTTTGCGGTCTATAGTTGATTTGGAACAGATCGGCGAAAGAACAATTACCATTGACTGTGATGCAATTCAGGCAGATGGAGGAACAAGAACCGCTTCAATAACCGCAGCCTATGTTGCTTTGTACGATGCTTTTCAATGGATGTTGAAAGAAAAAATGATATTAAAATTTCCAATGTCAGAACAAATTGCTGCCGTGAGTGTAGGTGTTGTGCATGGGCAGGAAGTTTTAGATCTAAACTATGAAGAAGATAGTAGAGCGTCTGTTGATATGAACCTTGTGATGACTGATAGGGGAAGATATGTAGAAATTCAGGGAACGGCAGAAGCGGATCCTTTTGAAGAAGAAAGTTTTGCAAAAATGTTAGGTTTGGGAAAAAGAGGATTGAAGAAACTTTTTCAAATGCAGAAAGAGGTTTTGGAAATTGAATAAGATCGTCATCGCGACCCGAAATTTGAAAAAGGGGAGTGAGATGATCAATATCCTTAATGAATTGTTGGGTAAAAGTTTTTCTTTTTATACGTTAAATGATTTTCCTGAGTTTCCTGAACCGGATGAGAAAGGTGATACTTATGAAGAAAATGCGTGTATCAAAGCAAACGAATCTACGAAGTACCTTGAACTTCCTTGCATTGCTGATGACGCAGGTTTGGAAATAGACGCTTTAGGAGGTGCTCCCGGTGTGCACAGTAAAAGGTTTGAAGGTGTAGAGTCAACTTTTCAAGAAAAAATAAAAAAAATTCTTGAGTTAATGAAAGATGTGCCTTCTGATAAGAGAACAGCGCGTTTTGTATGTTGTGTAGCTTATTCACATCCGGATAAAGAAACGAAAGTATTTAAAGCCATAAAAGAGGGAGTTATTGCAGACAAGCCTATCGGTGATTACGGTTTTGGCTACGACCCTATTTTCTTTCTCCCTGAAATGGGAAAAACCTATGCGCAACTGTTGCCGGAAGAAAAGAACCGCATTAGCCACCGTGCGATTGTTTTAAACAATGTTGCTCAATGGTTGTTATCGCATCAAAATGTTAATGCAGGTTCTTTATCTTCCGAATAATCGTTTTCAAATATCTTTTATCTTTCATCACTAGGTTCCGGATTATCATTGTAGCCAGGCATCTTCTTTGCCGTTTCTCTTCTGAGTGCATCCTTTTCTTTGATGTCAGAAAGTTTTACTTCGCCAGCACTACATCCAAGAAAAACACACACCACTACAAAAAAGGATGAGAGATATGTGAAGCGCCGTACTATTGAAGTGCCCATAATGGCCACTCCTTATTCCATACTGGTTTCTGACTTAGCGTCCTTGCACCACTTGTCGCACCGCATTCCCAGCCGCCGGCATATGAGCCTGTGATGTAATCGTTTTTTGTAGGTGTTTCTTCGAGAAACCTTTTCACATGCATCCATTTCACACTACCGTCGCATCTTGCTATCACGATCCCATTGTTAAACGGTACAACTGATTTGTCTACTTCATCAGTGGGTGTGCAGTCATTGTTGTTTTTCCATTTCATGAAAACAGGTGCCCACAGCTCTCTGTGTGCTGCAGGATACGCAGTTGTGTGTGTACCGCTTGGATAGAGGAAAGTAGGTGCAAAGTTAATGTCACTGCTTGCAAATTCCAGAAAAAGCATTGCGGAACTTGGATCGGGAACATCTGTTGTTCTACCACCCAAGAACGAGTTTCGGTAAGCACCATTTTTAAATTCATTACCCCAAGTGTTTAGTGCACCTGTTATGGCTAAGTTAAGTGCATAAAGATTAAAAATTTCACCATTTTTATCCCATGCGTATTGGTCTTTTTCTAATGAAGGATGGTAGAAGATATTAATGCTGTTTGTATAAGGCTTTAGCCACATTTGCCATTTGTAGTGATTAATTCTGTACGCATAAGGAAAAGTCGTACATCCGTCTCCGGGAACTGCGCCATCTTTGTTAAGATTAGGATTAAAAGAGCCTTTAGGAGCGCAGTAGTCCGCTCGTGAGTAGGTGTCGTCATAGTCTGTTGTATACATCATCATCGCTTTTGCGAACTGATTCATATTTGCAATCGAAGTGGTTTGCTTCGCCTTTATTTTCGCCTGCGTGAGGACAGGGAAGAGAATTGCCGCGAGTATTGCGATAATCGCTATAACGACTAGCAATTCAATGAGAGTAAATGCTTTTCCTTTCATTTAGTACCTCCGATAGTTATGCTTTGTTCCTCAAAGAACAACTACAGTATTTCTCTCCTCTGTTAGTTATCAGTTAAATTTGAGTAAACAGTTCTTTAACGATTTTTTTATTTCGAAAGGAGATATAAAATATCCTTCTTCTGTGAAAACCTTACATTTTAAGGCGATTCTTAATATAAAGGTATTGACAAAGGTGGCTCAGTCTGATATACTATTCTCAGAATTGAGGTTTAAAAAGCCGAAAATTGGTACGTATTCCCCTTAGTTTTTAGCACAATTGGAGTCTTATGCATTTCCGAAAACCATCAAGCACAGAATCTGACAGTTCAGCACGCACCCGTAGAAAGGGTCGCACACAGCGACACGACAGGCAGAAAGAGTTCACTCTTTCTCAGGCAGACTTAGATCTTTTGCCTGAGAAGGACTATTCCTACTATGCTTCTTTGAGTGACGTTGAATTGCTCAAGCAAGCTAAAAGCCTTGGCATTGGTGCGAATGGCTTAGCCAGAGGGCACCTTTTGGAAGCCATCATGATTGAAGCAAACAAAGAGCATGGAGCAGAATACAGGTCTGGCATATTAGAGATATTGCCTGATGGATGGGGATTTTTAAGACAGCCGAATTACGCACCCTCACCTGAAGATGTTTATGTAAGTCAGTCTCAAATCAGAAAGTTTAACTTAAAAATCGGCGACACGATATTTGGCCAAATTAGAGCACCAAAGGAAGGGGAAAAATATAGCGGTTTGCTTCGTGTTGAGTCAGTAAATGGACTCCCAACAGATTCAGAGCAAATACAGAAACGGTTAGACTTCGACAGGCTTACTCCTATTTTCCCTGAAGAACGCATCCGAATGGAAACTGAGCCAAATAACATCGCGGCAAGAATAATTGACCTCATTTGCCCCATTGGTAAAGGTCAAAGAGGCTTGATTGTTTCTCCCCCTAAGGCAGGGAAGACTACCTTGCTAAAAACCATTGCTAAGAGTGTAGAAGCAAATCATCCAGAGATTTTCTTAATGGTCTTGCTTGTGGACGAAAGGCCTGAAGAAGTAACAGACATGAAACGTTCAGTAAAAGGGCAAGTAGTAAGCAGTACCTTCGACGAGCCACCTGAAAATCATATGCGGGTTTCTGAGCTGTGTCTTCAGCAGGCAAGAAGACTTGTAGAGACGGGTAAAGATGTAGTTGTGCTCTTGGACAGCATAACGAGGATGGCTCGTGCAAGCAACTTAACAGTAAATCCAAGTGGTCGAACTCTTAGCGGAGGCTTAGATCCAGCGGCAATGTACCGGCCGAGAAGATTCTTTGGCTCGGCGAGAAACATCGAGGAAGGAGGAAGCCTTACGATTATCGCTACTGCCCTCATCGACACAGGTAGCAAAATGGACGATGCGATATTTGAAGAGTTTAAGGGCACAGGGAACATGGAGCTTGTGTTAGACAGAGATCTTGCTGAGAGAAGGATTTGGCCTGCTATTGAAGTCAAGCGTAGTTCAACAAGAGCAGAAGAAAAGTTGTTTGACCCTGATGAATTGGAAAGCGTCTATCATTTACACCGATTGCTTGCAAACCAACAAGATAACATTGAAGCAACGGAATCGCTCATTAAACTTTTGAAGCGAACCACGTCAAATAAAGAGTTTTTAGACAGTGTTGTTCAAAAAACACGTGGAATATGATTAGAATAGGTGTGAAATGCCCGAAGAGTTTGAAAACGACGATTTAGAGGAACCGCCTCCTTTCTTTCCAAAAGAGCTCAACCGACCGGGAGGGTTCGGCAATCCGGTGCGAGTACAGGTTGAGGGTGTGTTTGGAACAGAGGAAAGTGGAACAATACACAGGTTTGTGCAACTCGTTGACGACGCAAACCGAGTTCTTCCCATATCAATAGGTCCATTTGAGGCGATGTCTATTCAGCTTGCAATTGACGGTCGCCCAATCGCTCGTCCTTTAACTCATGACTTAATCAAGGTCATGTTAGAGAAGATAGACATTCCCATAGACAGGATCGTTATTGATGACCTTTGGAATTCTACTTATTACGCGAAGTTGTATTTGAGATTAAAAGACGAGGAAATTGAGATAGATTGCAGGCCTAGTGACGCAATCGCACTGGCATTAAGGTCAGGTGCACCGATATATGTGATTGACTCGATTTTAGACTCTTATAATGAAGAGGATTAAAGCCAAAAACGAAATGTTTTGGGTACGCTAATGGCACAAACGTCCGAAAGACTAAGGGCTAATCCCGAACAAATTCGGGCTTGGAGGAAAAAGATACATGCCACCAACGAAAATTCTTGTATGTGACGACGAAAGAAGCATAGTGCGATTAATTCAGGTTAACCTTGAACGTCAGGGTTGGCAGGTAGTAACTGCCTATGATGGTAAAGAAGGCTTGGAGAAAATTAAGAGCGAAAAGCCGAATATTATTGTGCTTGACGTTATGATGCCGTACATGGATGGCTTTGAGGTTCTGAAGACACTGAGAAGAGATCCCGAGATGCAAAACCTTCCCGTCATTATGCTTACGGCAAAGGCTCAGGATAAGGACGTTTTCGAGGGCTACCACTTTGGTGCTGACGTGTATCTAACAAAACCCTTTAACCCGATGGAATTGGTAACCTTCATTAAGAGAATAATAAGCGGCGGTGGGGATGAAGGACCGAAGCGATACGACCTGTAAAATCATTGGAACTTGGGATTGACACAAAGGCGTCTTAATGAGCGTGGTTAATAAAGAATCTATAGAAACAGCCAACAATAGACCTAATATGGCTAAAGACAAAACCAGTATGAATTGGAAGAAACTATTTCTTTTTACTGCGGCTGTTATTGGAGTTGGCGCGGCAGCGGCGCTATACGTCAAGAAAATGAAAGAGAGTAATCAAAACTTTCAAGGCTTGATTGATGATACAGTTGACTTTTGCAGAACTAAAAGTAAAGAGTTAGAAAGCCTTATTAACGAATCTATCACTTAGGACATTAAATTTTCTAAACTTGACCAAGCATTTTCGGGCTTTTGTGCTAATGTTTCTGATAATACATATTATGTTGAGTAAAGCATTTTAGTCTTTTGCTGTTAATGTTAATTCCTTTTAGATCAGGTTTTAATCTCTTCCCTGAAAGACGAGTAACAAGATGGACAGGCCAATAAGCCGGCTTTCTTTATGTCATCAACTGTAGAATTACAACCTGGACATCTTTCTAATGAGATTAAGTTGCCTCCCGTGTTTGTGATTTGAACAGCGATCGCTTTTGATTTCAGTAAGTCTGATAGGCAGGGTTCACAGATCGTTTCGCCATTCGCCTTGTAAGATGCAACGTTTCCGCACAGTAAGCAAAGATTAGAACGGTGTGCCATTCTTGGTTTCTTCTCGGAACTTACTCATTATAAGCTGCGTGATGGGGCCTGGGACACCGCAGCCAATTTTCCTCGAGTCAACCCTGACCAAAGGTATAACTTCTGCTGCAGTTCCGGTTAAGAAACATTCTTCCCCTTCGAATAAATCGTAGAGGGTCATCGTTTCTTCCAAGACCTCTATCCCCTCATTTTTGGCTAATTGTATTACTGTTGCCCGAGTTATGCCGCCAAGGATACCACTGTTAATGTGAGGAGTTCGTATTTTTCCGTTTTTAATTACGAAAATGTTGTCTCCTGTTGCTTCTGCGAGATAGCCTTCATGATTGAGCATAATGCCTTCACCGGCACCTTGCCGGTTTGCCTCCATTTTTGCGTAGATGTTTGCAACATACCTACCGATTGTTTTTAGGCGTGGCTCTAAACTTGCGGGCGGGATTACTCTAGTTGCGCATACAACAGCTGTCAAGCCGTTTTCGTAAGACTCAGGAGAGTAAAGAGAAAGTTTTGAGACCATCACCATAACATTGGGTTGTCGGTCTATATTTCGCGGGTCTAAACCTAAGCCAGTTCCTCGTGTTACATTCAACCTTATGTACCCTGAGTCGAGATCTGCTTGCTTACAGGTATCAATAATAATTCCTTCCAGCTCATCCTTCCCTATTCTCATTTCAAAATCAAGGAAACGAATTCCGTAATAGATCCTGTCCAAGTGTTCTTTCAATTTGAAAATTTTTCTGTTATAAAATCGGATACCTTCGAAGAGTCCATCACCGTATAAGTGGGCGTGATCTCTAACTGACACTACTGAATCTTCTATCGGGGAAATTTTTCCGTTCAACCAAACAAGTTCAGGCATAGTGGAATATTACCCAAGCAATTTGCCCATAATCTTCCCTAGTGAACAAGCTAACCTTCGATTTTCTATGTCTTAGACGTATTTCCGAAGAGTTACAGGTAATTATTGGTGCCCAGTTTCATGATGTGTTCCAATATAAGGAATATTCAATAATTTTCAGGTTTAGTCTTGAAAGCAGCGTCATGAATATGTTAGTTTCTTGTAACCCCAAATTTCCATGTGTTTTTCTCGGTTCTAAGCGCTATTTTAAGAAGCATGAGAGCGTCTCTATAAAAAGAGCTCGGGATTTACTGAGAGATTTTATAGTTGTAGATGTTAGACAGAAAAATTATGATAGGGCTTTAGAAATCGAGTTACAGCGTGAGGATGATAAACTTAAACTCGTTTTTTTCTTTTTTGGAACTCAAAGCAATGTATTATTAGTTGATGACTCTGAAAATATTACTTTTGCGTTTCGGAAGTCAAGTAAGTATAGAGTTGGAAGTAAATGTGAGATTGAATATAGATCATCAACAAGTTTAGAAGAGTATTTAAAAACATCGAAGAGTCTGTCTCCAGTTCTTGAAAATGAGTTGTCCTTAATTACAGAGAATGACTTGGTTGATAGATTCAATGAAGGCAGAAATTATCTTTACGAAGGATTAGGAGTTTATCCACTAATGTTGGAATCTCATAAAAAGAGTTCTATTCAGTTAATTAATTCGTTAAGTATGGGATACGAGTTAATTTATCATAGTATGCAAAAAGAGTTTTTGGAAAGTGATAAAAGAGAAAAAGTGATAAAGCATCTCACCCAATCGTTAAAAAGACTTAATAAAAAAATTATTATAATAAATCAAGAAAACATAAAACTCCAGGCAGACATTAACTTGCAACCTGTCGCTGAACTTTTTGCTACTTCCCTTTCGATGGCTAAGAAGGGTGATAAACAGGTTGTCTTATCTGACTATAATGGAAATCTTCACAGGTTAGAATTGAATCCTATATTATCTCCCACTGAAAATCTTTCTGAATTGTTTAAGAGAATTAAAAAAAGTAAAAACGTGCTCTCTAGCAATAAAACAAAATTAAAACTGTTATTGCAAGAAAAGAAGCAAATAGAAGGCGCTCTTGATGTTTTAAAATCTTGCGATGTAAACGAACTTGGTACTCTTATAAAACAATTTGGATTAAAACCAAAAGAAGAGGTTCAGAAAAAGAAGGCTTTTGGAGCCAAGAAATATGAGGGCTACAAAGTTTCAGAGTTACTTTCGCCATCAGGCAAAACCGTCATATTTGGGAAAAATGCAACAAGCAACGATTACATTACCAAAAGCGTTGCCAAACCAAATGACTACTGGTTTCATGTTAGGGGTCATTCAAGCAGTCATGTGATTTTGCAAACGAATAATCAGCCAGATAAAATCCAAAAAGAGGATATTCTGTTTGCCGCAAAGGTTTCTGCGCTTCAAAGTACTTTAAAATTTGGGAAACACGTTCCAGTTGATTACACGCTTTCTAAATATGTGAGAAAACCCAAAAAGTCGTCCCCCGGTGAAGTCACTTATACTAATGAAAAGACAGTGTTTATTGATAATCCTCGATCCAAGTAATAGAGCCCGACGCAGTGTTGTTGGGAGCCTGCAAAAACTGCCATAATTTTAAACAATTGAATCGTTCTGAAAAATTTCTCGACACACTCAGAAACCGGGTTTTAGTTTGTGATGGAGCCATGGGCACACAAATTCAATCCCGAAATCTCAGTTCATCTGACTTTATGGGTTTAGATGGGTGTAATGAGGTGTTATCCATAAGTAAACCGGATGTGATTTCCGAAATTCATCAGCAATATATTGATGCAGGTTCACAAATTATTCAAACGAACACCTTCGGGACACTTCCATGGGTATTGGATGAATACGAGATAGGCGAAAAAACCGCTGAGATTGCATTTGCATCAGCCCAAATTGCAAGAGACGTTGCAGATAAAAATAATGTTTTCGTTGTAGGGGGGGTTGGTCCCGGAACGAAGTTAGTTACCTTAGGGCAGATCTCATTCGATGAAATGCAAAGAGGGTACTACATAACTTTGAAGGCACTTATCGAAGGTGGAGTTGATGCGCTGCTTTTGGAAACTTGTCAAGACTTGCTTCAAGCAAAGGCAGGTGTATCTGCCGCACTATTAGCAATGTCGGAAACAAAACAGTTACCTTTATTTGTACAGGTTACGATTGAGCAAACAGGAACCATGCTTCTTGGGACGGAAATCAGTGCGGCAATTAATTACTTAGAGTCTTTTCCGGAAGTGGTGGGAATAGGAATTAATTGTGCGACAGGTCCTGAAGAGATGCAATCTCATGTAAGAACATTGTCTCATAGCACAGATAGATTTATTAGCGTCCAGCCTAACGCAGGACTTCCCGTGATAGAAAAAGGTGAAGGTGTTTATAAGTTAACGCCTGAAGAGCTCGCAGAGTATCACGCTCGATTTGTTACTGAGTTTGGTGTAGATATCGTAGGGGGGTGTTGCGGTACGACTCCTGCTCATATAAAGGCTGTTTCTGAAAGAGTAAAAGATTTAAAGAAAGCAAAGCGGGAGGTTACTCCGTTAAAAGGTGTGTCTTCCCTTTATCAGTTTCAACCATATGATCAATCGCCCAGCTTTTTCATAGTTGGAGAAAAGACAAATGCGAATGGCAGTAAGGCTTTCCGAGAAGCATTAGCAAAAGAAGATATCGACACTTTGATTGCAATAGCAAAAGAACAAGAACGAGAGGGCTCTCACGTTTTGGATGTATGCACTGCTTATGTAGGAAGAGACGAAGTGCGTGATATGAATAATTTATTATTTGCATACGCACAGCAGATTACTATTCCGTTAATGATAGAC
>CAZSPF010000037.1:18421-20343 GCA_964608695.1 uncultured Fimbriimonadales bacterium | reverse complement strand
GAGTTGGGAAGATTTTATTATCAGATGGATAAAGGTTGGCGTGAATGTCAATATCTCCTGTAGCATACAGAGTCCCTTTTCCATTGTAATAAATAGTTTCTTTTTTATCTCCCAAAGTGAGATTTCCGTTTACTTTCACGATTCCGTTAATTTCCAATTTTCCGGGGAAAGAACCGGATTTTGGAGTCCACTTTAACATGTTTCCATTTGCATCCGGACCGAATTGAAACGCAGGTGTTGTTTCCGCGATTTTGTTAATGGTTACGGTCATGCTTTGGTCATTCAAAAAGTCTTTGAAAGTTGAGTATGTTTGTCCGTTTCCGGGATAGGTGTATTCCTCGGCACCAATTCCGGTGATGTATGGAAAATCCACTCTGTCTCCGAGGTCGTATTTTTCTTTTGTGCCGTTGTCAGAAAACACAGAATTTTCTCCGGGGTTTCCTGCCCATCCATCGTTCACATAAGCACCATCAATTTTCGCTTTTTGACCGTTGAAGTTTGTGGAAGTACCGATTTTCGCTGATCCTTGTAGTCGGATAAGACCATGTTTAACTCGCACTTCAGTGTTTAAAGTTTGCAATCCATTGTATGTTGGAATTGGGGGGATTCTGCTTAATAAATTACTTGGCATTCCATCATAGTGGTTTCCGATAAAGGCAGTCCCCGAAAAGCTGGAGTTTAGCTCAGTAACGGTAAGGGGGGGGTCATACTTGCCGTTTCCGTTGGAGTCGTTATAGGGTTCTGCAGGGTTCCAAACACCATCACCATTCAAGTCCGTAAAAGGCTCACCTGGATCCCATTTACCGTTACCGTTTAAATCCGTAAATAGCTCTGCATCATCCCATTTACCGTTACCATTTAAGTCTGTATAAGGTTCACCATCACCAAGTAAGTGCACAGAGCCGCGTATATCAACGTTCCCGTTGATTGCTTTTCCGCTTGCTCCTGTTCCCGCAAAAATGGCGTTGTTCCATATGTTCACATCTCTACTGGAAACAAGTACTCGCACACTTCGAGTAGTGTTGTTTATTTTAACTTCCGAAGTAATCCATGCATATGAACCATCGCTGATAGGTTCTATTGTGACTGTTCCTTCTGCGTTGTTGGGAAGCGTTAAGGGTAGATCATCATAGGAATACACTGTGTTTTGGAAATATCCGTAAGTGGATTCCAACTCTTCCATCTGTTTTTGATAGATGTAATCTACACCTGCTTGAGCATATTGAAACGTTTGTGCCGCTACTGATTCGCGCCTTGCTTTCAAAATACTCGCGCTTGCGAGTTGTCCAACGACGATAACAGAGGTTAACAACACGAACATCACAAAAAGAACGGTTGTTGTTGCTGTTCCACGAGATCGTTTTAAGCTTTTCATTTTACATTCCTTAACATTACAGTTGTAGACATTCGGCTATGCTCTTTCTTTACCGGAGCGTTACCTTCAAGAATGAGCATGATTTTCAAGCCGTTGGTTGAGCCAATATTTGTATAAGAAAAAATAGGGTAAGACATGTTGTAGTAAGAGGAAGATTCTTCTGGGTCTTTTTCAAGCACACCACTTACTACCAATCGAAATTTTCCGGGTTCGGGTTGATAATACAGATTTCCGTTTTCAAAAAAATATGCACGCTCTATACCATCCCCTACCATTGGGTCTACGTATTCATATTCACCCGTGATAGGGTCTGTAAAAGTATTCTTTTTCGGGAGCTCGTATGTGATTTGCTTGCCGCCACTTGTAATTTGAACGTTGACAGCAGAACGTAACTCCTCGCCAATTTTTCTTACAATCATAGAGTTTTGATCTTGTAAATCAATTTTTATGTCAGTTCCACGCATCGAGTTAAGTGAAGTAGAGAACAAGAACAACCCGAAAAGAATGAGCATACATGTAAGAATCATTCCTACAAGCATCTCAGTTA
>CAZSPF010000037.1:9860-18396 GCA_964608695.1 uncultured Fimbriimonadales bacterium | reverse complement strand
CTCAGTTAATGTGTATCCACGTTTGCGCATCTAATATCTCCCGATAATTGTTTCCAGTTCTACTGATTGTTTTTCGCCCGCTTTATTTTTCCAATAAACAATCACAGTGATTTTTTTTGAGTTATCATCGATATCATCAATGTAAAGTTCACCTACTCCATCGTGCAAAGCGGCAGAAGGAGAAAACTGTGTGGCTTGCTCCATCGAAATTTTTGAAAACGTAAAAGGCCATTCTCCATCCCAATCATCTAACAAATCAAGTGATTGCAAGCCGGCGTAGGTCAAATTGTCAAATCCCACTAATCGCAATTGTTCTATTTGTCTTTGCGCGATTTGAACCGCTTTTGAAGCATCATCCGACATGTGCTGGCTTTTTCGGAGAACTGTTGTTACTGTAACAAACCCAAGTGAAAGAAACGCCATGACCATGAACCCAATCATTGCGTCCAATAACGTGAAGCCGCGCTTCTTTTTCAAGCGACAATGTATATGCATATGTTTTTCTCCGCTTTTATCAGAAAGGCGTTGAAAACTCACTCGGCAAGCCGGAAATCCTTATGAGTTGAACTTACAGTTGATTCATGCCCTATCCCATCCCCTTATAAACAAGTAATAAAACTTGACTGAAATCAACCTCGTATTTATACGGGTTTTTAGAAAAAAGCCTTCTAAGCCAAATTTAAGGGTAGGCAAAAATTTTTAACCATGGTAAAATATCCTCATGACTGTAGCTATACAAGACTATGTCAAAGCCATCTTCTTTCTCTCGCGAGACGACGAGCCAGTGAACACCAAACGCATTGCCAAGCGATTGCGCTCAAGTCAGCCGGCGGTGAGCAAGATGCTAAAGATGCTTGCGGAAAAGGGAATCGTCGAGCATACGCCTTATTACGGAGCGAAGTTAACCAAAAAGGGTGAGGATATGGCACTAGAGGTCATCCGACATCACAGGCTTATCGAGCGATACCTTGTGGAACACCTTGGCTTTAGCGAAGATGAAGTTCATGATCAAGCCGAGATACTTGAGCATCACATTAGCGAGGAGTTCGAAGCAAAAATAGCCGACTTAATGGGTTATCCGGAAACTTGTCCGCATGGAAGTCCCATACCCGAACATCCCAAGAAGGAGAAACAACATGCAAAAACCACAAAGCATTGAACTCACGCTTTCAGAACTTAACCCAGATGACGAAGCAATCGTTGTCGAAATTAGAGCAGAAGGTTTTATGAAGCAAAGACTATATGATTTGGGCCTTGTGCCGGAAACGCATGTAAAAGTTTTAATGCGTAGTCCTTTGGGAGATCCGATGGCAATTGAAGCACGGGGAACTGTTATTGCGCTTCGAAGAGAAGACGCATCACAAATAGTTGTAAGAAATAACTCGGTAGTGAAAAATGGCTAAGTCGGAAACAACAATCATAAGACCGGGATTAATTCGTTTGGGTTTTAAGCCCGAGCGTTTCGATTACATTATTGCAATTGCAGGAAATCCCAACACAGGGAAAAGCACGGTATTTAATGCGCTCACAGGTTTAAGGCAACACACCGGAAACTGGCCTGGAAAAACTGTTGTAAAAACGGAAGGCCAATACACTTTTCAAAACAAAAGATTTCAAGTGGTGGATTTACCCGGAACTTATTCTTTACTTTCACAATCTGTGGATGAAGAGATAACACGAGATTTTATTCTATTCGGTAAACCCGATGCTGTTTGCATTGTTGTTGATGCATCACGTCTTGAAAGAAACATGAACCTCGTTCTGCAAATTTTGCAGATTACAAATAAACCTATTTTGTGTTTGAATATGATGGATGAGGCAGAACGAGATGGTTTAGAAATCAACAATGCAGAACTTTCTCGCGAGCTGGGAATACCTGTGATTCCGATGGTTACAAGGCAAGCAAAAGGAATTCGTGAGTTAGTAGAAACAATACACGATGTAGTTTCCGGTACGCTTATTCCTCAGCCTAAAAAAATTAAACTTGACGAACAAACGCAGAATGCTGTCAATAAGTTAATACCGTATATCGAGCAACTTCTTCCCGGAATACCCAATTCACAATGGATTGCTTTACGCGTATTGGAAAACGATGAAAAAATCATTGATGCGTTGAAAAATAAAGAACTTGAGATTTGGTTGAAGCAAGTTAACGGTAAAGAGGTTTTTGCATGAACACACAAATTCTTGAGAGTCTTTTAAAGCAAGCAGAGAGCGAAAGACAAAACCTTTCGGAAAATCATCGCGATAGAATTACACCGAGTTTATTTAAACAAGCAGAAGAGATTACAAAAAAAACCATAACGAAAAAACCATCAAAGACTCGTCGTTGGGATGCATTTCTCGATAAATTATTAACTTCAAAAATCACTGGTTTTCCTGTTATGCTTCTGATACTTGCCGGTGTTTTCTGGCTTACCATCGCAGGTGCAAACGTACCGGGAGAATATCTTGCTACTGCATTATTCTGGTTCGGTGATCAGTTAGGGGCATTCATGAGTTGGATGGGTGCGCCGGCTTGGCTAAAAGGATTTTTAGTTGATGGTGTTTATTTGGGACTGGCGTGGGTAGTTTCCGTAATGCTCCCGCCTATGGCGATTTTCTTTCCGTTATTCACGTTGCTGGAAGATTATGGTTACCTCCCTCGAGTGGCATTTAATTTAGATAGACTATTTAAAAAATCAGGTGCACATGGCAAGATGGCTCTTTCCATGGGAATGGGTTTCGGATGTAATGCCGCAGGGATTATTGCCACGCGTATCATCGATTCTCCGCGTGAAAGACTCATTGCAATTATCACAAATGTGTTTATGCCCTGCAACGGCAGATGGCCACTTATGATTATTGTTGCAACTGTGTTTATCGCTGCCGCTTTTCCCCCTTCTGTAGGCTCCGTTGTCGCCGCAACGACTTTGGTGGGAGTGGTTTTGTTTGGCATTTTAATTACTCTTTTGGTTTCGTCGTTTCTCTCTAAAACATATTTAAAGGGCGAATCGTCGGCATTTGTTTTGGAATTGCCTCCTTATCGTAAACCGCAAATCTTACGAGTGCTTTACACTTCATTTATTGACAGAACAATTTTCGTTCTTTGGCGGGCGATTATCATGGCGGCACCATGCGGAGGGATTGCTTGGATATTAGGAAACACATACTTAGGTGAAACCAGTGTGATGACATCTGTCGCCACGTTTCTTGACCCCGTCGGTCGTGCAATCGGTTTAGACGGTGTGATTCTGCTTGCATATATAATTGCGATTCCTGCAAACGAAGTCGTTATTCCCACCATGCTCATGGCTTATTTACACATGGATAAGATGGTTGAAATCGAAAACCAAGTGCATTTGAAGAACTTTTTGGTTCATGAACAAGGGTGGACATTGCTTACCGCTGTGAGTATTCTGCTGTTTGCGCTTCTGCACAACCCTTGCTCGACAACTCTTCTTACAATTTACAAAGAAACTGGAAGCAAGAAATGGACACTCATCTCTGCCCTTCTCCCCCTCGCCATCGCATTTGCAGTGTGCTTTATAGTGGCTCAGACTGCGCGGTTGATGGGGTGGGTGTGAGTAAAGATTTTTTTCTAAAACTTAAAAAAACTCACCGACAATCTCATCAGGCTGAAAACCCGCTAAGCCTAATTGCCTTGGGTTTCACGCTCAAACGGGTAAAATAGCCCCTTGATTGCCGCATAGCTCAGCGGTAGAGCAGCTGACTGTTAATCAGCGGGTCGTAGGTTCGAATCCTACTGCGGCAGCCAGATTTGGTTTATATCGAGAAAGCGTTCGCGTTACAAGAAGTCAATGAGTAACTTTAGATTTCTGTTTTTCACTTTTAGCGATCGCGTTCTTTTTCCGTTTTTCCACTATTCTTTGCTCGCAGCGCTCCACAACTCCATCCAGCCAGATGAGGGGTTGACGAGGTTTTGGAGGGTTGAGGGTCTCAGGGTCAATGCGTGTGCCGGGAAGTGGAAGTTCATCCGGAACATAGTAAGTTCCGAAAACCCAGTCCCATAAAGGTAAAGCGAATACCCCGCCTATTGCTTGATTGACTCGTATGCGTGCATGGTGCATAAGGTGGAAGCCGTACCAGTTGCGAATAAATTTGCTTCGTTCTACATGCTTTTTCCAGCACTTTTCGTAATCCATGTGTTCTATGGCGTGTTTAATTTCATAAAGAGAGTAGGAGATAATGACCGACAAATATCCTGTAATCAGAATTGGTTGTGTCTGGAAAGCCCATTGCAAAGGTATGAGCAAAGCACTAAACAGTAAGAAGAAACTGAGGAGAGCGTAGCCGGGGAAGGTAGAAGATTCAATCTGTTCAGGCGAAAGAATGGGATACTTATTCCTGACTTCTACTTTTCCTTGTTCATCACTTGTGTGTTTGAGCTCGCGTACGTGTGTTAAAGAATGATGCTCAGTATGTGAGCGTTTCATAGAGCCGAGAATACGCCAAAACTCGCTATGAAGCACATATCTATGGAAAAAGAATTCAAACATTCCACACAGCACGTGGAAACCTGTAAACCAAACGATGTACCCCCACCACGGAGCGGAAAGTTGTGCGTTTAATATTCCCGGAAGTAAATACTTCAGAAGAAAATATGCCCCCGTAAACCAAACAACGGATTGTAGAAGGACGAAAACTACGAAGTGACCAAGCGCAAAATCTACATCATGCTTATCACGATGAACGAATAATCTTTTCAATGAGGGGCTCCATTATGACAGGTTTCATGCCCTGCCAAGGGGCTTCTGGTGTGAAAATGCTCAAACTTGGATGATTACCGCCCTTTTTTGGGAAGTTTCACTTCCATCCATAGCCCGTTCCTATAGTTTACTACGATAACAGTCGGCAAGGTGATTCACTTCATTGTGAAAGAGCACAGAAAATATCACCGCCATCCCTTACAAGAGACACTCAAGAAGGTACTCTCGTCTTTGGGATAATCATTATGACTACTGTTGATTGGGCGATTGTCATTTCGTTTCTCATCGTTTGGATTTTTATCGGCGCATTGGTAGCTAAGAGAGCAGGGAGAAGCAGTACCGAGTATTTCCTTTCAGGGAGGAGTATGCCTTGGTGGTTACTTGGTGTTTCGATGGTAGCAACGACGTTTTCTACAGACACACCGAACCTCGTTACAGACATTGTTCGCACAAAAGGTGTTGCAGGCAACTGGATGTGGTGGGCGTTTCTACTAACCGGAATGCTTACAACGTTTATTTTTGCAAGGCTTTGGCGAAGATCTAATGTAACGACAGACATTGAGTTTTATGAACTGAGATATTCCGGCAGATTAGCCACATTTTTGCGCGGATTCCGTGCTATTTATCTCGGAGTCTTTTTTAATGTTGTAATAATTGCAACGGTTAGCCTTGCTGCAATAAAAATCGGCGGTGTAATGGTGGGGGCAAAACCTGAACACACTCTTCTTGTATGCGGTGGAATTACTGCACTATATGCAATGATGGGGGGGCTTACCAGTGTTATTATTACCGACCTGATACAGTTTTGCATGGCGATGTTCGGAGCTATAACGGCAGCGGTGTATGCCCTAAATCGTCCTGAGGTGGGGGGGATAAGTAATCTTGTTAACCATCCTGAACTTGCCGGAAAACTTTCTATTCTTCCTGATTTCAACAACATGGAATTAGCGACTGCAGTTTTCATTATTCCTTTAGCAGTTCAATGGTGGTCATCTTGGTATCCAGGAGCAGAACCTGGAGGGGGGGGATACGTTGCTCAAAGGATGCTTGCGGCGAAGAATGAAAAACATTCACAAGGAGCAACTTTATTGTTCAATGTGCTTCATTATGGCGTGCGTCCATGGCCTTGGATAATCGTGGCATTGTGTTCATTGCTTGTTTATCCGAATCTTGATTCTTTGCGAGAGGCGTTTCCAAACATTTCCGAGCAATATCTTAAAGATGACATAGCGTACTCTGCCATGCTTGTTTTTCTCCCCCCCGTGCTCATCGGGATTGTGGTATCTTCACTTGCCGCGGCATATATGTCTACAATTTCGACACATCTAAACTGGGGTAGTTCATATATGGTGAACGATGTTTACGTGCGTTTTATAAAACCAGAAGCCACACAAAAAGAGCAGGTATTTATTGGAAGGATATCTACAATTGCATTGATGGTATTGGGGGGGTATGTTGCACTTTCCATGCAAAACGCACAAGAAACGTTTTTTATTCTTTTACAAATCGGTGCGGGAACGGGCTTGTTGTTTATCTTAAGGTGGTTTTGGTGGCGTATTAATCCGTTTAGCGAACTTACTGCGATGATTGTTTCCATGTGTGTGGCTTTTTATTTCGCAAAAATTTATACAGGATCACTTTCAGATTCTTATAGGCTGTTGATTGGTGTGTTAATTACAACATGTTCATGGATTGTTGTTACACTTTTCACACAACCTTCAGATGAAAGAACATTGCGTTCGTTTTATGCAAAGACGCGTCCGGGTGGTCCGGGTTGGAGAGCAGTACTCGAAAGAGCGAAACAAGATAATGACCCTGTTGCACATGTACCTGCAGGTGTCAACTTCCCAATTAGCCTTTTATGCATGTTACTCGGGTGTGCGGCGGTTTGGTCTGCGCTGTTCTCGGTGGGATACTATGTATATGGTCAAGTCATGCTTGGAGTAATGTTGAGCGTAGTTGCCATTGCTTGCACAATAGGTATCTTTTTGGCGTGGCAAAACTTGGAACCTAAAGCGGAGGGCACAGCAATAAATGAATAACATGTTCGTATTTGCGCTATTATTTTCACCCATGTCTGCATTCACACCTGTACAGTCAAACCTGCCGAGCATCATCCCGCAGCCAGTTTCTATGGTGATAGGGACGGGAAAATTTACATTAAATGAAAACACAAAAATCGTGGTTAATAAAGAGTTAGAAAAAATTGCTGTGATGTTGCAAAACTCGCTCCAACCTGCAACCGGTTTGCTGTTTCCGATTGTTGGTGAAGGGGGGGCAGGTAGCATATATCTCACAATTGATAGTTCGTTGAGTAATTTAGGAGATGAAGGATACAGGCTTATTGTAAACTCAAACGATATAAAAATATCAGCACCTAAACCTGCAGGAGTATTTTATGGGACGCAAACATTATTGCAACTATTGCCACCGGAGATTTATAAAAGAGCGAAACAAAATAACAAACAATGGAATATTCCTGCGTTAAGCATCGAAGATTATCCGCGTTTCAGTTGGCGTGGTTCGCACCTCGACGTATCGCGACACTTCATGCCAAAAGAATATTTATTCAAGCACATAGGTTTGCTTGCGATGCATAAAATGAACGTATTTCATTTGCACCTGACGGATGACCCGGGATGGCGTATCGAAATCAAGAGGTATCCCAAACTTACAGAGGTGGGGGCTTGGCGAAAAGATACCATGCTCACTTATGACCCCCCCACTTTTTCTGGAAAACCACACGGCGGTTTTTACACACAAGACGAGTTGCGTGAATTAGTTGCGTATGCCGCTGAAAGGTTTATCACGATCGTCCCGGAAATCGAAATGCCCGGTCACTGTACTGCCGCCATCGCGGCGTATCCGGAATTGGGCTGTGAGGGAAAACCGATTGATGTGGCTCCCGGTTGGTCGGGTCCGTTCGATGTTTTTAATGTGGAAGAATCAACGATCGAATTTTTGCAAAACGTTCTTTTGGAGGTCATGGATATTTTCCCCAGCACATTTATTCACATCGGAGGAGATGAGGTTGACAAATCAAGATGGAAAAGAAACGAACGTGTACAACAACGCATGAAAGAATTGGGTTTGAAAGACGAAGACGAGTTACAGAGTTGGTTTATTAAAAGAATGGATGATTTCCTTACAAAATACGGAAGAAGGCTTGTGGGATGGGATGAAATTCTCGAGGGGGGGCTTGCTCCGGGAGCAACCGTAATGTCTTGGCGAGGAATGCACGGCGGAATTGAAGCGGCGAAGATGGGGCACGATGTAGTGATGGCACCGACATCACATACTTATTTCGATTATTATCAATCACGCAGACAAGACAAAGAGCCTCACGCCATCGGCGGTTATCTGCCATTAAGAAGAGTTTACTCATTTGAACCGATTCCGCAGGAACTCTCTCCCGCTGAAAGGAAGCATATTTTGGGTGTGCAAGCACAAATCTGGACGGAATACATCCCAAACCCGAAACATGTGGAGTATATGGCATTTCCACGTTTAAGCGCACTTGCGGAAGTTGCATGGTCTAAGCCGGAAAACAAAAACTACGAAAACTTTTTAACGCGCTTGTATGTTCATCTTGTTCGAAAAGATATTCTCGATCTAAACTATCGCAAACTTGACACACAAGAAGAGTTCCCCATAGGATTTTGGAAATCAGGTGAAACATCGCAAGATTTTTCCGTGAAAACTTGGGACATTACGAATCACATTTCAAAAGAGGGTGAAATAGAAATTTTATTTGCGTACACTCACGGTGCGCATCGTTTGGATATCGCATGGGCAGAGTTATTGGAAAACGGGAGAGTTGTTTCCCG
>CAZSPF010000037.1:4042-9821 GCA_964608695.1 uncultured Fimbriimonadales bacterium | reverse complement strand
GAAACAGAGAGAATCTTTATAGATTAAATCTTCCCGCATACGATAAAAACGCAAAATACACTCTCCGCGCAAGCATCCGCTCAGATGGCGGGAATGACTCGAATGGCGAGATTCTGCTTTATCAAAAATAATTCGTTTCGATCCATTTCAAAACCTGACTTGCTACATCTTTTGCTCTTGTGCCTAATAGTGGACCTACGTGGCTCATGTTTGAGTATTCGAAATAGTCCGCACCTAATGCGCGTGCAAGTTCCAAACTTACTTCCGGCTTGATATCAGTATCTAATGAAGACGCGACCACCAATACGCGCACTTTTGGGATCTGCACTTGCACATCGCTCAGTTCTCTCAACACTTTGCCTGACTCATCGCGCCATCTTTCATGTGCCCACAGAATTGTTTTTTCGTCACTGTCCCAAAGGGCATCGCGTGTTTCTTGTAATTCACTTTTCGACCATTCAATCACATCCGGTACATCGAATTCGCGCTTCCATGATGTCATGCCTTTTGGTGGAACGCTGTTAATCAACACAATTGCTCCCGTGTTGACATGCTCACTTGCTGATAGCGTTAACAGCCCCCCCATACTTGCACCAATTAATACAAACTTTCTGTCGTCTTTTGGGCACCAGTCAATGACTTGTTGTAAGTAATCTTTGTATCCTGTTTCTTTGATGCCTTTTTCCGACGCTTCGAGATCAGGCGCAATAACTTCCCATCCTGATTTTTCGAAAATCTCTTTCCAAAAATTCCATTCCCATCCGCCTCCACCTGCACCGTGCACCATAACAGCAACAGGCTTCACTTGTTTGTTTACTGTTTCGATATCTTCACCGGAACCGGAACATCCAATGAAACATAGGATTGCTAATAACAATAAAAAACGAATAAACATTTTTCTCATCCTAATTGTTAATTTACGACTACCAAGTGTCTACAACTTCCATCGCAGTTTTCATACTGCGCAGTTGCTCCACATGATAAAGGTCATGACAGATAATCGTGTGTGCCATGTCCATTATGGTTAATTCACCTCTTTCAGGGTGAATTCCGCTTAGTTTTAACTGCTCTTTCGATAAGCCTTTCAAAAATTCAACCGTTTTTTCTCGGAGTTCTAAAAATCTCTTAACCTCTTCTTTTGGATCTTTCGCACCATAGTTTTGCTCGATACATCTTTTTGATTCGTCGTATGCAGGAATTGTCGCACCCGGGGTGTTCACTATCACCTTTAATCTTTCCATGAATATCGGCTCCCAGTCAGACATGTGTGCTACTGCTTCTCGCATGGAAAATCTGTCTGGGTCCGGTCGTGAATCATAACCTGCAGGCTTAAAACCTTCCACCTCTTCCGCGAATATTTTTGCACTCATTTGTAAACCGATAATCAAGTAAGGGTTCATATAAAAAGATTACTCCAAAAAATTATTTCCCATTAGTGGAACCCTCATCATCAGGGAAGGGAAGTTTTGTTTGTCCTGTTCGCACTGTGGCAAATGCACCGACCTTCGGTTTTTCGAACATATCTTTTTTCAAATCCTCAGGAACGGAAATCGGATATTCACCATTGAAACATGCCAAGCAAAATTGGTCTTTTGGTTTTCCAACTGCTCGCACAACACCATCCACAGACAGATATCCAAGCGATGTGGCTTCGATATGTTCTTTTATCTGCTCGATTGACCATTTTGCTGCGGCGAGTTCTCCACGAGATGCCATGTCAATTCCATAAAAACATGGGTGCATGATGGGGGGTGCTGTTATGCGGACATGGACTTCTTTTGCGCCGCTCTCAAAAAGCATCCTCACAATCTGTTTTGTTGTCGTGGCACGAACTATCGAATCGTCTACTAAAATCAATCGCTTGCCCGAAATCGTTTCTTCCAAGGGGTGCAATTTCATTCGTACACCCATCTCTCGCATCCTTTGATCTGGTTGAATAAATGTTCGGTGTATGTATCTGCTTTTTATTAACCCTTCCGTAAAAGGAATTCCACTTACACGGCTGTAACCTATCGCACCGGGAAAGCCAGTATCGGGGACGGGAATAACAATATCCGCATCCACAGGGTGTTCTCGCGCAAGCTGTTCGCCCATTCGTTCACGTGCCGAGTAAAGCCTTGTGTTATACATAATGCTGTCAGGGCGAGCGAAGTAGATAAACTCGAACATACACATCGAAGGTTTTTCTGTGGGAACACCTTGCACGACGCGCGGTCCGCGCTCAT
Source organism: uncultured Fimbriimonadales bacterium (assembly GCA_964608695.1). Lineage (GTDB taxonomy): Bacteria > Armatimonadota > Fimbriimonadia > Fimbriimonadales > ATM1 > CAZSPF01. The sequence goes on along the minus strand of CAZSPF010000037.1, from coordinate 7,596 downwards.
CCACAATAGCAATCTCTCCGGGACGGATTTCACGAATAGGTTTTGCTTGCACCGGATTAAATGCGCAAGTTTCACTGGCAACGCAAAAACCTTCATCCAACCTGCCTAATACCAGAGGTCTCACTCCCCATGGATCACGAAATGCGGCAATCTTTTCCGGTGTTAAAACAGCAACGCTAAATGCACCGCGCAATTGTTTCATGACATTTTGAATGGCTGTTTCCAAATTCGAATCTTTTTCACGAGCAAGAAGTTTGGCTATGACTTCACTATCGTTGGAAGTATCAAATGCTTCACCATCCGCTTCTAATTTGCGTCTTAGTTCGTGTGCATTTATGAGATTTCCGTTGTGTGCAACCGCGATGTTACCGTCAATCGTAGTGCAGCTTATGGGCTGAGCGTTTTGAACGACACTTGAGCCGGTTGTGGAATAACGCGTATGTCCAATTGCCATGTGCCCAGGGAGTCTTGCAAGAATCTCTTCATTAAACACTTGGCTCACAAGACCCATATCTTTGTGCATGCGGACATGACCCCCATCCGATACCGCTATGCCGCAAGACTCTTGTCCTCGATGTTGGAGAGCAAATAACCCGAAAAATGTTAAACGAGCGGCATCGGAGTTAGGTGTAATCACCCCGAAAATTCCACATTCCTCTTTCAGCCTATCGTCATCGACAACCCTAAATGGGGTCATGTAAAATTATAGCAGTTAAAGGGAGTGTTATTTCAGGATTTGAACAGATTTTAGTATGCGATTCGTGTTTGTTTCAGCAGTTTTTGCCGATGTTTGATACACACACGCAACTTGCCATAAAGCATCGCCTTCTGCAACTAACACAGAGCGATAGGTGTATCCTGTGAGTCCGATTCTATAGGTACACGTTAAATCGTAAGCGTCTCTATTACCAACTTTTATGAGCTTGTGGTTATATCGAAAATCTAAAACACCTTCACCCTGCCTTAAATTGTTAGCCGCGCCTTCTGCCGCTTTCCTTGCATCTGCTGTTACACCAGAGATATATTTGTTATATGAAATCAGAGTGAACAACTCTGCTGATTCGGCTTTGTAAACGCTGATAGATTGAACCTGTTTTCGAATATCTTCGGGAAGAGCCAAGCTGTACTTCGATGCAGAGAAAGGCATTTCCACCGAAATAAACGCATCTGCAAAAGAATAGTTCTTCCAAACCTGCGAATTTGCATCGGTAGAAAGTGCGCAACACATGCACAGCATGGCAAAAACACCTGCTGTTCTAAGATCTGAAAAATAACTTTTAATTGCTTTCATTATAATTATTGGACGCTTTTGGTGAGATTTTACAAGTTTTCTGACTACTATCATGACGAATAAGTGTCACGAAGGTTATTCTACATCTTTACGCTTGTACTGTCAGCAGGTAATTTCACCTAATCTGTGCAATAAAAAATGGGTTCAAATGCTCGCCACACGGTGCTTTTTAGGCGAAACATTGTAGAATCTCTTGTAAGCTCGGTAGAACATGCTGAGGTTTGAGTAGCCTACCTTAGCACAAACTTCTTTCACCGTTAAATGAGTGGCTTCCAACAGCTTCCTGGATTCTACGAGTCTGACTTCGTTCAGAAAAGTATAAAACGGTTTGCCGGTTACCGCTTTGAAAAGGTGACGAAAGTGAGACCGGGACAACCCTACTTCTCTGGCAACTTGTTCATCTGTTATTTTTTTGTAATAGCGGCTGAAAATGATCTTTCTTGCATGTTCGATAATTTTTTCTGAATGCGTATTTGATTCCGGGTTTGCACATTGGTTAGCACTTCGTAAAAATGCGATGATGTATTTCCTCAAATTTTCAGCATCAGTAACCTGTTCGAGATGCTCTGCCGTTCTTATTATTAATTTTTCTGTTTTTTGAGGAGCACCAATCCCAAGCACCGAAATTACGATTATGGTTACTAAACACAAAAACCTGCTTTTGGCGGATTCCAAATCTTTTTTTGCTAATTGATAAATATCGTTTTGAATTTTTGAAAGATATTTTTCAAGTTCGTCTCTTTTTCCAAGCCGAATGTATGCGTTAACATCTTTGTAATTTAAAAACTTATCACGTTCGGATATTTGGCGAAGCTTTTTACTAACTTGAATCTCGCTCGTATAAAACATGTATTATTTTCTCCACAAAAATGATTTTGGCACCGTCATCTCTTCAATTGCAAATCGCACACCTTCGCGTCCGAACCCGCTTTCGCCTTCACCGCCATAAGGCATGGAATCGAATCGAAGCGAAGGCGATTCGTTGTGTACTACACCGCCATAGCGCAACTCACGAAAACATTTTTCGGCTGTGTCATTTGATGAAGTGAATATTGATGCATGTAATCGGTATTTCCCTGTGTTGAGTTTGTTGATGAGTTCATCAATGTTATTGTATTTGTTTAAAGTCAACACAGGGCCGAAAATCTCTTCACAAAAAGCAGGAGCAGTTTCTGGAACATTTTCTAAAATTGTAGGGGGGATGAGAAGTGGATGTTCGTCTGCTTGGGCTTCGTGTTTTGTCGCGCCAAGTGAGACTGCATTATTAATCATATCCACAACTTTCTTTTTTGCGTTTTCATCAATGAGTGGACAATTAATTGTATTTTTATTTCTTGGATTACCAGATACTGTTATTTGTAATTCTTCTAAAATTATTTCTCGAAAAATGTCGTAAACGCTTGCGTGCACGAAAACGTTTTGTGCAGAAATGCAAACCTGTCCTGCATATCCAAAGCCGCTAATCACACTCCTTTGAGCGGCGAGTCTTAAGTCTGCATCAGGTTCAACAATAACCGGAGCATTTCCGCCCAATTCCAAAAGAACCTTCTTTTTGTTTACCAACGATTTCAACATCCAGCCGACTTTTGGACTACCAGTAAAGCTTAACATTTTTATTCGATCATCTTTCAGAGTTTGTTGTGCCAATTCATTGCTTGCATAAAGGGCACAAACCAAATCTTCTCTTACCCCCCCTTCTATCAATAACTTACATAAAGCGTAGCTCGATAATGGTGTGAGCGAACTGAGCTTGAAAACTACAGGGCAGCCCGCAATGAGTGCAGGAGCCAATTTATGCGCCGCCAAATTAAGAGGCCAATTGTAGGGCACAAATCCCAATACTGGGCCAATAGCAAACCTCCCCCATTTTCCCGCAAAGTCCTTACCTCTTGGGTCATAACTTAAATCAAGATTTTCATCGTTCAAAAAATCCCCCCCCTGAGACGCCAGTCGAAAAGTGCGCTCTAATCTTTCCACTTCTCCCAATGCAAATTGATAGGGTTTTCCTGTTTCGGCAATGAGCAGATTTACCAAGTCAGCCTGATGCTCTTTGATGAGTTCTGTTATGTTGTTTGCAGCATCCACGCGTTCGCTTAATGGAGGTGGGTTCAGCCATGCCTGATGTGCAATTTCCAGCGCTTTGTCAATTTCATCCCAATTCGCAATGGAGATTCTTCCAATCACCTCTCCCGTCCACGGGTCGTGCGATTCTAACCAGTCTCCGCTCGTAACCTCCTTTCCATTAATAAGCGAACCAAATTCC
>CAZSPF010000037.1:0-3898 GCA_964608695.1 uncultured Fimbriimonadales bacterium | reverse complement strand
GGCGTAGCGCAGCCTGGATAGCGCGACTGCTTTGGGTGCAGTAGGTCGTGGGTTCGAATCCCGCCGCCCCGACCAATCTAAACATTCGAGGCCCTTCTTTTGATAAGAGAAAGTAATCCCGCAAACATTCTGCTATTCCCTCGCTCAACAAGAATAAAATTGAGCGAGGTTTTTAATTTTTTTTTGCTTCAAGATATCTAAATCAACTCCTGCATCCTTTTGCCCTCCATTCCCGTCTAAACCCCTTGACACCCGATATATTGTGGTCTATCATATTCTCAAAGGCTATATATTGAACTTTGCAGGCTCGCCTGCATGAATTGTCTTCAAGGAAGGAGAGCGTATAAAGAGCCATGAAATGTCCCTACTGTGGGTTCGATGACGACCGAGTCATAGATTCGCGCCCCGCGAAAGACGGCGACGCCATACGCAGGCGCCGCGAGTGCTCGCGCTGTGAACGCAGATACACCACCTTCGAAGAGGTGGAAGAAAGGCGTCTATTTGTCGTAAAAAAAGATGGAAGGCGAGAGCCTTTCAAACGAGATAAAGTGCTTGCGAGCATGGAGATCGCCTGCAGAAAAAGGCAGGTCCCGACCGCCATCCTGAACACCTCGGCGGAAGAGATAGAAAGAACTGTCGCTGAAAAATATGAGCAGGAAATCCCGTCGAGAGCGCTCGGAAATCTCGTTCTTAGAAAACTTAGAAAAATTGACCCGGTTGCATACATAAGATTCGCAAGTGTGTACAAGGAGTTCGAAGACCCTGAAGAGTTTCAAGAAATTATCTCCTCACTCTCGAATCGAAAAAAGAAAACACAAAACGAATTAAACGAACTCGAAGCGACACGGTCGTCGGCTCGATAAAATTATTCACGGAGGAGTAGCGCATGAAAATTAATCGTTTCTATACAAAAGAAGGAAGCGACCCTTACGAAGGCATCGCTTTTACAACGCGAAAATCGGAAATTCGAAACCCCGACGGCTCGATGGTATTCCAAATGGACAATGTCATCGTGCCTACCGAATGGTCGCAAGTAGCAACTGACATCCTCGCACAAAAATATTTTAGAAAAGCAGGAGTTCCGCAATCCGACGGCAGTCTCGGTTCCGAAAGCGATGCGAGACAGGTTTTTCACCGCTTGGCAGGGTGCTGGAGACATTGGGGAGAAAAATTCGGATACTTTGATTCGAAACAAGACGCGCAGGCGTTTTATGATGAACTTTGCTACATGCTTGCAAAACAGATTGGCGCACCAAACAGCCCCCAATGGTTTAATACGGGATTACATTTTGCTTACGGAATCGAAGGCCCGCCACAAGGACATTATTTTGTGCATCCTGAAACCGGAGAAGTTACAAAGAGCACAAACGCTTACGAACGCCCTCAGCCACATGCATGCTTCATCCTTTCCATAAAAGATGATTTAGTGAATCAAGGCGGGATCATGGATTTGTGGACACGTGAAGCGCGTATCTTTAAATACGGTTCTGGAGTCGGCTCTAATTTTTCTTCATTACGTGGCGATGGTGAACCTTTAAGCGGGGGGGGTAAATCGAGCGGATTGATGTCGTTTCTGAAGGTAGGAGACAGAAGCGCTGGTGCAATAAAATCCGGAGGGACAACACGACGTGCCGCAAAAATGGTGTGTTTGGATGCAGATCATCCCGATATCCAAGAATTCGTAAAATGGAAAGTCGTGGAAGAGCAAAAAGTGGCATCACTTGTCGCTGGTTCGAAAATCTGCGAATTTCATTTGAACGCCATAATGAAAGCGTGCCATGAATGCAAAGACGAAGAGAAAAAATATAACCCTCGTGAGAATAAAGAACTGGAAAATGCCATCCGATTCGCAAAACATGCACACGTGCCGTTAAACTACATCCAGCGCGTTATTCAACTCGCACAAGAAGGTTACACATCTATCGAATTTCCTGTATACGATACCGATTGGAACTCTGAGGCATACAGAACAGTCAGTGGTCAAAACTCTAATAATTCCGTTCGCGTGACAAACGATTTCCTGCAAAAAACAACCGAAGCAAAAGACTGGAATCTTCTCAATCGCACAGATGGAAGCGTCGCTAAAACCATAAACGCCGCAGACCTCTGGGAAGACATCTGCTATTCCGCATGGATGTGCGCCGACCCTGGTTTGCAATTCGATACAACCATCAATGATTGGCATACCTGCCCACGGGGTGGGAAGATAAGAGCGAGCAACCCCTGTTCGGAATATATGTTCCTTGATGACACAGCATGCAACCTTGCAAGCTTGAATCTTGTAAAGTTTTACAGTGACGAAACAGGTGTGTTTGATATCGAAGCCTATAGCCACGCCATTCGTTTGTGGACTATCGTTCTGGAAATCAGCGTGCTCATGGCGCAATTCCCCTCACCTGAAATCGCAAAGCTTTCTTACGACTACCGCACGCTCGGATTGGGTTATGCAAATCTCGGCGCATTGCTCATGAGAATGGGCATTCCATACGATTCACCGCAAGGCAATGCCATCACAGGTGCGCTCACTGCGATTATGGGGGGGGAGAGCTACGCAGCATCTGCAGAAATGGCACAACATTTAGGCGCATTTGCAAGATTTGAAGAAAACCGCGAAGATATGCTTCGTGTCATTCGCAATCACCGACGAGCTGCATACAATACTTCCAAAGAAGATTATGAAGGACTTTCCGTTGCACCCATGGGAATTGACCCCGATGAATGTCCCACCGACCTGCTCAAAGCTGCACGTGAAGCATGGGACAAAGCACTCGAACTCGGCGAAAAACACGGATATCGAAATGCACAAGTAACGGTACTCGCCCCCACCGGCACAATCGGCTTAATCATGGATTGCGACACAACAGGCATCGAACCTGATTTCGCACTCGTGAAATTTAAAAAACTTGCAGGGGGGGGATATTTCAAAATTATCAACCAATCTGTACCCCCAGCACTCGGCAAACTCGGTTACTCTCTCGATGAAACAAACGATATCGTGAAATATTGCATGGGTCACGGAACACTCGTTGGCTCGCCTGTCATTACACACGAGGAACTTCGCAAAAAAGGTTTTACCGATGAAGCCATCGAAAGACTTGAAGGTGCACTCGGCTCGGTGTTCGATATACAATTTGCATTCAATCAATACGTTCTCGGAAAAGAGTTCTGCATGAAGCACCTTGGTTTTTCGGAAGAGACACTTGATAAATGGACATTTAACATGCTGAAAGAGTTCGGGTATTCCGACGAACAAATCGCACAAGCAAATAACTACGTTTGCGGAACGATGACTATAGAAGGCGCACCCCACCTTAAAGAAGAGCATTACGCAGTTTTCGATTGCGCAAACAAATGCGGAAAAATCGGTACCAGATACATCGCCACCGAGGGGCATATCCGCACAATGGCATCGGCACAGCCGTTCCTTTCAGGGGCAATCAGCAAAACAATCAATCTCCCTTCACATGCAACTGTAGACGACATCAGGAAGGCTTACATGCTCTCATGGAAGTTAGGACTGAAGGCAGTTGCGCTGTATCGCGACGGTTCCAAACTCAGCCAACCATTGAACAGCGCGTCCGATGATATCGCCGCCGCAATTATGGAAATCAACGGAACGCATGAACAAGTACAAGAGGTAGCAAGACAACTCGTGTACCGCTATCTGGTGAAACGACGTCTGCTGCCCGGACGCCGAAGAGGTTATACGCAAAAAGCACGCGTGGGGGGGCACAAAGTGTATCTGCGCACCGGGGAATACGAAGATGGAACGCTCGGAGAAATCTTCATTGATATGCATCGCGAAGGTGCAGCATTCCGAAGTTTGATGAACTGTTTTGCTATCGCCATATCGCTCGGTTTGCAATATGGAGTTCCGCTTGAAGAGTTTGTGGAAGCT
>CAZSPF010000036.1:11102-20515 GCA_964608695.1 uncultured Fimbriimonadales bacterium | reverse complement strand
AGTTACAGCAAATATACGTTGTCGTCTCCACGTATCGCACGGATTGGGATGGCGATGGCTACGCAAACTACAGCCATCCGCATGCATATTTCGGTTTGGGTCTACCCACACTTGGTGCATATGAACGTGACAGATTCGGGTTTACTGTAGATTTTTTAAAGAGTCCATGTGGTGCTGATGAAACTATTTTTAGAACTTTTGCTTGTGGTACATACGGATGGCTTGTATTTGTTGCTCCTTTATACGAACCCATTCGAATAATGACTCCTGGGTCAGGTAATTATTTAACTTACAGAACGTATCTTTCAGAGTATCGAGAAAATGCCGTTATATATGTAGATCCTTATTGTAACCCACCGGGAACATCAATGTCTGCTGATTATCTCAATAAGCGTGGATTAGCTTTGTTAGTATCAGGACAAATAGTTAATAAGTATGGGATTGGCAATGCAGATTCAACGAATTTAAGATGGTATTCAGAGCCACCTGAATGAAAAGACATAGAGGTGAAAAAAATGATAAGCAAAATAAAACTCATCGGTATATCAACAGTAATCTCAATAATAATCTCTACTGTACAAATAACAGCACAAGCGAATCCATATTGTAACGGACAACTTGAACCAAACCAAGATCCTGATTGCGGCTCTCCGCCTTTGTGTGTTCTTGAATCACAGATACAATATTCGCACTTAGGCAGGAAGTATGGCTATTGCTGTTATGAACCAACCCCTACTTCCTGTGTGCAAGTAACCGGAAGATACGCGTGCACAACAAACGGTTGGGTTGTCTGGTGCAAGCATGAAAATGTTGGTGCGTTAAACTGTGATTACGGAGACCGAAAATGCTTTGGGTAACTGATTTGTAAATAAACCGCTTGTTCAGTAGATTGTAAATTTTGAGTTAGAAGGAGTAAACAATGAGTAAAAGAGTATTGCTTGTTATGTCTGCTGTAGTTGTTATCGTTGTTACTATACTTATCGTTAGAAACTATTTCTATCAAGAAACCTTAAAATCAGTAGCATTAAAATTGCTCAATGCTGTAGAGCATAAAGACGGGTCAACGTTATGGAAATATATGATAGATGATGAGAAACAATTGTTAAATACAGATGTGAAGAACCTGCAAATGTTTTTAGATCGGTTTGTTTCTGTGCAGTTCAATGGGTTTCAGAGGGCAGGAGAGATACAAGAACTTGCTTTTGAGGGTCAACAATCCCTAATGCTTATCCAAAAATATCGTCATCCAGACGGAAGAGAGATTGATCTTTCAATTAACACTGTGCTTACAGAGGATGGAGTGAAGGCGCAGTTTCTCACGAAGGAGCTTTTCATATGTTCTTTGTTTTCATATTGGCCTGCAGACAAACCTCTCCCACGTGGAAAAGAAAAATTTGAATTTATGGCTAATGCAACAGTACAGGCAATTTCAAAATTAAATGATAGCGGGCTGAGTGGTTTCGTGTATCCTATGGAAAAAAACAAAAAAATATTCTTAACATGGCAGCAGTTCATCGATAGAATGAATTCAATTTCAGAGCAAAGTTCTCAAGTTTCACATCAATAACAGACTTTAATTACATTTACACACTTAAACATAACGTAACCGTCCTGCGGTATTATGCGTTAGAGTTATGATGTTGAGTTTAATTTTTAGCCTTGTAATGTGTTCTTCGGTTTCTGCTTCCTCTCATGCCTTAGAATTTTCTTCTTCTCAATCGCGCACCGCCAGCGTGCGGATTGTTAATGCGATTCCGGATGTTAGAGATGCTTACTTCCAACTCGGTGACCTTGGCATGTTCTCTTCACCTTACGGCAATCGCACAAACTATATGACCGTGAATGCCGGAAATGTGGATGCATATTTATGCGCGTCAAATGGTGAGCGATTGACAAACGCTGTGCCCGTTTGGGTTCAAGCCAATTTTCCGCACACCGTTATCTTCACAGGGTTCCCTATGAGTACCGGCTCGTTTCATCCAATAGTGTTGCGAGACACAACTGCCGGAAAACCCGCGATGAGTACTTCGCAAGTGATTTTTATCAACGCACTTTCAGACAAAATCCCAGTGAAATTTAAACTCGAAGAAGATGCACAAAAAAGAGAGTATACGTTGAACTTCGGGAGTGCTACAGGATTAATCGGATACGGACCGAAGAAGGAGTACACATTAGTGCTGTTGGACTCTGCTGGAAAATCTTTGTTCAGCACAAAGTTTACACCTCAACCGGGAACGCGCTATTCTGCAATTGCGATGGGTTCGCAAGGTTTTTCCGGCAACCGCGCACCAAGGGTTTTTATTTACACGTTTTAGTTTAAGCGGCATAGTGTATCGAATTTTCGTAAGCTGATTTCCTGTGTCTGCTCTTTAAGGAGTTTTTATAAGCACTGCACGCAAAATCTTTTTTGTCATGATTAAAAATGGATCGTGTATTGATCGCATTTTCAACAAAACATTTCAGTTCTTCAATATTTCTCACGGGAGTCGCACCTAATCTCATTAATGCATCATTTCCCGAAGAAGGTTCTTCTCCAATATAAACCGCAATAGGGCAAATCTTTCTCCTAAATGCTTCCAGTGCTCCGTACCATGCTCCGCCTTCACCAAACCGACTGCTCACCACTATCGCACATTCACCCGAAGCATAAATCCATCTGTTTCTTCTCAAAGCACTATATCTCTCGAATCCTCTTGCACACGTATTTTCGGTAATGTATGCACTTGCTTTGGGCATTCTTCCTTCTTTTCCTCCCGGTAGAAAATGCACACCCTTTCCATTCTTGGCAAGTGCACCAAACACACTTAAACTGTCCGCTCCTTTTGCCGCTCCTGATATCACAACGATGTGTAAGTTTGCTAACAGATCTCCTGCTTGAAAAGCAAACTTTTCTTCTTCTGGGTTTAGATTCCTGCTTCCCACAACGGCGATAGCAGGAAGTGAAAAGCAATCATTTTCACCTTTTTTCCACAACACGGGAGGGCAATTTATCCCTAATCTTTCCCACATCAAAACGGGAAACTTTGATTCATCGTAACTACAGATAATTTCCCATCCGATCTTTTTTCGTTTTTCTAAAATTTTATATGCATCGAAGATGAAATCACTTTCCGTTAACACCGCAAAATCATGCAGCCCAGTAGAGCGTAATTGATAACTGAATTCGGGAATGCTCGAACATCTGTTCATCATGTGATAAACATGCTCCCATAATTTGCATGGCATTAATGGCGCTTTACGGGCTTCCCATCGCCCAAACCATGAGCAGAATAAGACCTCCTTGTCCCTCTCGTGAATCATCTTAAATATTATAGACGGAGTGTACGCAATATCAGCAGGAGTTTCTCCAATAAATGCCGAATAAAAGTTAACAATCTCTGAGATTTTTCCGCTAAGATATTCACCCGAGACCATGCTGAAACATCCTGAAATCACTGAAAGAAGAATAGAACAGTTTCTCAAAGATTTTCTCCCTCCTTACATTTATGGAGAATCTTCTCCGCTGAAAGTAGAGTTCTGTGCAGATGCGCATCGCAATCAGCAGCAGGCATCAACGGGAAAGTTTCAACACATCGAACCCGGCTTTAAGTGGGGACCTCCGTACAGAGTGGTGTGGTTTCGAGCCACTGGAAGCATTCCTCGATCTTGGGCAGGCAAAACAGTCGTTGCAAAGTTGGAGCTTGGAGGAGAGCGCACAATTTGGAAAGGAAACTCTCCTATCTGGGGACTCGATTATGGGCATCCTGATTATCGCATTGCGAAAGCAGTCAAAGGAGGAGAGAAAATCGAAATCTACGTACAAGCCTATGGAAGCAACCCGCATGTACGAGTACATGGGAGAATGGATGCACCGCCCGCTCTTCCGTTTGAATACAAACTCGCAGAGTTACTAACATTCGACAACGAGTTGTTTCAACTCAAGATCGATTTAGAGTTCGCATTTCGTTTGATGAAAGCGCTCCCGCCAAACGATGTCGCTCGGGCTCACCTCTTATATGGTTTGAATGAAGCCTTAAATGTGTTTGATATCACAAAACCAGAAACTTGGCTTTCTGCAAACAGAGTTATCAAAGACGCATTGAGCCCCAAAAGAGTTGACAGATATCACACACTGACACCTGTCGGACATGCTCATCTTGATACGGCTTGGCTCTGGCCTCTCGGAATCACTCATTTGAAAATGGCACATACTGCTGCTATACAACTCGCTCTCATGGATCAATATCCGGAATATGTGTTTTGTCATAGCCAACCGGAACAATATCAGTGGCTGGAACACGAATATCCTAAATTATTCGAACGCTTAAAAGACAAGGTTGCCGCAGGACAATGGGAGCCTGTGGGAAGTATGTGGGTGGAGACAGATGCCAACATGGCAGGTGCAGAATCTCTTGTTCGACAAATTCTTTATGGCAAACGATATTTTCTGAAAAAATTTAACGTGGAAACCAAGGATTTATGGTTGCCTGACACGTTCGGTTTTTGCGCACAACTGCCGCAAATCATGGCGAAATCTGGGATCGAATACTTCCTCACTCAAAAAATTTCTTGGAGTCAGTTCAATAAGTTTCCACACAACACCTTTTGGTGGGAAGGATTGGATGGTAGTCGAATCTGGGCACATTTCCCACCAGCAAACACTTACACGGGAATGGCAGACCCTGAGCAAGTTTTGCAGCACCTCACACAGAACAAAGACGCAGGACGTAATGATCATGGCTTGTACATTTTCGGATACGGAGACGGGGGGGGGGGTCCTACCACTGAGATGCTGGAGTCGCTACGACGCTGTGCGCGAGCACCTGCCATGCCGGTTTTTGAGTGGAAAAAAGCCATCGAGTTTTTTGAAGAAGCAAAGTCAAAAAGCAGAGACCTTCCGGTTTGGGTAGGAGAAATCTATCTCGAATTGCACAGAGGTACCTACACAACTCAAGCAAACACGAAGAAATTTAACCGCCAATGTGAATTTCTGTTGAGGGATCTGGAATGGTTGAGCAGTTTTCTTCCCGGGGGGCTTCAAGAATACCCTGCGAAGGAAATTGAATCTTTATGGAAAACTGTGTTACTGCATCAGTTTCATGACATTCTCCCGGGAAGTAGTGTGAGAGAGGTTTATGAAGAAGTAGAAGATTCTTATAAGCAAGTTGTGCAAATGTGCGAAAAAATGATAGATGATTCCATCCAAAAAATTGCAGAAAACTTAGACCGAAGCAAAAACAGGCCACTTGCAATTTTCACATCTGCTAACGTATCAACTGAAGTACGAGTAAAACCTCCAAAAGGAGAAACACCCCAATCAATTATATGTAACGGGCAAAGTCTTCCTGTGCAACTCATAGAGGAGTTTGGGGAAAAACACCTTGTTTTCCAAACACCAGAAGCCGCACTCGAAGCAGTAGCCATTGCAGAGTGGAGCAAATCCCCCCCCACAGTGATTCCTAAACTTCGAGTGAAATCAAGAAAAATAGAAAACGAGCTGTTTTCCGTACGCTTTGATACAAATGGCAATATAACAAGTGTGCAATCCAAAGAAGATGAAACAGAGTTTATCGAACAGGGCTCGTTAGCCAATATGTTTCAACTATTTGAAGATCGTCCTACTTCATGGAGTGCATGGGATATAGATGTGTTTTCTCATGAAACACAAAAAGATCTTATAAAATCAGAAAGTTTTGAAATTGTCGAGCGCGGACCTGTACGCGCCGCAGTAGAAATCGAAAAGATGTTCGGTAACAGCAGAATCTTGCAGAGAATCAGTCTCGGTCCCACCCCAGGAATTCGGTTCGATACGCAAATAGATTGGTATGAAGACGAAAAAATGTTGAAAGTCGCTTTTCCTGTTAACGTGCATACACACAGAGCGATATTTGAAACACAGTTTGGTTTTGTGGAAAGACCCACACACAAAAACACCTCTTGGGAAATTGCAAAGTTCGAAGTCCCCCATCAAAAATGGATAGACCTGAGTGAAGGTGATATGGGAGTTGCTTTGCTGAACGACGGCAAATATGGCTGTGATGTTTACAAAAATGTGATGCGTCTGACTTTGTTAAGATCACCAAAGGCACCCGATCTTTATGCAGACATGGGGACGCACCGTTTCACATATGTGCTGCTTCCGCATTTTGGAACGTTTCATTGGGCAAACATTGTTCACTCGGCGTATGCGTTAAATGCTCCTGTTCGTGTTGTACCTGTTGCACGTGGTGAAGGCAAAGTCGCATTTATGAACAGATTCGTTTCATGTGACGACAGGAATATCATCATTGAATCCGTGAAAAAAGCAGAAGATAGCAACTCAATTATCGTGCGGCTGTACGAGTGCCATCAAACACGTGGGAAAGCGGAACTGTATTGCTCGTCTAAAATAAAGTCATGTGCCATATGTGATTTAATGGAAAACGAATTGCAGCAGATTGAAGTTTCTTCTAACACTGTTCAGTTTGAGTATCGTCCATTTGAAATTATTACTCTAAGGATAACAACGTAGTTATGGAGGAACATAAAAAAGAGAAAAGAAGAAAACCGTTGTGGAGGAGGATCGTTTTATTCTCTTTCATTCTTGTGTTTGCAATTGCATTTTACTGGATTTCTCCTCTACTCACACCGTTATTTAATATACTGCAAATTCAATGCTCGCCAAAAAGGGACTATAATCCGCAGGCTTGCATTGAAAACATGAAGAACCTAAGTTCTGCTTTACAATTGTATATGGAGTCAAATGACAACTACCCCCCTGCAGAAATCTGGATGGATGAACTTTCTAATTATTTAAGAGCTGATGATCTAACACCGGAAGACCAACAGAAAAAACTGCAATGTCCTGATTTAGCAAAAACCGATCCAAACGCTTATGGTTATGCTTACAACGCACAAATTGCAGAAAAATGGACGGATGAGATCGAAGACCCTGCAAACACTCCAGCAATTTATGACAGTATGAAAACCGGTAGAAACGCACACGATAAATTCCCCTTTGAGTCACTCCCCAAGACACCGCGAGAAGGAGGGAATAATGTAATTTGGGCAGACGGGCACGTGAGTCCTGTGGAAAAAACAAAATAAAAGATGAGAGTTGCACATTTCAGTGAGACTCTTCTGGCTTAGGTTTAGATTTCAAAGTAAAAAACTAAGGAGCAATTCCTAAAACGTGAATCCTATCACTTTTGGCGCGGGGGGGATTCAAACTGTATGCGTCATAAATTCTCACTCTTTGAAACCCTGCTTTTTGCATCGCTTCAAAAATTTCTTCATTTGTATACGCTTTCTGCCAATGCGTTTCTGCAAACTTCTCCGTGTTCGTCCAAAACTCCATATCTATTCTGCATATTTTATTGTCTCTATCCCAATGACTAATCCATCTGTATCTCACCTTTGCATGCTTATCAGTTTCCTTCTGATCAAACATTCGCATTTCAAACGCATAAGCGGTGTTTAAGTCAAACAAAAAACAGCCTCCCATTTTTAAATGTTCGCGTACACGTGTCAATGCAGCGATAAACTTGTCGTATTCCAAGATATTATTCAAAGAATCGAAAAAACTAAATGCACAATCAAACTCTTTTCCTAATCTCATCTCACAAACATCACTTACAAAAAAATCAATACTCAATCCTGCCTCGTTGCGCAGTCTTTTCGCCTCTTCTATCATCTCCTCCGATATGTCCACACCGGTCATATTAAATCCCTCTTCAGCCAGCATTCGTGAAATCTTTCCAGTACCGCATGCCACCTCTAACACATTCGCAGGCTTTAATTCTAAAGCGCTCCATATCAAACGAAGATATGCCACCCACATCCCATAAGGCACGTTAGCCATCAGACTCTCATAATGGGGGGCGACCTCGGTAAATGCTTTAGATGTCCTCATCTCGTAAGATTTTCCTCGAAAAAATAGTCTTTTATCTTGAAATTTAGCATTTTGACGGTATACTTGCCCTTGAGCAAGGACGCTCGCAAGTGGGAGGAAACATGGATACTCCCCCTTTGCAGGCGCAAAAATCATAAGGAGGTGTCTTCAAATGAAGACTAAAGCGTTAATTGCATCCGCCCTTACCTTAGCCTATGCAGGAGCAATGGCTCAGGCTTGGGGTACACCCGAGAAACAGATCGAGTTAACTGTGGGTGGACATTTCTACGGTGGTGACTTGAAGAAAGCACCTGCTAATTTCGGAGCCGGCTTTATGGCTGGAATTGACTACTTGTGGTATCCCCTTGGAGAAAACGTGCGCAGTTTCGTTGGTGTGCGCGGCTGGTTCGGCTCAAAGAACAGTATAAATGCGCAAGCCTTTGGGGCACACTGGGGAGCGAAAATGAACTTCAGCGTGGACCAAGCCGGGCCTCAAAGCGGAGCCGGTCAATTCTATTTGAAAGGCGGAATCGGATACTACAACAATAACGTTACCGGAGCCGGCAACAAATGGGGTGTCGGTGGATTCGGCGGTCTTGGTTATGAGTTCGGTGGACAGTTCATGGTTGAAGTCGGATATCAGTTCGCACCGAGCACGGGTGGCGTGAACAATAACGGTTGGTACGCAGGACTTGGTATCAGAGTGTAACTGCTACCGTTCATAAATCATCTATCGAGGGCTTTTTCGAAAAGCCCTCGATTTTTATTTTCCCGGTATCCCCGGTTCGGTGAGTTTTGCGGGGTCGAGTGCTTTTTGCAATGTCTCCTCATCTAATAATCCCAATTCGCGCACAACATCCGGAATGGTTTTCTTATCTGCAAGCGCTTTTTTAACAACCTCCGCGGCTTGTTTATAGCCGACATAAGCGTTTAAGGCTGTTGCAAGCGAAGGAGAAATTTCTGCATATCTTCTGCAAACTTCCGTGTTTGCAACTATTCCCATCACACAGTTCTCTCTAAACGTTTTCAACACATTCGATAAAATCTCTAGCATAAACTGACTGCTGAACGCCATTCCCGGCATCATTACGTTTAATTCTAATTGCCCCCCCTGAACACACAAATCAATCGAATGACACTGCCCCATAACCTGAAAAAGAACGATATTCAGGTTCTCCGCCATCGAAGGATTCACTTTTCCAGGCATGATACTGCTTCCGGGTTGAACAGGAGGCAAAACAATCTCCGCTAATCCTGTCAAAGGACCGGAGCAAAGTAAGCGTAAATCGTTAGTGATACGCGTTAATTCTTGAGAAAACAACCTGACCCCCCCCGCAAGTGCACTCATGCAAAATTGTGACTGCATAGATTCAGGCAAATGCTCTGCAGGGCGAAACGCAATTCCCGTCCACTGCTTCAATAAATCCACTACGATAAACCGATATTCCGGATGCGTGTTTAATCCCGTTCCCGCCGCGCTTCCGCCGATTCCCAACTCTTCCAATTCGTGCGCCGCATACTCCAGCCATTTTTTAGAGCGTCGTATCGCAAGTGAATATGCCAT
>CAZSPF010000036.1:526-11085 GCA_964608695.1 uncultured Fimbriimonadales bacterium | reverse complement strand
AAACTCCTGCCCTAATCGTATAGGCACCGCGTCTTGCAAATGCGTCCTGCCGGATTTCAAAACCCCATCAAACTCTTTTGCTTTCGCTTCGAATGCATCTGCCAATAAATCCACTTCGCGTAAAACATCGTTCAGCATCACGCGTGACATGATTCGCATCGCGGTGGGAAATGTGTCGTTTGTGGATTGACCGTAATTCACATGATCATTGGGATTCACGAATTTGTATTCACCCTTATCCCCCCCCATAATCTCCTCTGCACGATTCGCCAGCACTTCGTTGACGTTCATGTTAAAACTCGTTCCCGCTCCCATGTGAAACACATCCACGGGAAACTGGTTGCGCAATGCCCCACCCAATATCTCGTCCGCCGCCTGCACTATCGCATCCGCAATTTTCGCATCCAAAGTCCCCACACGCTTGTTCGCTTCTGCGCATGCCTTCTTCAGCATCACATAAGCCTCGATCATTCGAGCATGTTCGTTTAATCCCGATATCTGGAATAGCCTCCTGCTTCGCTCCGCCTGCGAACCCCAATATGCCTCTGTCGGCACCTCAACTTCACCCAAACTGTCTCTTTCTATCCGTGTTTCCATACGGTGTTAAGTTTACCGGACAGGTGTTGAAACATCGGGGACAAAAACGGTTCGAGGACTTACTGAGAAGTTAATAGCTTTCAAGTGGTTGACTTTAGCCCCTTCAAGTGTCCTATAAAGGTATGAGAACAAATAAGCAGGGAGCCATTCGAGAGCGCATAAAACCGAAGTGCACAAGGTGCACACCACTTAGCACGGACAAAAAATGTGTATTATTTGAACGTATTAATTTACATTTTGAACTCAGGAAGATCTTTGAATCTGCGATGCGTTTACGCATAAAATGTACTTTCACATCCCTCAACATTCCATTTCACTTCTTGTTAAGGGATGCTCATAGAGTTTTCAGCCTGCAACCTCGTGTCTTTCCTCTGCGTAATCTTTGTCATGACGGGCGGGAAGAAGACCCTAAACAGCCTGCCGGAGGCATTATGGAGCCTCGGCGATTGGCACATTAGCGAGCTGACGAACGAAGAAGCAGGACTGGTGATTCGAGGCAAATTCGAACTCCTTCCCATGCAGAAACTCGACGAAGATCAGGTGAAATTTCTGATTGCTTTTCTGCGCTGTCGCGGGGTGTATAACGCCATGGAGAAGGAACTGGGAATCAGCTACCCTACAGTGCGCGCAAGGTTGGACGCCCTTTTGAAAGCCCTGAACCTTCACCCTGCCGCGGAGGAGGCGTTGGACGGCAAACGCGGGGTGCGCGACGAGCACAAACAGATTTTGGAGAAACTGGAAAAAGGAGAAATCACACCGGAAGAAGCCAAAAAAGCCATGAAGGAGGCATCGAAGTGAAAGAGCAGGTTTTGCGAATTTTGAACATGGTAAAGGAGGGCAAACTCTCGCCAGATGACGCTTATGATTTGATGAACGCATTTGTGGATTTTGAGAATGAGCCCCCCCGTGCGGAATCTATGGAAAACACCGAAGAACAACCACAAGAAAAAAAGCGCGAGGATGAACCATTTCGAAAATTTGTGGACGTGATCGAAAAATTCAGCAAAGAGACCGCAAGTGCTGTGAATTGGCAGGATGTTGCGCAGACAATTAAATCCGCCGCAAGGCGCGGTGTGGCGGAGATAAAAACCGCTGTGGAGCATTTGGGGAAAACAGATTTAGGCGCGTGGTTTTCGCAACACGAAAGTGTTTCCGCAGAATTGCCCATTAACATCTCCGCAGGAAAAATTGTGCGATTAAACTATGCAAACGCTGACATTAAAATAGAGGGCGCGCATTCTACTCCGGTGCTGATGGTAACTGCTAAAGTACGCGGCGGAAACAAAGAAAACGGAGAAGCCACTACCATTTGGTCTCCAGTTGTACAAGAGAACGACAACGGTATCTCGATCAGTCAGGGGGGGGAGACACTGTTCGAGGACGTCGTTTTGAAACTTCCCGCTGATGTGCATCTGGATATTCAAATATCGAACGGTGATTTAAAAGTAACCGACACGATGGGGAACATGAAAGCTGATGTGAAATCCGGTGATGTCAGCGCTAAGGGATTAAAAGGAGAGGTGGAGATCAACTGCCTTGCGGGAGACGTTACGCTCGAGCATGTGCCGATGGGGGCCGTGAAAGTCGAGTCTCGTGCGGGTGATGTCAGGCTGAAGCATGTGCGCACCCCGATAAAGGTTAAGTCTTCGAGTGGGGATGTAAGGCTGTCGAACGTTTCTTCGGGAGATGTGCATATTGAGGCGGTTGCAGGAGATGTGGACGTCGAATATGACCAATCTTTAACAGGAAACTTGTATATAAAAAGTGTAACCGGAGATGTGTTAGTGGATATTCTTGCCGGCTCACATGGCAAGGTTTCATTGAACGCCGTGAATGGTGATGTGCGAAGCAACCTTCCGCTCTTGGAAGAGAAGCGAACGCGGAATCATGTGGAAGGCGTTTTGGGCAACGGCGATGGAAACATTAGCGTGAACAGCGTAACCGGTGACATCAGTGTAAACATGGTGGAATCGGACGCATAATTTGTTTGTGCTTCTTGAAAGATCTCGAAAACTTCCTTATTTGATGGGTGTGCTGAATGTTACACCCGACAGTTTTTCGGATGGAGGGAAGTTTTTTTCCGTTGATTTTGCGGTGTCTCACGGTTTGCGCATGATGGAAGATGGGGCGGATTTTATTGATGTAGGGGGGGAATCATCGCGTCCAGGTGCTGAGCCGATAAATGCGGATGAGGAGACACGACGTGTGATGCCGGTCATTGAAGCATTAGCGAGAGAGGGAGCTGTTGTTTCGATAGACACATATAAGCCTGAGGTTTCATGCGAGGCGATAAAGGGGGGGGCAAAAATCGTCAACGATATAATGGGTTTTCAAAATCCTTTGATGCGAGATGTGGTAGTTTCGCATCAGGCAACTGCTGTTGTTATGCATATGCAAGGAACTCCTCAGAACATGCAGGACAATCCTAAATATGAGAACGTTGTGAGGGAAGTAAAAGATTTTTTGCAAGCACAAGCGGAGTTGTTAGAGCAAGAAGGTCTTGAGAAAGAGAATATTTGGATTGACCCGGGAATTGGATTCGGAAAAACGTTAGAGCATAATTTGTTGTTGTTGCGTTCTGTTCATGATATTGCGACTCTTGGTTATCCTGTTTTAGTGGGGGTTTCACGGAAGTCGTTTATCGGGAAATTGATAGATGAGCCTGTTCCTGAGAAGCGGTTGACGGGGTCTATTTCAGCCGGTATTTATGCTTTGACACATGGAGCGAGCATCCTTCGGGTTCACGATGTGAGAGAGACGAAGCAGGCTCTCGATGTTTGGTTCGCTTTGACTGATTTCGCCTGAAACTTGCATAATATTCGTATATTCGAATATAATTAGAACCAAATAATTTTGCCCTTCAAATGGGGGTGCAACCAGCACATAACAGGAGAACAGACTTGAGATACCAGAAATTGCATATAAGCAGCCGCGACCCGAACCTGACACCTGCCAAGGTGAAGGAGATTCGGAAATCCGGACAGGTTCCGGCAGTGATTAGCCGGCGCGGTTCAGATCCGGCAACGGTTACCGCAGATGGCGATGAACTTCGAGCCGCGGCACACAGAACGGGGATCGGTGGGTTGATGCAGTTGATAGATGAATCTAACAACGAGACAACGCTCGGCATGCTTAAACAGCTTCAATGGGATCCCGTTTCTAAGCAGGTTCTTCACGCAAGTTTTCAGGAGGTTCAAGCCAAGGAAAAAGTGAGCACGACAGTTCCCGTTGTGTTGGTTGGTGAGCCGCGAGCAGTTGTGGAAAGAAGCGGACAGATTATCAAGAACAACGAATCGATCGAGGTGGAAGGAACGGTAACGGATTTGCCCGACGCCGTTTATGTAGATATTTCAGGTCTTGAGATCGGTGATGTT
The DNA here is from genome assembly GCA_964608695.1 of uncultured Fimbriimonadales bacterium. Taxonomy (GTDB): domain Bacteria; phylum Armatimonadota; class Fimbriimonadia; order Fimbriimonadales; family ATM1; genus CAZSPF01. Next base: position 7,114 of record CAZSPF010000036.1, on the reverse strand, counting down.
GTCACTGCGGGTGATGTTGTTATTCCCGGAAACATCGAAGTGAAAAACGGAAGCAGTGTGATTTGTTCGTTAGCAGTTGTGCGCGAAGTTTCGCTCGAGCCGGAGATTCCGGCGGAAGCCGCGGAGCCCGAGTTGGTGGGCAAAGAAGTGTCATCCGAAGAGTCTTCTTCGGAAGAATAATTCAGTCTTTTTGGAAAACGAATACTTCGTTTTTCATAGACTTTTATTGAACATTGAAATTGGAGTTTGACGTAATGAATGGATTTGTATATGCTGTAAATATAGGTGACGAGAGCATGGTTAAAACCATGTTAGCGGACATGGTTGCGACAAACGGGAAAACTCCTGAGACATTTATTACTGAACACGAGGGGTCACATTTCGGATATTTTGTTATTGACAAAAACAGTTCGGATATTCAAACTGCGGTGAGTCCGGACGGCTTACGCAGCATTGTTTTTAGCGGGAAGATCACGAATGCATCACGATTGCGTCCTAACATAAAACCAAAACCTAGAGACCAATCAGACGCATCTCTTATTCTTGCATTGTATAAAATGAAAGGAAGAAAATGTGTGCATTATTTAGAAGGTGCATTCGCTTTTGTTTTGCGAGATAGAGATATTTTATATGCGGCACGAGATCACCTTGGTATACAGCCTTTGTATTATTCGCGCAATGGTGAAGGATGGGTTTTTGGGTCGCTGCTAAAGGCGTTTTTGCAATCAACCGGTCAAATTTGTGAGTTCCCCCCCGGATGTTATTTTGAGAATAGCGTGGGAGCGAGAAAGTATTTCAAACTTCCGCATTCCATGGTAGGTACGGTAAATGCTCAAGAAACAACTGAGCTTGTGAGGCAGTTGGTACTCGATGCGGTTTATAAATCTTTGAAATCGGATAAAGAAGTCGGCATATATTTAACTGGCAGTGTTGAGAGTTGTATTGTTGCTGCAATTGCGGCAAGCAGAAACAAAAAAATAAAAACCTATTCTGTTGGTGTGGATGATACATTGGATGGGCAGACGGCCAAGAAAGTCGCGGCATGGTTAGGAACTGACCATACTCACATTACGGTTTCCGAGCAGGAAATTTTAGAAAACCTTTCCAAAATTATTCACATTGTTGAATCTTATGACGCGGGCATTATACGTCATGCAGTTGCAGATTATTTCGTTGTTCAAGAAGCAGCGAAAAATGTTTCCGTTTTGATTAGTGGCGATGCTGCAAATGAATTATTCGGCGGCTATGCATATTTGCGCCCGATGTTTGCAGAAAAGCTTTCATCAGAGCTTTTTTCGATTTCCAGTGACTTGCACAGGACACAATTGCAAAGATGGAACCGCATTACGTCAGCGTTTGGTGTAGAAGGAAGAGTTCCTTTTGCGGACAGAAGACTTGCGCATACTGTTTCGCGGCTCCCAACGTCATTAAAGATAAACGAAGATGGTCGCTCTAAGTGGTCGTTGCGTAGAGCGTTTAGTACACAGCTTCCTGCATGGGTTGTAGACAGACCAGATTCGGATGATGCGATGCTCGTAGGAATACAAGAAGAGTTGAAGAAATACGCTGAATCTGTTTTTACAGATGAGGATGTTAAATCTCACAACCAGCGAACTTCTGAAGGCTTGCCACCAGTCAGAACAAAGGATGAGTTATTGTATTATCAAATTTGGAGCGCAAAGTTTCCCGCGACTTTCGTTTCGTTAGTCGGGCGTACTGAGTTATGAGCAAACATGAGGAGTAGCAATTGAGGATTAGATCGCCGAAACAGAGGCGAGATGAAGATTCTTTGTTTGAAGAAACTCTTCATGCTGGTGTTATGAACAATGTGTTAACAAATCACTTGTTTAATGATCAGCTTCAAAAGGCAGGGTTAAGATTTGCTTCAGAGCTCATGACTGCATTAGGGCATCCTACAAGATTAAGAATAGTTTCTGTTTTAAGAAATGAGCCGATGACAGTGAACCATATTGCAAACGATTTGGATATACATCAAGCAAACATATCGCAACATCTTGCAGTGTTATTAAGAGCAGGTGTGGTAATCAGAGAGCCGGTTGGAACCGCAAGAAGATATCATTTGCGCGATGAATCGCTCGGGAAGATTTGCGACATCGTAGAGCAGTTTTGGCAGTCACACAGAGAAGATATAGCGGCTGAAAAATTGGGTTAATCTTCCGGTGATTTTCTTTTGACTGTTTTTTTCACAAATTTGACTTTTGCGTTTGATTTTTGAGTTTCTAAAATCAGATAAGGGCTCGTGATAGCCATAGTAACGATTTCGTCATCTGCGGGTTGTGATTCTATATATGTAACAGTCCATTCATTTGAACGTGTTTCCTTTATGCTTTCAACTTTTAAAGAGAACCCACCTGAGTTTCTTTTGCCTAAATGTATAACGATGAGTTGATTTTTAGCCCAGTCGACTTTTGGTAAAGGAGGTGTGGGGTCATGTGCTCTATTCATTAATTTCCAATGTTCTTCAAACTTATCTTTGCTGGTAAAAACGAGTGTCATTTGTTTGTCAATGACTGTGTATTGGCCTTCTGTGATGACTTTGAAATCCACTTTTTTATCCTGTGCGTACTGTCCTGCTGGTGCGTAAAATCCATCGAGCAACAATATTGAGAGTATAAGAATCCCTATCATATCTTATTAGACAACTTTGAGCCTGCGTGGTGTTTCAAATATTGGTGTATGATTTTCACAATGCGGCAGGCAAAGAAAAGAGCAGAGAAGGTAGTTACTCGTCTTGAGAAATTGTATGGTTATCGTTTGGAAAGACCGATTTTCGACCCTCTTGAAGAGTTGATTTCATGCATTCTAACACAGAACTCCACCGATAACGTCGCATTTCCGACATTTGAGAAGTTACGCAAAAAATATCCGGCATGGGCGGACATTGCCGGCTTGAGTGTGTCTGCTTTAGAAAAGGAAATACGTCCTGTAGGTTTATCAAAACAAAAAGCAAAAGCCATATTAGGGACGTTAAAAGAGGTTTATAAAAAAGCGGGGAAGTATTCCTTGAATTTTTTAGAAGATTGTACAACTGAAGATGCAATGAAATGGCTGCAGTCGCTTCCCGGCGTGGGACCGAAAACATCTGCTATTGTGATGATGTTTTCTTTTAATCGCGATGTGATACCAGTTGATACACATGTTTTTCGTGTTGCGCATAGATTAGGATTCATCGAAAAGAAGATAGGACCGGCAAAAGCGCATGATGAGTTATTAAAAATCGTGCCAATTCACCTCGCAAAAACTTTTCACGTAGTTTTAATTCAACATGGGAGAAAAGTATGCAAAGCATTAAACCCACAATGTGATAAGTGTGTTGTATCAGGAATGTGTGAGTGGTATAAAGAAAATAAATCTCAGATTAAGAGGTCTGCTGTCGGAGAATCTTCGCGTATGGTGCGCGTAAAGCAAGAATTTTAGAAAGTGTTATTGTGTCTTTTTGGTTTTTGAAAACATTATCAGGACAAACAAAGAAACTTCCATTGAAAAACTCGACTATGAACCCTTTTTCCCACCTCATGATATCGCTCACATCTTCCCAGAGTAAAGTAATGTCGGCTTCGCCTTCTTTTAAAATGATAATATGATTCAGGTCAAAAAATATGCGAATTTCTTCCATTTTTTCGTTATCAGCGTACAATTTCACGCCATTTATGAAACGCTGCTTAATAAAATAAACAAGCACAAATGAGCCAATCAGCAATCCTAATCCCGCGGTAAACAACATGCCGGTTTGCATGACAGCTCCAAACAGCATCAAAAAACTGGCAACAAAAACGAGAATGATAAGTAAACGAGAAGTAGATCGCCTTTTTCTTCTCCACATTGCATCAGCAAGGTCATCACCTGATAAAGAGATTGGTAATGTCGTTACATTAGCATCAGGTTCGACGTCAATCTGCCGGTCATCACTTACCGATGTGGATAAAAAAAGAATCATGTAAGATATTTTGTGTTATGGAAGTTTGAAGATGTTATCTTCGACTTTCGCGTTAACTTCCAACTTTACTATCCATTGATTTGTAATCTGAATTCTCTCGTGGAAATTCAATACTTCTTCCCACACCATTCCGATTAAGTCGTAGTTTTTGTTTATGAAAATATAAATTGGAACAGACACATCAGCGACTCTTGCGGAGGCGTCTACTGTTTGCATCCTCGCAGTCAATCTCCAGACTTTTTCCCCTTCGATTTCCGGTTCGTCGTAAATTTTTAAGTTCCGGAGTTTTTTTGTAAACTGTTCGACTTCATATGCATTGTACAGGGCTACGACGACAGGCAATGAACGGTCAAGCAATAGCGGAGCAAAAGCATTCAGTCCACCATCTATGCCTTCCGGCGCTGTTTCGTAAGCAACTCTTTTGCCACCGGTTCTGTTTACCCATTCGGGTGGGACCGTATATCCCATTCGTTTGCCGTCTGAGGAGGCGAGGAAATGTGTTCGTTCTCCGAGATTTCGTTTCTGTTCGATTATAAAGAAGTTCGGCTGCTTCCATTGTATTGTTGTGATAGTAGTAACCGTGGCGCTTCCGGGTGATGCAGAGCCAGTTTGATTAAATGTAATAGTTCCTTTTAGCGATTTCGCGGAATGATACTTGTTAAGCATTTTTGTGAAAATTGCATCCGCTGATTCTTGATTTACAGTTAAAGTGGTTAATGCAAGCAAGCAAATAATCATTTTTTATCCCTCACGTTCCATGCGATTTCTTGAATGCCCCTCCGTTGATTGGCAATTCTTGCCATCACAAAAAGGAGGTCTGAAAGCCTGTTTAGGTATGCAAGTATAGTTGATTCTACTGGTTCGACGCCCGAAAGTTCTACTATGGTTCGTTCTGCTCGCCTGCACACACTTCGTGCTAAATGTAAATAGGAAGACATCACTCCTCCTCCCGGAAGAATGAAGTTTCGTAAAGGTTCTAATTGTTTGTCGAGATTGTCGATGCAGTTTTCAAGTTGGGCTATATTGTCTTCAGAGATAAGATGAACGTTTGGTGCTTGTTTTTTTGCGCTCGCTAACTGTGCTCCTATCGTGAACAAATCTTCTTGAATATGGCTGACAATTGCAGATAATTCTCCATCTTCAGTGTGTGCTCTTGCTACGCCTAATACCGCATTGAATTCGTCAATTTCACCTATTGCTCGAATACGTATATCGCTCTTTCGGCATCTTATTTCACCGTAGAGGCTTGTTTCTCCCTTGTCACCTTTCTTCGTGTAAATTTTTGTCAATAATCTCATTTTACTCTTTAGACTTCGTTGAGTTGAAAAGATGTTCAATTACTTGGATTAGTCATAATGAGTTTTAACTTAATCACTTGTTTATTATGTCTAAAACGTTAAAACCTTCAAGAAGCGGGAGCCATAAAGGGTCTGATGGGCACACCAACGGTGGCAATGGTGATGATGGCTTTGGCGGAAATGGAGGAATGGAGTTTGAAAAGCACAGGTTTGATGCTGTTAGGCTGGGTGTTTGGTTATTTGTTGGTTCTTTATCCACTATGTTTGGGGCACTGGCATCAATGTATGTATTTCACTCAGAACGACCCTACTTTTCTATCTCGGCTCCACGGTTGTTTTGGTTAAGCACGCTACTCATCATTATTGCCAGTGTTTTCTTGGAGTTTGGGCTTCGAAGAATTCGAGTAAATCATCAGAGAACGCTCACTTGGCTTTTGCTGTTAGGGTTGCTTTGTGGTATTGGGTTCTTGGTTAGTCAAACGTTTTCTTGGGCTGAATTGAGCCGAATGACGCTTCGAGGAAGTTCCAATGCCATGAGAGTTCAGTTTTACTTATTAACAGGAGTGCACGCTATGCACGTTTTAATAGGAATCGGATGGTTAGGTTATGTGTTAAGATTGTCTTTTGATAAAGTTTTTAATGCGCAGAAGCACTTGGCGGTAAGTCTTTCTACTTTATACTGGCATTTTATGGGTGGTGTTTGGATAATATTCTTCTTGCTACTCACTTTTTTATAAAGGATTGTAATGAAGTATTTCTATATAATTACCGTTTTAGCGTTCTTTTTAGTTCTATCCGGGTGTCAATGGACTCAAAATGAGCATACAAGTTCCGGAGACAGCAAGCTGGATTTCAAAGTTCCGGAGTTTTCTTTTATTCCCTGATGCTTGCAGTGACAGAGCCAATGACATCTCCTTTGGCAGTGGGCGTCATCCGTTTGTATATCTCTTTAAGATTCATCCATTCGCCTTGATACAAGTAGTGAATCTTTGAACTGAGTTTTAACATACAGATGACATCAAGATCACGTTTTACAACTTCGGCAATCATCTTGGGGAAAGCAAACCAACTGTCAAACAGGAGATACTTTGCTGGTAAGCCTTTGACGGAGTCCAAGAGCTTCATGAGTGTTTCAGTAGATTTCACAGTTGCCTCCGTCCTTTTCTTGTAACCGGCAGAGCGCTTATCTACTTTGGTATCAGCAGGACATAATATTTTCTTCTCATGCCTTGAACTCAAAAGGGAAAAGGCAACGGGGAGAAAGGTAGTCCCGTCTGACCAGCCAATGGTAAGCATTTTAAAGCCTTTAACGAATTTGCGAGTTGTGTGGTC
>CAZSPF010000036.1:255-480 GCA_964608695.1 uncultured Fimbriimonadales bacterium | reverse complement strand
AATCATCCACGATGAGTACACTTATCCTGTCTTCAGAGGTTAACCGGTTGATACCTTCTATGATGAGCGTAGCCAGCAGCAACAGCAACCTTGCCCAATTGAAGCTGCTGGAGTTTAGGAATCTGTATGCGGTGTTTTTCTTGAACGAGATATCATCCGGATTCATTTTTAAGGTACGAAACAAGTTCTTACCTGAAAAGACTAATCCGAAAATCTCTTTAAGTA
>CAZSPF010000036.1:0-229 GCA_964608695.1 uncultured Fimbriimonadales bacterium | reverse complement strand
GATACCGCCTTCTTTGTAAAAATTGGATTTCTTCATAAGTCTGCTGACTGAAAAATTAGTAAAAAAGGTATCAATTTTAGATGAAATAGCATGTTCAGCGTTTGAATTATCTGTTATAATAGAATTCACAAAAGTTCCTCTTCTCATTGGTAGTATTGGGTTTGTGGTTATTCTCATTATACCAAAGTAAGCGGGACTTTTGTATATTTTATAACAGATTTGTATTAAT
>CAZSPF010000035.1:6567-20692 GCA_964608695.1 uncultured Fimbriimonadales bacterium | reverse complement strand
ACAAAATCATAAGAAGCTGGAAAAGGAACTTGATACATGAGCCTTGCCTATGAAGAACCCTTGGATGGTGTAAAACTTCGAAAGTTAAAAAAGTACACAGACACAAGAGGTTGGCTAATAGAAACGTTCAGAGATGACGAATTACCGGAAGGCTTTAAACCTGCGATGGGATACATCAGCCTCACTCATGCTGGCATTGCACGAGGCCCTCACGAACACAAGTACCAGACAGATGGCTTCGTTTTTTTATCCGGTCATTTTAAGTTGTATTTATGGGAAAACCGGCAAGGGAAAGAAAAAGCAAAAGTTGTAATAGATGTTGGTGAAGACAATCCTGTTTTTATAACTGTTCCTCCGGGAGTCGTTCATGCTTACAAGAATGTTGGAGATAAAGAAGCGTTGGTATTAAATTTTCCTGACAAACTTTATGCAGGATGGGGGAAGAAGGAGCCTGTTGATGAGATAAGGCATGAAGACGATATACGAAGTGAATTCAAATTAGATATCAAAGAAGAAAAATGAATATATTAGTAACAGGTGGCGCAGGTTTTATTGGATCTAACTATTGCCACTTTCTAAATAAATATCATCCAGAGGATAGAATCATTGTCTTAGATGCTTTAACATACGCAGGGAATCTATCATCTTTGAGTTCTCTTCAGATAGGCCCATCTTTCAAATTTTATCACGGAAGAATAGAGGATAAACAGCTACTTATCAATGTCATTCAAAGCGAGAGGATAAACGCGGTAGTAAATTTTGCTGCTGAAACCCATAACGACAGAAGTTTGTTATCAGCAGGTGATTTTTTAAAAACTAATGTATTGGGTGTTCACTCTCTTTTGGAAGTAGTCAATGAAACGAAAATCGAACGTCTCGTCCACGTTTCAACCGATGAGGTGTACGGTTCTATAGATGATGGTGAATTCACCGAAGAATCTCCTCTACAGCCAAATACCCCATACAGCGCAAGTAAAGCAGGCGGGGACTTACTTTGTCGTTCTTATTATGTTGCCTACAAAACTCCAGTAATAATTACAAGGGGGGGTAATACTTATGGGCCTTATCAGTACCCGGAAAAATTAATTTCATTTTTTGCTGTAAGGCTCATACAAAATAAAAAAGTGCCTCTTTACGGAGAAGGAAAGCAAGTTCGTGAGTGGATTTATGTTGATGACCATGTATCAGGAATTGATACAGTGCTTCGTAAGGGAATAGTTGGAGAAGTGTACAACATTTCTGATAGAAACGAGCTGCAAAATGTTCAAGTAGTTGAAAAGATTTTAAACTTTTACAATTCACCAAAAGACTTGATCAAAAATATTCCTGATCCGAGAAAAAATGCACACGATAAAAGATACAGCATGAATTCTGATAAATTAAGGAAGTTAGGATGGGAACCTCAAACTACTTTTGATGAAGGTTTACAAAAAACTTTAAATTTTTATAAAGAAAACGACAATTGGTGGAAACCCATTATCGAGAAATCGGAATACAAAGATTTTATCAAAGACTTTTACGGGAAATTCCTTGGTGAAGATTTATAAATTTGGTACCCCCGACCGGATTCGAACCGGCGATCTTCGCCGTGAGAGGGCGATGTCCTTGGCCGCTAGACGACGGGGGCAGACATACAATTATACCCGCCGTCATTTTATAATATTTCAAAAAACTCTTCTGCCGCACGTACTTTTTCTGAAATAGTTTCTTTCAATAAATCTATTTCAGATGGTGATAAATTCAACCAATCTCTTACAGAAGGAATAAATTCATCTTGCAAACCCGGTAGAGGAGAATAGCCTGTTTCATTGACAAAATAATTTGAAGCGTGTACTACAGAACGTATCTGGTCTTCTTCAGGATCTGTAATATATTGATGTTTCTCGATACAGTTGCAAAGCCGCTCGGGAAACTTCCAATTATGTGACAGTAACCCGCCAACCTCACTACTCGTGATGCTGAACATGCTCTTTTCACCGGACGACAAAGAAAACTTTTGCTGTAGAACTCCTTCAATTACTATCTTATAATGTGATGTGAAGTTGCTCCATAGATAAAGCTGCCCAATATCGTGAAGCAAAGCGGCCATGCAGCACAGTTCCTTATCAGGTTTTGAAAAATTTAGTTTAGACGATAACTCCGCACCCGCAGAATTCGCACCGAAAGAATGTCTCCAAAAGGCTAGATGCAAAGCATTCATTCCAGAACCGTGACCTTTTACTGCAGAAAATACTGTCATGCTTAATACTAAGTTACGAACCTGTTGAAATCCTAAAATTACAATAGCTTGCTCCACGGTTGCCACTTGTCTTGGCAACCCATAGTAAGCACTATTGACTACTCGGAGTACTTTTGAAGAGATCGCTTGATCAGAGGAAATTATCCTGCTGACCGCAGCAGGTGAAGCGTTTTCGCTTTCCAATGTCTCTAAGAGTTTAGATACTACAGTTGGCAAAGGAGGAAGATCCTCTACGGATCTCTCCACACATTGCCGCATAGTTTCAGGGTTTGTTGCAAATGCCATCGAGAGCCTCCTCCTTAGTTTATGCGCCGTCCTTGAATTCGTGATAAATACTTGTACACTGTAGTACTCAGTATCGGCTATTTTATTCCATAAGTTAAGTATAAAACTTAAAATCTTTTACCTGTATTTCAATGACTCCTTGCCTTAATACGAGCATGTTGTTTATGAAGTTATTGATTGGATATCATCTCCACGTGCAAATCTCATGGAGAGCTTTAACTTTGAGAAGGAAGAGACCACTCAGAGTAAGCTATGGCATCGCTTCAGAATCCGTAAACTTATTTGTTTTTGTTCAGGAAGATGAGATTACAGGAATCGGGGAAATGGCACCAATAGGATACGATGAAACACAAAATGTCCCATTTGCTATAGAGTTCCTTAAGGAACATACGCATAAGCTTGAAAAATTCTCACCTGCAAACCTCCTTGATATCGAAAGCAAATGTATAAACCTTGAAATGATTTCTGCCTTAAAATCGGCTATTTTAAACGCATGTTATGATTGGTTAGGGAAGAAAGCAAATCTTCCACTATGGAAATTGCTCGGCCTAAAAAGAGATATGCCGCTTACTAGTATTACTGTAGGCATTGAAGAACCTGAAGCAGTAGAAGAGTTAACCAAAGAGGTCTTTACAGAAAGACCTTGCACTTTCTTAAAACTTAAACTCGGGGGGGATGGTGGTATCGAAAAAGACAAGCAGAGGTATCTGTCAGCAAAGAAATCATTAACACAAGAAGCAAGCATACGAGTCGATGCAAACGGAGGCTGGTCACTAAAAGATGCTATTGCAATGAGTAACTGGCTCGCCGAAAATGGCTGTGAATATCTTGAGCAACCTCTTCCAAAAGAAGATATTATCGGTTATGAAGAACTTTACAAACAAAGAAAACTTCCCATTTATCTTGATGAGTGTATCTTTAATTCTAAAGATGTTATTAAGTTTGCACACTGCTGTGATGGTATAAATTTAAAGCTTTTAAAATCAGGAGGAATCCCTGAGGCTTTGCGAATCGTTGCCATAGCAAGAGCATTAGATAAAAAAACGATGATAGGATGTTTTGGAGAGACCTCAGTAGGTATATCTGCAGGAGCATCATTAGGCTCACTTTTCGATTGTATCGACTTAGATTCTCACCTAAACATGAATCCCGATCCGGCAATCGGTTTAAACTATGAAAACGGCAGTCTGGTGCTTTCCGATAATCCGGGCATAGGAGTAGAACTGACGCAATGAACCTGACACCTCAAAGTCGAGTCGCTATAATGACTCATGGCTATTTAACAAAAACAATCGGGAAATTAGCATCAGGGATGCTCAGGTTTGGAGTTGCAGATATCGTCGCCATAATTGACAGGGAACATGCAGGTAACACAGCAGGAGAATTGCTCACGAAAGTAAAGGATGTGCCAATAGTTTCAACAATAGAAGAATCTATATCACTTGATGCTGAAACTCTCATCATAGGTATCGCCCCCCCAGGTGGACAGTTGCCGCATGGGTGGAAAGAAGAAATTAAGAAAGCGTTAATGCATGGAATGAATTTGGTGAACCCTTTGCACACTTGGTTGAACAACGATGCTGAATATACAAGCTTGTTAACCAAAAATAATTGGATTTGGGACATGAGAAAAGAACCTGACAACCTAACAACAGGGAAGGGTTTGGCAATGCAATTACATGTTCCGCGAGTACTAAGTGTTGGCTCTGATATGGCGGTGGGAAAAATGACTGCACTGTTAGAACTTCATAATGAATTACTAAAACAAGGAATTCGTTCCTCGTTTGTAGCAACCGGACAAGTAGGAATGTGCATTTCCGGTAAAGGCATCCCTTTAGATGCAATCCGAATGGATTACGCTGCCGGCGCAATTGAACGAGAAGTAGTTAACGCTTCGAGAGGTGCAGATGTCGTGTTAATTGAAGGTCAAGGAGCATTAAACCATCCTGCAGCCGGAGCGAACATCGCTTTGTTGCGTGGAGCAATGCCAACGCACCTTTTGTTTTGTGCAAAAGCGCACCAAAAAGGCTTGGAAACATTTCCAGATATTTCCATACCACCATTACATGTTTTAAAAACACTCTACGAAGATTTAGCATGCTGTGGAGGAACCTTTCCAAAAGCAAAAACTGTCGGCGTGGCTTTGAACACACAAATGTTAAACGAAGATGACGCAAGGTATGAAATAAAGAAATTAGAAGATGAATTTCAAGTTCCTGTGTCGGACCCTGTCAGATTCGGCTTGAAGACTGTGACAGAAGCGCTAATTAAAGATATCAAAACACATCAATCAATTAAGTTATGAACTTGCTCTTCTTATTAACTTTCCAACTGAAACTCCCAACACTAACGCCAAAACTATGCCAATAATAAACGCACTCGTTCTGCCGAACCCAATAAACGCGTCTAAAAACAGATAAACGCCGCCCACTATAAGAAAACCAATCCCTATGAGCATAAATTTAAGTGATAGGTCATATCTTTTGCTTGCCCTAAGAAAGAACCCTAATAGCAAAAAACCTATAAAAAGTATTGCTATCAGAATTATTGATGTCCTATCTATATTTTCCATTATCTGTATTGTAGAATCCTTTCCAATTCTTTTGCAAGTTTCCTCTGGGGTGAAGGCATCGGATAGTTGTCTAATTTTTCATAACTAACATATTTGTATTTGTTAACTCTTTTATTTATCCAATACGCATATAAACTGACTTTATGATGCGTAACGGTGTGGTTTATTTTTGCGAACAACTTTGCGTTGTTAAAGTGGTTACTGTTTAAGAAAGAATGTACAGATTGAGATTTACTTAATTCAAATCTTGGAAACTCATACATCCCCTCCCACCACTTACCATTTTCTATTTTAGAAATAGACACTTTGTGATCGTGAATACAACAAACGCACACATGCGTAAGTTCCTTTACTCTTTTCTGTTTACTCGTTTCAGGATATTGATCAACTTTGCCTGCTTGATATGCTTTGCAAAAAGACGACACAGGACACTTAAAACAAAGGGGTTTCTCGCTTTTACAAATCAATGAACCTAACTCCATTATTGCCTGATTCCATTCACAAGGAGATTTTTCGCTAATGAGTACAGTTCCCATGTTATAGGATTCTCTTTCAATCTTACTTCTACCTCCGCTTAACATAAACAACCTGCTAAAAACTCGTATCGCGTTCGTGTCAATTGTAGGCAATGCTTGTGAAAAGGAGAAAGACAGCAATGCATTTGCCGTGTAGCTTCCAATCCCTCTTATAGACATTAACTCACTTCGTGTTTCAGGAACATGATTCTTTAATATTTCAGATGCATGTCTTAGCATCTTTGCTCTTCTGTAATAGCCTAATCCTGACCACATACATAGCACTTCGTCCTCGTTTGCATTTGCCAAACTTTCAAAACTCGGAAACCTATCTATAAACCTCTCATAAAAACCGATCACTGCACTTGCTGTTGTTTGTTGAAGCATGACTTCGCTTACCAAAATTTTATATGGGTCGGTTGTTTCACGCCACGGTAAATCGCGCCGGTTTTCACGAAACCACTTCAATAATTTATTGTTAAAATCTTTCTTCACACTAAAGACCAAGTTCTGATAGAGCATTCTCAGGTTCATCAGCCTGAGTCAAAGCACGCCCGATAACAACGTAATTCGCACCTTCATCCAATGCAGTTCTCGCTGTTACTACTCTTTTCTGATCATCTGTATCACCTGCAGGGCTTCTTATTCCAGGAGTTACTAAAACTGCTTCGGGGCCTAATTCCTTCCTCATTAATCGTACTTCATGTCCAGAGCAAACAACACCATCCAGCCCGGAGTTCATCGCAATATGTGCTAAGTATAAAGCGTGCTCGGAAGTTGTACGACGCACCCCAACTTCATGTTTTAACACATTGTCATCAATACTTGTTAATACCGTAACTCCTAATAAAACTGGAGGGATATCAGGTTCAGCATCTTGTGCTGCCTCTACTGCGGCCATCATCATCGCTTTTCCTCCCGAACAGTGTAATGTCATCATCCAGACCCCTCTTTTTGTGGCCTCATAAACCCCTAAGGCTACCGAATTAGGGATGTCATGAAACTTCATATCGAGAAACACCCTTTGTGCACCGGCATCACGAAGCATAGAAACCACTTCCAATCCTTGTTTAAAAACCAATGCATGGCCTATCTTAAAGGCAAACACATACTTATTTAAGCGAGTTACAGTGTCCTTGGCTTCATCTAAGTCGGCTGTATCCAAAGCAACAATCACATGAGTATTCACACCGCGATTTTACATCCAAAATCAGTTAAGAAGTTCATAAGTTTCTCGCAGAAATACAAGGCAATTCCGTTAAGTTTTGTGCCTAAGATGACGATAATTCAGATAGGTGCGAATATATGGGATTTAGTGGTTCGGGAATATCGTTTACAGGGCTTGCCTCAGGAATAGACACAGAGTCATTAATTCAGCGGCTCATGGCATTGGAAGCAAGACCTATTCAAAGGCTTCAACTTCAGCAGGCATCACTAAAAAACAAACTTAGTGCAGTAGATCAATACAAAAACCTCCTCAGTTCCATTAAAACAATCGTTGCCGAATTAAATTATTCCACTGCATTTAATACGATGCTGGCAACCAGCTCTAAGCCTGACGTCGCATCAGTAACGGCATCAAGTACCGCGATGCAGGGAATCTACGAACTTGCTGTGACTCAACTTGCACAATCTCACAAAGTTGCAACTGTAGCACAACAGTCATTAAACGAAAGTTTAAATCTTTCAGGTAGTTTTTTAATTAATGGTATTGCAATTACTGTAGAAAACTCTGACTCACTAAGCAGTATTGCTTCAAAAATTAACTCTTCAAAATCTGGAGTTACAGCATCAGTAATTAATGGAGGAGAAGGAAACATATTTCTAACTCTTACCGCTTCAACTTCAGGAAAGAATAGCGCGATTATCATGAGTGATATAAACTCTGATGGAGTTTTATCATCATTAGGGTTTTTAAGTGGTTCAGCATCAATTAGAGAAGAAATTACAAATGGTGCAAGAAGCATGGGGTTTTCTGATTATACATCTACCATATCTTCACTACTTGGTGCGGATATAACCGCAGGAAACATAAAAATTAATGACACAGAGATATTTCTTGATTTTTCAGCAGACTCTTTAAACACCATTGCCCAAAAAATTAATACCGCATCTGCCGATGTTACCGCCACAGTTGTTGAAAAAGCAGTTGATGGGAAAACAAAGCAGTATTTAGAAATTACTGGATCAACAACCCCTGATTTTGAAGACAGCAACAACATGTTGCAGGCACTAGGAATTCTCCAAAAAGGTTACAGTAACGAACTTCTGCAAGCCCAAGACGCACAGTTCAGTATTGACGGGATAAACTTTACAAATTCAACAAATACCGTATCCAATATTATTCCCGGCGTTACTATTACCTTGAAAGATGCTGATGCTTCATCTCCTCTAAAAACAAAAATTGCTGTTCAAAGAGATACCTCTGCTGTTAGGGCAAAAATAGAAAACCTTGTCAAAGCCTACAACTCAACACTAGAATTCTTGTCAAATGCATCAAAGTTCGACTCTGAAACGTTTATTAGTGGCCCATTGTTTGGAGATTCGAACGTCATTCAAATTCAATCTAGTATGTTTATGGCACTTACAAAATCATTTGAAGGGATTCAAGGCGATTTAAAGAACTTACTTGCAATTGGTATCGACTTCGATAGTACTGGCAAGATGACGCTCGATAATGCAAAATACGAAAAAGCATTAACGGAAAATCACTCAAACATCGTCTCTTTGTTCACAACTCAAGCAACTATTAACGACCCGGATATTCAGTTTGTTTCAGCAAGTTCGAAAACAAAAGCAAGTGGGGCGTTAGGATATGCTATAGAAATCACACAACTTGCAACAAAAGGAACTATTTCAGCAGCTGAAGCATTTTCAGGAACAAGCACAGAAACTGAAATCTTAACGTTTAATGGCGCTTTATTTGGAAACACGGATTATCAGTTATCTGTGGCATCAGGGTCTGACATAGATTCTCTAATTTCACAAATTAACTCTGATTCAAAACTTAAAAATTTAGTTGAAGCTTCAAAAAATGATAACGGAGAACTTGTAATAACCTCAAAGAAATACGGCTCGCCGGGTAATTTCGCAGTGAAAAGTAACCTTGAAGCATCGAACAACAATAGCGGAATAGGAACAGAAGGCATTACTTCAAATGGCTTAAATGTTGCAGGAACTATAAATGGAGAACCTGCGGAAGGGAATGGACAATATCTAACAGGATTAGCCACCAATCAAAACACTGCCGGATTGCAAATTTTAGTTACCGGTGGAGAAATCGGCTATCGTGGTGAAATCATACTCACAAAAGGCGCGGCTGCAGTTCTCGATGAAATACTTGATGGAGCATTAGACTTTATTAACGGCTCTATAACTGCCGCATCAAAAACTTTACAAGATCAAATAGATGACATTGATAAAAGAATAAAAATAATTCAAGAAAACCTCACATTAAGGCAGAACACACTAAGAAGAAAATTCGCCGCGATGGAAGAGATGGTAGCACGATTGCAATCGCAAATGACAAAAATAGGCGGGTTATTGGCTACTCTTCAAGCAACTACAAATCAAAACAAATAACTAAACACGCAGTAACACAGACTCTTTTGTAAAAAGTTTAATTGCAACCCAAACCCCAACAACCGCAAGGAAAATACCCACTGCACTCGTAACACCAAGATGATACCAATTCACTTGATTAGCAAGGCTTTCTCTCATAACAGTCGCGGAATTTAAAATCGGCACAAAAGGTAGCCACTTACTGTGCGCTAAATCTGTATATCCAATAAACTGACTGAAAATTGCCGGCACCAATACCACAAAGCTCATTAAAGACAAATAACTTTGTACCTCTCTTTGATTCCTTGAATAAGTGCTTACAGCCAATAATACACCTGCAAATAACACGACTAACGGTATCAGTGTCACAGTAAATGAAAACGCTGATAGCGGGGTGATAGTAAAACCACCTTCAAAAATTCTCTTAGTTATGCTTAGATTAGAATAACCCATAACCAAAACACCAGCAAGTGCGGAAATGCAACTTAACATGCTCACACTTGCGATAGCGAAAAACTTTCCAACTGCAATTGATTCACGAGAAAGAGGTGAAACGAGCAAAGTTTCCAAAGAACCCCTCTCCTTTTCACCGGCTACCAAGTCAGCAACAATTGCGAAACCGCCATAAAAAGCCCAGAGGACAATGAGATAGGGAAGGAATCCAATAAGCCACTCACCGGCAAAGGGCTTACTCGATGGTGCTTCTTCTGTCTTCATCACATAAGGCGTGAAATCGGATTCTTTTAAATTTACCGCTTTCATTTTCATCAAGGCATATTCTTTGATATCTTCTGATAAAATTTGTTGAATAGAGTGCAAGGTAATTTTGCTTTTTGTTTCTAATGGATCATATATGATCTGAAATTCAGGGGTTGCTTCTGTTCCTACATCTTCTTTAAAACCTTTCGGAAAGTAAAGTAGTACACGGCCCTCTTTTTCACTTAATGCTTGCTTACCTGTTTCTATATCTGAAACATCAATAAAGAAAAATCTATCTGCTTTTTTTAGTGTCTCTATTACTCGTGCACCCTCTGCCATATTCACAACAATAACTCTTTGTGATCTATCTTCGGTAATGCTCGTTTCAACATAGCCAATCGCTCCGATAATTAACACTTCAAGCAATAACGGGCCAAGCACAGCATTGTAAAACACACGTTTATCACGAGTGAACTCGCGAATCTCCTTCTTATAAACTTCAAACCATCCGCGCACTTTGTCCCTCCACGTTTTCAACTAACGAAAGAAATACTAACTCCAGACGGTGTTTGTCTGTTTGCCGCTTTAATTCATCGAATGTCCCTATCGCAACAACTTTCCCTCCATGAATGACACAAATCCTGTCGCATACCCTTTCAGCTTCACTCATTATATGCGTGCTGAAAACAACAGTTTTTCCAGCCTGCTTTCTGTTTTCAATAAACTCCATAATCGTTCTGCTTGCAAGTACATCCAATCCTGCAGTAGGTTCATCAAAGAACAAAACAGGAGGGTCATGTAAAATCGTTCGTGCAAGGCTCACCCTTTGTTTTTGGCCTGTTGAAAGCTTGTCGCAAATCCGATTTTGAAATGGAATTATTTCTAATAATTCCATTACCTCATTTACTCTTCTTCGTAACTCTTCTCCATGTATTCCATAAAGCCTGCCGATATATTCAATCATCTCTTTTGCTGTAAGCCTTGCATACAATGCAGTTGTTGTAGACATAAACCCAATGCTTTTTCTCACGTCTGCAGGGCTCTCGATAATGTCTAAACCGTTGATTCTTGCTGTTCCCGATGTAGGTTTGATTACGGTAGAAAGCATCCTTAAAAGCGTTGTTTTACCTGCACCGTTTGCTCCCAGCAATCCAAATATCTCCCCCGGATAACATTCAAAAGAAACGCCGTCCACTGCTCGAACGACGCCTTTTTGAGTATCTCGAAAGTGTTTACTGAGATTTAAAACTTCTATCATTTAAAACTACGCCTTATCTTACCGTGCAATGAGATGCGGAGAAATCTCATTAATTTAGAGCATAATTCGCAGACATGCCCTTCAAGGTTGCAGTTCTTCCCGGTGATGGTATCGGTCCCGAAGTCATTGAATCATCAGTAGCGATATTGAGAAAAGTCACAGGCGCGATTGACTTTCACCATGCTCCCGTTGGTGGACAAGCATATGACCTAACAGGGCACCCCTTACCGGACGAAACTCTTAAGTTATGTAAAGACTCAGACGCGGTGTTATTAGGAGCAGTAGGAGGACCAAAATGGGACAATATCCAGCCGCCTGAATTAAGACCTGAAGTGGGTGCATTACTTAAACTGAGAAAGGAACTTAATCTTTATGCTAACTTGCGCCCCGCAAAGATTTCCCAAGCTCTTGTCGAATCAAGCCCTGTTAAGTTCGGTGCAAGCGGAGTTATAGATTTAATGGTGGTAAGAGAACTCACAGGAGGAATTTATTTCGGTACACCACGCGAGCGGCGCAATAACGGAACCACTGCAATTGATACCTGCGTGTATTCAGTGTATGAAATCGAGAGAATTGCTCACATAGGATTTCAGGTCGCACAAGCAAGAAAAAAAAGGTTGACATCTGTAGACAAAGCAAACGTACTGGAAACAAGTAAACTTTGGAGAGAAGTCGTCATAGAGGTCGCAAAAAATTATTCTGATGTAGCTTATGATTTTATGCTCGTAGATAATTGTGCAATGCAGATTGTTAAAGACCCGGGACAATTCGATGTTATTTTAACAGAAAATATGTTTGGAGATATTTTAAGCGATGAAGCAGCACAAGTTACAGGCTCACTCGGAATGCTCCCCAGCGCATCGCTCTCGGATGTAAAACCGGATTCACAAGGGGGGGCATTCGGATTATACGAGCCAGCGCATGGCTCTGCACCGGACATAGCAGGAAAGGGAATTGCTAACCCAATTGCAACAATCCTAAGCGCAACGATGATGCTTAGGTTTTCACTCGGATTAAGCCATGAAGCAAATGCAATTGAGAATGCCGTCGAAAAAATGCTTGATGATGGCATAAGAACTTACGATTTAGGAGGCTCTGCTAATACAGATACAATAACAAACGAAATTCTGAAAAGATTATGACTTTTCAATTTCAATAAGATTCGCTATTTCGGAGTCTATTCCTATCTCGGTGGCACCGATTTTAATCACAAAAGCAGGCCATTTCTGCCGTAATTCTAAATCAATACCTGCAATGATTCCAAACGCCGCTAACTTTTTCCAATGACCATCAGTGTCATGAATAATGTTTGATACTGTTGCTCTGTCACCAATTTTCAATTGTTTAACAGTCATTTATGTTCCTTTTCAACTTTTCTCAATTTGAGTAATCCAGAAAATTTTTCAACCCACTTAGGAATTAACGGTTGTTCATAATTACACTTCGGACATTTCACTAAATGACATCCGCCAAAAGAGCCACAACCTTTGCAGCCTTCCAAAGATTCTTCTTTTGAAAATTCATAACTGCAATTTGTACATTTCACGCGAACCACCCCGTTGCGCTAAGTATCAGTGCCAGCATTGAGCCTACAAGCGTAGCGAAAAACAAAGTAAAAAACAGCATCCCGACTGCCATTCCTGTCCCACGTTCTTTTTTAACAATCAGAAATTGCGCAACACAAGGAAGGAAAAGTGTTATGGTAACTGCGATTACCAACATTTGAGTAGGGCTTACTTGATGGGCTGACATCATCTTGTCTAAGCCTGCCGCACCGTAATCCCTTCTGAAAAATCCGAATAAAAACACCTCAGCCGCTTCAAAAGGTAATGTAAGAAGTTTCACCAAGGGCTGTAAACTTAGCATCGCTACTTCAAACAAGTTTTTTCCTTGTGTCAAGAGCATAAATAGCCACCCAACCACTGCGCCTGAAATGGAACCAATTACTCGACCAAGCATTCCTTTTCTTTTACCCAATGCAAAACCCATCCAAGCCATAAGTAAAACCCATCCGATTTCCATCCTGCCTGCCCAAATAACCACACTTGCGATTATAAAAAGCGGAAACACTTCAAGGAAATACCACTGCACTCGAGCCAAAGTTTTTACAAAAACGTTATGAAAACTCGGAAGACGTAACGGTGGTAACTCCATATAAAATGGTGCTGTTCTTCCCGGTGTAATCTTTGCCGCAAGATAACCAGAAAGCAAGAACACCATTGCCATTATTCCCCCCCAAGCAAACAAAAGAGTTGGTATAGAGATGCCTGCATAATGCACAACAGCCGCGGAAGCCAATAAACTTGTAACTACTGCAAGTTGTGCACTGCATGGAATGCATAGACTTAATAAAAATGTAGCGATAACTCTTTCCCTTTTACTCTCTAAGATGCGTGTAACTAATGTTGCCATCGTATCACAGCCAAAACCTAAAACAATCGGTATCACTCCTCTACCGTTTAACCCTATCTTTTTAAACATTCTATCCACCAATAGCGCAAGTCTCGGCAAATAACCTGTATCTTCTAATATCGAAAACATCAAGAAAAAAGTAAACACAATAGGAAGGATTAGTGCAATTGCATAGGTAACACCAAGTGTCCACACGCCATACTCACCAACAAACAATTCATAAATAACCGAGCCCTCAGGAGCAAATGAAACAAACAAGTTAGTCATCCACGGATTAATGATTTCTCCAAAAAGGTCTTCCTCGATTAACCCAACAAGAGTTCCACCTCCGAATATCCCAACAAATTGGTACAATCCAAAATATAAAACCAAAAGTAAAACTAAAAATCCTAAAACAGGGTGCGAACACAAACTCGCTAAGAGAGCCCCAATTCCACTTTTATTGTGAAGAACCGATCCATCTTCTAAAACTGCATGCGATGCTAATTCTTTAGCCTTTGTAATTCTTGTATTGAGAATAATAGCATCCGGAGACACTCCAGAATTATTTTCACGGAAGGAGTTAATCAAAACTTTTATTTTTT
>CAZSPF010000035.1:3673-6543 GCA_964608695.1 uncultured Fimbriimonadales bacterium | reverse complement strand
CTTTCGATACTTCCCAATATCTCCTCGTCATTCTGTAAAGCCAAAGTGGCAACTGTACGTGAAGATATGCCGTAATCTCCAGCGAGAAGAAGCGACTGTATCTGCGAAACTGCCTCCTCTATTGAAGCATCATAAAGAAGAATCTGTGTCTCATTACCGGACAGCGAGGCGCTCATACACTAAATCACGTAACAAATCTACGCCCCTACCAAACAGGCATGCAGTGGCGACAACAGGTATTCCCAATTTTTCTCTCAATTCATTGACATCAATTTTCACGCCCACACGCTCAGCCTCATCAATCATGTTCACAACCAAAATTAAATTCACTCCGGCTTCGATAAGCTGTAAGGTAAGCGGTAGCATCCTGCTAAT
This sequence comes from uncultured Fimbriimonadales bacterium, assembly GCA_964608695.1. Classification (GTDB taxonomy): domain Bacteria; phylum Armatimonadota; class Fimbriimonadia; order Fimbriimonadales; family ATM1; genus CAZSPF01. Next base: position 6,168 of record CAZSPF010000035.1, on the reverse strand, counting down.
ATTTTTAGCATCAACAACATGAAGCACAACGTCCGGCTTCTCAAACATTAACAATCTCCTTGCTACTCGCTCCTCTTCAGTAATGGGATTCATCGAGTACATCCCGGGAGTGTCTAAAATAATGCACTTGCTGTTAAAAATTTTTGCCTTTCCTGTAGCGATTTCCACTGTCGTGCCGGGATAATTTGAAACGGTGACGTATTTACCCGTTAACCGATTGAATAAAACGCTTTTGCCAACGTTCGGATTTCCGACAATTGCAATGGTGGGTAACCGCTCTTCGGTTAATACGCTTGAGGTCATCTGCGTCATTATACGCAATTTTGAAGCAAATTTTTCTCTCATCAAATCAGATTTTTTGATGCGTCAAAAACTATACTAAACCAATCAACCTGTCATGAAGCCTAAAAAAACAAAACCAACTTGGCCCTCAGTGCATAGAAACAGATTTTTAAGTTCAAAAGCCCATCACCGTAACGAAGATCTAATCTCACAAATAAAGGAGCAACAGTCTCTCGTTCATGCTCTCACAATGATCGGGCGTGTATTAGATGCAGCAGGTTCGCCTTCCCAAGCTCTTCATGAAATTGCGGAGATAGCTCGACGCGTAACCGGAACAGATGCGGCTCAAATCTTCTTAGCTGACCTCGAAGAGGGAAGATTAACCCTTTTTGCGGACACAAATGAGCCGGAAAAGGTAGGAAACGTTTCAATTGACATCGGACAAGGGCTGACAGGCTGGGCGGCTATGAATCGAAGGCCTATAGCCATAAAACGGGAGCCATGGAACGACCCAAGATTCTTCGACTATCCCGGGCTTGACGAGCGCTCGTTTCAAAGTCTGCTGTGCGTACCGTTGATTTTTGAAGGTGAACTGCTCGGTGTTGTTAACGTAAGAACACGGCACGCATACGGTTATACACAAAGCGAAGCCAACATTCTTTCACGCATAGCAGAACAAGTCGCACGCGCAATCGGTCACCACGAAAGGGTGATTAGGCTTAAGCAAAGAGTAGAGCACGCGGAAGCCGTTACGGAAGTTACGGAAATCATAGGTGCGAGTCCTTATCTCGAGGAAATACTTCAGCTTCTCGTTAGTTTCACTGCGGAAAGGCTGGGTTACAAAGTCGTAAATGTACGCTTGATCGATGAAGAAAGAAAAGAACTTGTACTGCGAGCCACTCAATCCGAACACCGTGCATACCGAAAGAAAAGAAGCTTGAAAATCGGAGAAAGCTATGCGGGTAGGGCAGTCCTTGAAGAACGCATCATAACAGTCGAAAATATTTTAGAGGCTGAAGAATATGTCGGGCATGACTTAGCATTTGAACAAGGTTTAAAGTCTATGGTCTGCGTTCCTCTTATAGTTCGTAATATTCCTATAGGAGTAATGACTTGTTACACCGATGAATTTCACACTTTCGGAAAAGTAGAACTGCGTGCTCTCGAGGCTCTTGCAAAACAAGCAGCAATCGCAATCGAACACGCAAAGCTACAAGTGCGGTCAACTCTTATGCAAGAACTCCATCATCGTGTTAAAAACAATTTGCAGCAAATAGTCAGCCTTTTACGCCTTGAACTGCTCGACATATCAAAGAAATCTGCAGCAGATGTAATCTACGACAGTCTTGGAAGAATTTCCGCAATATCTTCGGTTCATGACCTGTTATCACGCGAAGATTTAGACAGAGTGGGAATTGTGTCTATAGCAGAAAACCTTGCACATTATCACCAGCAAGCGATACCCACCCGAGATGCACAGTTGCACATAAACGTTATTGGTGAAAACATTCCTCTTTCATTAAACCAAGCAACACAAGTTGCACTCATCTTAAACGAACTCATACAAAACGCTATAAAACACGGATTTGGTGAAAAGTCAACAGGTGAAATAGAAATCAAAGTTGCATCAAAAGCAAACGTCATGCATATAAAAGTATCAAACACAGGGAAACAACTGCAAGATGACTTCAGTTTAGAAAAACACAGTAGCCTCGGATTACAAATTGTTAGCACTCTCACTCGAGCGATAGGAGGGAAGTTTTCGATCAGAAACTTGAAGTCAAAAGTCGTCGCTGAAATCACATTTCTTAGAGACGAAACAGAGTAAGTTCGAAACTATTTGGCTTAAAAACTACCTCCTCGATCTTTCTGCCTTTTGTTTTTCCACCATAGCTGCAACATCACCCAACAACTTCTTTGCGTCATATACAATTCCATCCTTAACCGTATATTTCACCCCCCCCACTCTTTCGGGTTTCCCGGTTTTATCGTTAAGTTTCACGGCACCCGTGCCATACAACACTTTAAAGTTCTCCAGAGGGTTTTCCTCAACAATCACCAAGTCTGCCAGCATCCCTGTGCGTACAACACCGAACTGTATCTTCTCCCCCTTCGGCTCGTGCAATGTTAATGCGCCGTTCATTGTCGCGCACTGTATCACTTCCAAAGGATGAAATCCCGCTTCTTGCAAAAGTTCCAGTTCCAACACATAG